>JBEBHI010000003.1:0-55057 GCA_040080935.1 Terricaulis sp.
TGGAAGAACGCCTCGCGCGCAAGCTCGATCCCGAAGCGCTGCGCCCAATGCTCGGTGTCGAAGTCAGTTACTTACGCAACGCGCTCGATGCGATCGAAGCAAAGTACGGATCCGTGGATGCATATATGAGCGACGTGCTGGGCGTTGGCGAAACGCAGCGCGCGGCGTTACGTGACAAACTGCTAGGTTAGATCGTGCAATAGCGCATAGGGCCCATTGCTTCAGCGATCTCAACCTTGGTCAACTCAGGTACGGACAACCCATGCCGCAGCGAAACATCTGCCGCAGCCTCCGCATCGACCGCGCGCGCTACATATGGCGAGGCTCGCAGCGAGAAGTCGCCGATATACTGAACGTGTCCGGCGCTCGCTTCGAACTGATAGGTCCGGAAATCCTCGGGTGAGTGGCCGAATAACTGGTAGCGGCCCGGCGGCGCAATGAAGGCGTAATAACGCATTGGTGCGATGCCCGGCGGGATGCGAACCTCAAGTCGCGTCCATATGGCAAAGCAATTTGCTCGCTCTGCGTCTTGTTGTTCAAAACGAAAGCGCAGTTCACTGCGTGGCGCCTGTTCAGCGCGAACGCCAAAGATGATCACCGCGTTTTCGGCGGGGGTTGCGCGCACTTTTCCAGTGAGCAATCGCGCATCATTCAGGCTGCACGCGGCGAGGAAGGTGAGGGCGAGCAAAGCGATGAAACGCATAGCGCGACCCTAACACCAAGGCAGGGTCGCGCTAGTCGTGGAAGTGCCGTGTGCGAGCTTAGTTCGCGCTGCCGGCTTTGCGCTTTTCCATCATCTGCTCGAAATTCGACCACACGCCAGTATCGCCGTGCCAATCGCCCTTGGTGGCGGCCTTGGAATATTCGGTCGCGCGCGCTTCGAAGAAGTTGGCGTGCTCGACACCGTTGAGGATCGAGGTCAGCCACGGAATCGGGTGCTCGGTGACGCCATAGATTTTCGGCAAACCAAGCTGCCCCAAACGCCAATCGGCGATGTAGCGAATGTATTGCTTGATATCGTCCGGCGTCATGCCCTGAACCGGGCCCATCTCGAACGCCAGGTCGATGAACTTGTCTTCCATCGAAACAACGGTGCGGCAGCATTCGGTGATGTCGTCCTTCACCTCTTGCGTCAGCGCGTTGGTCTCTTTCGCATACGCATGGAAGAGCTTGATCATGCCTTCGCAGTGCAAGCTCTCGTCGCGCACCGACCACGTCACGATCTGACCCATGCCCTTCATCTTGTTGAAGCGCGGGAAGTTCATCAGCATCGCGAACGACGCAAAAAGCTGCAGGCCCTCGGTGAACGCGCCGAACATTGCGACCGTGCGCAAGATGTCAGCATCGCTCTCGACGCCGAACTTGCCCATGTAGTCGTGCTTATCGCGCATCGCTTGGTAATCGTAGAAAGCGGCGAATTCGCTTTCCGGCATGCCGATGGTTTCGAGCAGCAGCGCATACGCGGCGACGTGGATCGTCTCGATGTTCGAGAACGACGCGAGCATCATCTTGATCTCGGTCGGCTTGAACACGCGCGAATAGCGCTCCATGTAATTGTCGTTCACCTCGATGTCGGACTGCGTGAAGAAGCGGAAAATCTGCGTCAGCAAATTGCGTTCGCCATCGTTGAGCTTGGAGGCCCAATCTTTCACGTCCTCGCCGAGCGGCACTTCTTCCGGCATCCAGTGAACTTGCTGCTGGCGACGCCAGAACTCGTACGCCCAGGGGTACCGGAACGGCTTGTAGCCAATCGAAGGAGTTCGGAGGCCCGTCAAAGCCTTGCCCCCGTTATCGCCAGCCATCCGCAAACTCCCTTTCGAAGCCAGAACGTAACCCTAGATTTAGGGGTTTTGGCGGCGCATTGCCACCATATCTGGCGTATCTGGGGCTGAGTCTCGTTAAGGATTGGTTGCCAGCCCGGTCGCGGACCATGCAGCGATTCAGGCCGGGGGTAAGCGGGCTAGGTCACCCCGGCTGTGGATAGGTCACTGCAGGCGCTGAGCTTCGGCTTGGCAGCGATAGGGCAGGCCTGGGTCGTGGCAGAAATCCGGCCAGTGGCCGCTCAAGCGCCAGTAACCCAGTAAACCCAGATCGCGCATCAGCGGCATGAAGCGCGCGTCGGCGCGCATCGGTCGGGTGGCGTCGCCGAAGAGCACGTCTTCGCCGCCGCGCTGTTCGTCGCCGAAACGTTCGCGCGCCAGTGCGAAAGCTTCATCGAGCATGCCCAGTTGCGAGTATTCCATCAGCGCCTGCGCCGTCGGCAGGTCCCCGCTGTTGCTGCAATCGACAACTTGGCGCACCGCGCCAGCGCGCGCGATCGTATTTGGCGCAGCGCGCATAGCATCGGCGGCGTAGCGCCAACATTGACGCGCGCGCGTCGAGCGGATCTGCGAGGCAGGCGCGTTGATCAAGGTCAGCGCGTCGTCATAAGCGCCGCCCCAAAACGCGAGCTTCAAGTGTAACAACCATAGGCTCGGTTCGCCGGGCCAAGCTTCGTCAAGTTCGCCCGCTATATCGCGCGCGCTTTCCACGTCGCCGCTTTGCAGCACGATCGTTCCGATGGTCGCGCGCTTGGCGAGCGAGAGTGGATCGAGCGTACTGGCATTGCGCGCGTAGGCGAGCGCGTCATCAAAGCGGCCGACCTCAAAAAGCAGCGTCGCGTATTCGGAGCTCACCGCGCTGTTGCGTTCGTCTTGCTCAACGCCGCGCTGAAGTGTGCGCTCGCGAGCATCCCAACGTCGGCGCGGCTCAATGCGTGCGAGCGCCATATAAGCTTCACCGAGGCTGCTATCCTGGCGCAACGCCCGCTCGGCATTGTCGTGCACTTCGGCGCGCAATTGCTGACGTTGCGGTTCGGAAGCGGTTTCGAGCAGCGCTGCCGTTTCGGCGGCCAGCAACGCCCGCGCCAATGCCATGTCCGGCGCCTGCGCAACGACCTGCGATAGCGCTTCTCGATTTTGTGCGCGCGCGTCACGATCTTCGCGGCGCGTGCAAGCGGCGAGGAGGAGCGCGTATGTATCCGCAGATGCTGTTCCGCCCGCGCGCAGGGCGCAAGAGATGGCGCTGACGCCGTGCGCCGCAGCTCGCTGGCGGAGCGCGGGCGAAGACTCCACCGGTCCCTCGATTACCTCTGACCAGAGCGATGCGCGATCCGCGGTGCGCGCCACGGACACAGTAATGCGCACAGTGCGATCGGCGCGCTCAACCGCGCCTTCCAATGCGAATGGCGCTCCCGATGCGCGCGCGCGATCCAAGAGTTGCTCGCGCGGGGTATCGCTCTGCGCGCCTTCGCGCGCCAGCGTATCGATGCCAGAGGCGCGTAGCGCCGTGTTGGCGTCCTCGGCCACGCCTTCGGCGATGCCTTGCAACTCCCCGTTCGGAGCCGAGAGGGAGAGCACCGCGACGCGGGGTTGCGGTTCACGCGTAAAGAGCGGCCAGGCAAACACCGCCACCAGGACTGCGGCCAGAGCCGCTACGCCGCCGGCGATCATGAGTTGCTTGCGAGTCCACGGCCGTCTCACGCCCGCGGTTGCATCATTAGTGAGTTCGTAGATGGCGATACTCTCGTCCATCTTTTCGAGTTTGATTGAGCCTTTCGGCGTGAGTTTATCAACCAGCGGTCCGCGCAGCGCTTTACGCGTCTCGTCGGAAACAATCACGACGCCTGGCCGGGCATGCCTTTGCAGTCGTCCGGCGATGCTTACGCCATGGCCCAGCAGATCGCCTGTCGGCATCGGCGAAACTTCGCCCGTATGCACAGCGACGCGGATCGGTGGATCGGATACGGCTGCGAGATCGAGCGCAGCGTGAATGGCTCCGAACGCGCTCGAATACTCCATCATCACGGCGTCGCCGGAGGTGTTGAAGATCCGACCACCGTGTTCAGAGGCGATCTTAGCGCAACGTTCGCCCAAGCGCGCGACGGCGGCGATCGCGCCGGCTTCGTCGGCCTCGGCCATGGCCGAAAAGCCGTCGACGTCGACTGCAACGATGGTGGTTATTTTTCCTGCGCCCACGCTTCAACCCTCAGCGCCGGGACAATGCCGGGAGCGGGGGCGAAGGTCTAGCGTTTCAGCTAATGATGATAGGGCTCGCAGCCAATCCCGTCGTCGTCGCCATCAAGATGCTCGTCGTAACCAGGCTGGCCTTCATAGACGGGCGCAGCGCCAGCGGCGCGCGCCTCAGAGCAATTCCTGAACGGGGCTGAGCGGTAGCTCGTGGTAATGACGGGCTCGCGCCGAACGCGTTGGAAGGTGGTCGCGTGCGTCAAGCGCTGCGTCTCTACGTGCTGGACCGTCTGTGACGAGACATGCACCGCGGCAACGTGCTCAGGCCTATCGGTGAGTTTCTCAGCCGCGAAGTATGCGAGCACGCCGATGATCACGCCGATCGAAATTGGCGGCGCCCACGTGCGGAGGTTGCGCAGCGTGCGCTTCATCATGAGTTGTTGGCGGAGCGTCGTCATGTCGTTGCATCTGCAAGGACCGTGCGCGTTTACCGACGCATTGTGACGGTGAGGCCGGTGAAGCTCTCATTTTGATTGAATGTCTGCGTGCCGACGGTCGTAGCCTCTTCGCGTTCGACGTAGGCGAGCGAAGCTTGCACGCCGTTACGCTCGTAGGTGACGCCAACGGACATATCGCCGACTTGCACGCGATCTTGCAGCTGCAGGGACGGGCCCTGGCCGCCGAGTTCGCTGCGTTGGCCTGGCTGCCAGGTCAGCGCCTCGTTGTCGGACGCCACGAACATGTACGTGGACGGCTGTTGGTTGTTGTCGTTGTCTTGGGCGATGAGGCCACGGCCGATGCGGACCTCTGAGCCGCGGCCGGCGCGATCAATGTTGCCATCGGCGTTTGCGCCAAGCGAAGCGCGCTGTGCAAAGGAAACGTCGAGGTTGCCGTCGCCGGCTGCAAATTCCACTTCAACCCGACGTGGGCCTTGAGTGGTTTCTTGCGTGGCCGTGGGGGTGCCGAAGCGCTGATTAACGTCGCTGCGGACTGAAATGTTCGAGCGGCGCAGCACCGTTTGCGTGTCGGTGAAATCGACTTGGCCGGCCTCAGTGGCGGCGTGGCGATCTGGAGCCGGGGTGGGGGCCTCTTGAGCCGCAGCGACGGACGCGCCGAAGAGCGCTGCAATCAGCGCCCCGCCTGCGAGCAGTGCCGTACGGTTATTCACCAATCCACCCATCACAGCCTCGAAGTGTCTAACCGAAGCAGCAATGCATATTGGCTGCCACATGTTCCGCGCGCTGTTAAGTGTTTGTTGGTCCGGGCGGGAATGTTTCCCCCGCCCGGAGCCAGTTCAGTGCCGCATCGTGATGGTTAAACCGGCGAAGCTGTCGTCCCGCGTAAAGGACTGAGCGCCGCTCACGACCGTGAATTCGCGCTCGACATAGGCCAAAGAGGCCTGGACGCCGTAACGCTCGTAAGTGATGCCGGCTTGCATGTCGCCGATCTCAACCCGGTCCTGCAGACCGAAAGAGGGGCCGCCGGAGCTGCCGAAATCGCTGCGGGCGCCCGGGCGCCAAGTCAGCGCTTCGTCTTCTGAAGCCGCGAAGAAGTACCAAGTTGGTTCAGCGGAAGGACGGCTGCGTTCGACATCGAGACCGCGACCGAGGCGCAGTTCTGATGCCCGGCTTTGCCGTTCAACATCGCCCTGATCGTTAAAGCCGAGGCCGCCGCGCTGCGCGAACGATACGTTGAGGCCGGACATGCCGGGCCCGACGAATTCGAACTCGTAACCACGTTGGTTGCTGCGTCCGCTGTAAGCTGGCTCAGACGGAGCGAGACTGCTGAATCGATTAGTGCGTTCGCTCGAGCTGAGTTGGACGCGACTTGAAAGTGCTTGGCTGGGATCAGCGAAATCCACGCCATCAATGGCGTAACTATTGGACCCAGGACCGACCGCATCTTCGGCGGTTGCGATATTGGCTGCGAAACTTACGAACCCGACCAACCCAACGACCACGAGCTTGCGTAAGAGCATCGCGATCTACCTCCCATTGACATGAGGATCACGTAAGTAAGGTTACTGAATCGCTAAGCTGTGTGGGCGCAAACAGCAGTTGATTAGCAGTGTGCGAATGCGAACGGCGCTGTTTGTTAGGTTTCCGTTGCTTCGCCCGGCGCTTTTACGGTCGTCAGTGTGCGCTGCATCACGATGACGTCGAGCAACTTGCCGAACTTCTCGCCTACATCTTTGAGCGTGCCGACGTGTTTGAAGCCGAGTTTGCGGTGCAGTCCGATCGAAGGCGCGTTGTAACTATCGCCAATGAAAGCGAGGGCTTCGCGCGCGCCATCCGTGCGCAAGCTCGTTAACACTTCAGCAAGCGCCACCGAGCCGGCGCCCATGCGCGCTGACGTGTGCGCCGCATAAACCGAGACTTCGAAGGTTTTTTCGTACGCCGCGCGGTCGCGATATTGAGTGGCGTAGGCGAAGGCGAGGACGCGGCTCATGTCTTCGGGCGGCGAGGCGACCATAAACGGCCAGCCGCGATCGACGATGTTGGACCAGCGGGCGGTCATTTCCTCGAGCGAGGGTGGCGCGATCTCGAAGGTGCCCGTGCCGGTCTCGACCGCGTGCCCGTAGATCAGCTGCACGAACCGGAGATCCTGCTGAAAGCAGGGGCGGGCGATGAGGCGGGGATGCTTTTCGGGCACCCCTTTCGGTGGCGCGGTTTGGCCGCCGGGGTCAAGCGGGCACGCTCAGCGGCTTATAATACCGCATGCGGCGGCTGGTCCCATTCACGGGATGCCAACCAGCTTGGATTAGGATCGACTCCGCAATGGCGGGATGTCTGAACATCGGTCCAGCCCGGGCTTTGTGCCTTGGGTTGATGCTGGCGGCGTTAGCCGCGTGCGCGACGACGCCTGCGCCGATCTCGGCAGGCGGGTACGGCCGGCCGCCGTCGGCGGTCGAGCGTTCGCCCGACTTCGACGGCGAAGACGCTCGGGTGACTGACTACGCTGCAAACCTTCAGTGCGTGCCGTTTGCCAGAGAAGCCTCAGGCGTTGAGATCTTCGGCAACGCCAATACTTGGTGGGACCAAGCGGCCGGACGGTATCCGCGGTCCAACATCCCGGCTTTCGGGTCGGTTTTTGTTCTGCACGGCTATAATACTACCGCCCGCGGGCACGTGGCCGTGGTCACTCACATCGATTCAGACCGGGTGATCCGGGTCGACCAAGCCAATTGGCTCAATGGCGGCGAGATCAGCCGCGGCGTGCCTGTGATGGACGTTTCGCCTAACAACGATTGGACCGAGGTCAGGGTCTGGCACATCCCAGGAGGCCATTGGGGCGCGCGGGTTTACCGCGCGGATGGCTTTATCCATCCCTTCCAATTGCAGGCGGCGATGAGCTGAAAGTTCCCGCGTTAAGCTTTATTGATAACGCGGCAAGACTAAAGTTAACGTCTAGGGCGAACAACTAGAACAAGATCTAGTCTTCACGTAGTTCGTTTACCATACGAACACTCACCTTTCCATTTCTTCAGCTGAGCGTTTAGGTTTTTCTTAACCTCGAGGGGGCTTTTTATGTCCCACATTGGGGCAGAAGCTCGTCTAGGCTCGATGAGAGCATGTTTGATTCTCGCGCGCTCCTCGTAGCGGCCGCTGCGGTGACCGGCTTTGCCGGCCTACCGTCTGAAGCGGAAGCGCTGACGCCGTTGTCACTCGATCTCGCGATCGACCCAACGGTGACCGAGGGGCCATCAGAACACGCAGTGCTGGCGCCGAGCTCTTTTGAGCGCGCGCCGGACGAAGCGTATGAGCCCATCGCACGCGTGACCAATTACCGGTCGCGGCTGCAATGCGTTCCTTTTGCGCGCCGCGAGTCTGGCGTTGAGATCTATGGCAACGCCAATACCTGGTGGGTTCAAGCGCAAGGCCGCTACGAAACCGCTGAAGCGCCGACCGAAGGCGCTGTCATGGTGCTCCACGGTTACAACACGAACGCGCGTGGCCACGTGGCCGTTGTGAAAGAACAAGTTTCCCCGCGTCTCGTCATCGTCGATCACGCCAACTGGCTGAACGGCGGCGAGATCACGCGTGACGTCCCGATCATGGATGTGTCGGAAGCGGGCGATTGGTCGGAAGTGCGCGTGTGGAATGTGCCAGGCCGTCACTGGGGCGGGCGCACGTACCGCGTTCAGGGCTTCATTCTGAACATGCTGACCGAACAAGCGCGCGCCGAGCAAGTGCAACAGACTGCGATGCTGCACGAAACGGACACCGCCGCGCTGTCGCAGGCCTCGATCCCGCTCGGCTAACCCTCGGCGCTGTCTGACTTACGCGCACGCCGTGAATCGGCGTTGCCATGCGTGACGCCGAAATCCTCTGACTTTTGACCTGACTCCGCGATTTCGAAGCCTTCGGCGGAAAGGCCGCGCTTTAGCAACTCGCGGACAGCCGCCGCTCTGCTCGGCATCCGAGTCTTGAAGCGCCAATCATCCAGTGCCCGAAGTTCATCGGGCGTGAGCATAATTTGAAGTCGCTCCGGTCGTGTCAGCTCGCTCATGCGTCCTCATGCAGCGCGGGTTCCAATGACAACAATGAGTATCGTACGGATTTGTTCCCTAGTGGGTATTATGTTGCGTTTTGTAAGCATATGTCTTCCGCCGATTAAGCAACACTTGGGCCATGTGACAACAATCGACAGTATAGCGTCAGACGGGACGTAGTAAAAATTTCGCCATGACACTGGACTTCGTTTGTGGGTGATCTATCATTTACTTGTCGGTGTCTGGGAGCGATCGCCTCCCGATCAAATCAGCCCCCGCCAACGCGTCAGAGGACGCGAATGAAATGACGACAAAGCATACTCAAGCTGGCTGGGTCGCGGCGCTACGGCGTGTCTTCCCGACATTCCTTCGCGACCGCCACTACGCCTCGATCAATCAGCCGGCGCGCTCCGCCCCGCCGAAAATGGAACCGATCTCAAAGATTGTTGCAGATGCGGGCCGCAATTCCACGACGCCTGCAGATTAGAACGCGCGCCGTTCCATCGTCGCTTTCATCACGCTAGTTTCCGCGCTTCGCCGCGCGGACTGCCGGTGTGGAGGGGACGATGGCCAACACAACCGCAGCAGCGGGCGCGCCGCGCAAACCAAAATCAAAAGCAAAAGCAAAGAGCCGCGAAGGCCTTCCGCTCTTTCGTTGGCTGACCCGCAACTGGCTCTGGGACACGTTCATTCTCGCCTGCATCATCGCGAATGCTGCGATCCTCGGTTACGACGCGCATGTAGGTGAAGCCGGTCCATGGCACGCCAAGATCGAAGAGTGGAACACGTACTTCCTTTTCATCTTCACTGGCGAACTCGTGTTCGAGTTCCTGGCGCAAGGTCCGCGCAAGTATTTCAAAAATGGCTGGAACGTCTTTGACGTGATCGTCGTCGGCTTGAGCTACATCGCCGTTAGCCCGGCGATCTCCGCATTGCGGACGCTGCGCGTTGTGCGGGTGTTCCGTCTTGTAAGCGCTGTGCCGCAGATGCGGCGCGTCGTCGAAGCTCTGTTCGGCGCGATGCCTGGTATTCTCGCGTCGTTCGCGATCCTGTCGGTGGTTTTCTACATCGCCGCCGTCATGGGCACTACGCTGTTTCACTCCGATCCCGGCTTCCATGATTTGGGCGCGTCGTTGATTTCGTTGTTCGCGCTCTCTCAGTTCGACGGTTGGGGTGACACGATCGCGCGTCTGCAGGGACACAATCCCTATGCGTGGGTGTTCGTCATCGGCTTCACGATCATCGCGGCGTTCGCTGTGTTGAACCTCTTCATTGGCGTTATCGTCGAGGCGGTGCAGGCAGCGCCGCAGGAAGAGATCAAAGACGAAATCGAAGAAGTGCAGGAAGACGTCGTGGAAATTCAGGAAGCGCAGGAGGACGCCGCTGTCGTTCAGCAGCGCATTCTTGATGAAGTGCGTGCGCTTCGCGCTGAAGTCGCGACGTTGCGTGGAGCGCCGCCGCCGCCGCAGGCCTGATTTCGTACGCGGCCTCGGAACGCGGTAGCCCGCGCGCGCGTTAGCGCGCATGCAAAGCTCAGTTCTCCGGTCGTGCGCGCTCGCCGCGGCCTCGCTCGCTCTCGTCGCCTGCAGCGCAGGTCCAAGCTTACCGATCGAGCAGGGCTACGGCGCTGACCCGACCTTGCCGGAGCCGCACCGCCAAACCATCCCGCACGTGAACATCGCGCCTGCTGAAGGCTGGACTGAAGGCGAAGCGCCGACGCCGGCGCAAGGACTGAACGTCGCTGCGTTTGCAAACGGGTTGGATCACCCGCGCTGGCTTTATGTGCTGCCGAACGGTGATGTGCTGGTCGCGGAAAGTAACGCGCCGGCCAATCGACCCGACGAACAGCGCGGCATCCGCGCTTTCTTCATGCGCCTCGCGATGCGCAGTGCTGGCGCGACGGCGCCGAGTGCCGATCGCATCACGTTGCTTCGTGATGGAGATGGCGACGGTGTCGCTGAAACGCGCACCGTGTTCTTGCAAAATCTGCACTCGCCGTTCGGCATGGCGCTGGTGGGTGACACGCTCTACGTCGCCAACACCGATGCGGTTGTGAGCTTTCCATATCGCACTGGGCAGACCGAGATCAGCGCTCAACCAACGCGCCTCGTTGATTTGCCTGCAGGTACGCGCAATCACCACTGGACCAAAAACATCATCGCAAGTCCAGACGGCGCCCATCTTTACGCGACCGTCGGATCGAACAGCAATGTCGGCGAGAACGGCATGGCGGTTGAGGAGGGACGCGCGGCGATTTGGGAGATCAATATCGCGGACGGATCGCATCGGGCGTTCGCCAGCGGTCTGCGCAATCCGAACGGCATGGATTGGGCGCCGGGCGGTGGAGCGCTGTGGACGGTGGTCAACGAGCGCGACGAGATCGGCAACGATTTGGTGCCAGACTATATGACGAGCGTGCGGGACGGCGCTTTCTACGGTTGGCCGTATTATTATTACGGCACGCATCGCGATGAGCGGATCGCTATTCCGGCAAACGTGCGTTTGCAGGCCGCGACCTCGCCTGACTTCGCACTTGGTTCGCACACGGCTTCGCTTGGGCTCGTATTCAATCGCGGTGACGCGCTGGGCGCGCGCTATCGCGGCGGCGCCTTCGTTGGTCAACACGGATCTTGGAATCGGGCGGAGCCGAGCGGCTACAAGGTGATCTACGTGCCGTTCGCGAACGGGCAACCGAATGGCGAGCCGCAGGATGTCCTGACGGGCTTCCTCGATGAAGAAGGCAATGCGCGCGGACGGCCAGTTGGCGTGGTGTTTGATCGTGCTGGTGCGCTCTTGGTTGCTGATGACGTCGGCAACGTGATCTGGCGGGTGAGCGCCCAACGCTAATTCGCCGCTGCGATGGCAGCGGCGAATGGCTTTCTAGAATTGGTTGAGCTTTAGCGGCCTGTGTTGGCTGTGCTAGCGTCCGCGACGAGCACTGGCGGCGACAGCACGTGATTGATGCCTTGGATGGTGCCGTTTGAAGCGTTGATGTCTGGCATCACCACCAGCTCATCGTTGACACGCAGGCCGTCGCGGCCATCGACGGTGATCCGATAGCCGTTGGCTGCCTCCGGATGGGTCGTGCGATGGCCTACGCTCTCAGTCGTCACGTTTTCCGCCACCACGTGATAGGCGAGCAGCGCCAAGAGTTCGTCGCGGTGTTGCGGCTGCATTAGACGCGCAACTTCGGCTTGATCCATTTGACGGAACGCCTCGTCGGTCGGCGCGAAGATTGTGAACGGGCCTTCGCCGCGCAGGGTGTCTTCATAGCCGGCGGCTTGGACCGCTGCGAGGAAGTGCGTGAATTGTCCGGTCGCGGCGGCGACATCGAGAACGTCGCCTTCCGGGTTCGGCGTTTGCACTTCGGCGATGAGGAAGCGATCGGCGTTTTGCGCGATCGCGGCTTGAGGGGCCAAGATGCACGCGGCGGCGAGCAATGCGGCGCGAAGGGGGCGTTGGAACATTGTCATGAGCGATAAACACCGCTGGGCGTCTGCGGTTTCATGTCCGTCGCACCGGGGTGGCGCAAAGGCACGCCAGCGGCGATAATGCCGACATGTCCGTCTGGTCTCGCATCGTCGAATTGGCCGCACGCGCCTTCGATCCGGAGGCCGAGCCACCCGAATTCAACGAAGAATGCGCCCCGCGCCCGAATGACGTGGGATTCACCGCCGCAGTCATCGGCCTAGCCGCAAAAATGGCGAAAGCCGACGGCGAGGTGACAGAGGATGAGTTGCGCGCCGCGGCGCAGGTATTCCGGCCCCCGCCAGGGGAGGAAGTTCACTTCCGCCGTGCCTTCTCACTCGCGAAGCAGACCGTTCTAGGATTTGATTCCTACGCCAAGCAGATTGGCCGGAAGTATCGGGCGCGGCCCTGCTTGCTCGAGGACGTGCTCGACGGGCTCTTTCACATCGCGCTCGCCGACGGCGTCGTCACCGAGTCAGAGCTCAAGTATCTCGCTGAAGTCGCGCACCATTTTGGTTTTAGCGACACCGAATTCCGCCGCATCAAGGCGACCAACCTTGGCCCCGACGCCGGCGATCCGTACGCAATCCTCGGCCTGTTACCCGGCGCGACGATGGAAGAGGTGCGTCACGCATGGCGTCGTGCGGCAGCCGAAAACCATCCCGACCGGATGACGCAACGCGGCGCGCCACCGGAGTTTGTGGAAATCGCGCGCGAGAAAACGGCCGCCATCAACGCCGCTTACGCCAAAATACGCGAAGAACTCAGCGTCAACGCGAAATGATCGCGCGGCCGTCGAAGGCAGGAACGCGCCGCAAGGGCGCCGCATTGATCACGGACGTTTTGCCTCCATATTCGTCCCGAGGAGAAGTCCGCCCATGACTGCGAACGCCGCCGATTTTGGATCCGCCGCTTTGAGCGCTTTTGCGCGCGCGGCTGGGCTCCTGGCGTTGGCGATTGGGGCGGCGCTTGCTTTCGTGTTCGCGTTCGCTGCAGCGCTCGTCGTTGGCGTGATGATCGCAGGCGCGGCGTTAGCCATGCGCATCTGGCCGCGCCGCCGCGCTGCGGCCGCGACTGGCCCGGTTGTCCTCGACGCGCATCGCACGCCGCAAGGCTGGGTCGTTGAAACCGCAGCCAAGCGGAAATAACGCGCCTATAGTCGGCGCGTGACTCGTTACATCCAAAAACCATCTCCGAACTTCGATGCGCGCACGCGCCCGGTCGATCTTGTCGTGCTGCATTATACGGGCATGCAGGACGCCGAGACCGCGCTCGCGCGTTTGACCGATCCGGCGCCTGTTGCTGGCAGCTATCCTGGGCCGTGGCAGAGCGAGGACGTGCAGACAGATGCGCCGTTGCCGAAAGTCAGCGCGCATTACGTTGTCGATGAAGCAGGGCAAATTTATTCGCTCGTGCCGGAAGAGCACCGCGCTTGGCACGCGGGCGTGTCGATGTGGGAAGGTGATGGCGAAGTGAATGCGCGCGCCATCGGCATCGAGATCGTCAATGGCGGGCACGACTTCCAACTGCCTGACTTTCCGGACGCGCAGATCGATGGCGTGATCGCGCTGTTGCAAGACATCCTGGGACGCTGGCCTGAGTTGAATCCAAAACGCGTCGTCGCCCATTCCGACATTGCGCCGGCGCGCAAAGCTGATCCCGGCGAGAAGTTTCCATGGAAGCGGCTTGCGGAGGCGGGCGTTTCGATCTGGCCCGAGCACGTCGCGGTGCAACTCAGTTCAGACGATCCAACCTCAGAAGTGCAACAGCAGCTGGCGTATATCGGCTATCCGGTGACCCAAACTGGCTACATGGATGAGGCGACAAAGGAATCGCTAATCGCGTTCCAACGCCGCTTCCGGCCATCCGATCTCAGCGGCACTCTCGACGAAGAGACGCGCCGCCTGCTGATCGCGGTCGCTCGGATGATCAAGTAGCAACATTCCCTCTTGGCGCGGGCGCGCTACATGCGAGCTCACGCAAATAAGTGGATCGCCTTCGATGACCGATCAAACCGTCAGCTGTCCGTGCGGCGCCGCGACCATGACGATCAAGGGCGAGGCGATCTCGCAATTCTATTGTCACTGCGGCGACTGCCGCCAGATGCTTGGCGGCGGCTATGCGCTGGAGGCGGTCTATCCAGCCGACGCCGTGAGTGTAGAAGGCGCAACCGTTAGCTTCGCGCTCAAACGCACGCAGCGTATTTCGTGCGCCGCCTGCGGAACGCGGCTCTATGCCGATCTTCCGCGGATCAAAATGCGTGGCGTCAACGGCACGTTGTTGCCTGGCTTCAAGCCGGAATTTCACATGCATTGTCGCGAAGCATTGGCGCCGGTGCGCGATGAACTCCCGCACTACTCCAAAATGCCAGCCGCGTTCGGCGGCGAAGATACGCTGGTGGATTGGTAGCTCTCACGCTACAAGGCGCGCGCCAGTCGGCTGGACGGCCGCGGGCGCGCAAGCGTTCGAGGAAAGTCCGGGCTCCACGCGGATACGGCGGCGGGTAACGCCCGCCGGAAGCAATTCTAGGGATAGCGCCACAGAGAACAGACCGCCGGAGGACTTCGGTTCGAAGGTAAGGGTGAAACGGTGGTGTAAGAGACCACCGCGCCGACCGTAAGGAAGGCGGCATGGCAAGCCCCGCCGGGAGCAAGACCGAATAGGGACACATGAGCTTCGGCTCACGCGCATCCGCGCGTCGTGTCCGGGTTGGTCGCGAGAACCATGCGGCGACGCATGGTCCAGAGGAATGGTCGTCACCGCGCAAGCGGTACAGAACCCGGCTTATAGGCCGACTGGCATTTTTATCAGGACGAGAGACGCATGAGCCCAGTGTTTGGAAACGCAGGCGATCCAGCCACGAGTTCGAGAGGCTGGTTCGTCGGACATTTCATGCCGTGCGAAGACAATCCGCTGCGCACCTCAGATGTAGAGATGAAGTGGGCCGTTCACGCGAAAGGTGAGACGCGGCCGGAATGGGCGCCGCCAAATCCGGTGCGCACGCTGAACATTCTCATACGCGGCCGCTTCGTGTTGCTGTTTCCGGAGCAGCAAGTGCTGCTGCACAACGAAGGAGACTATGTGATGTTCGGCCCTGACATCGCGCACTCGTACCGGTCCGAAGAAGAGTCGCTGATCATGACCGTACGCTGGCCATCGACACCGCCGGGTTAGGTCGGCTTCGCCGGGATCGTGACGCCGCGTTTCACGGCTGGCCGCGCTAGCGCGCGATCCAACCACGCCGGGACGTTTGCGAGCTTGTCGAACTCGACCAGATCGCGTGCGCCGTAGAAGCCGATGAGATTGCGGACGGGGCCGATCATGGCGATGTCGGCGATGGTGAACGCGTCGCCCATGATCCATTCGCGGCCTTCGAGGCGGTCATCGACGACTTTGAGGAGACGCTTGGTCTCGTCGCGATAGCGTTCGAGCGGGCGCTTATCTTCGATCTCGCGGCCCGCGAATTTATGGAAGTAGCCCACTTGGCCGAAGATCGGACCGACGCCTGAGGTTTGGAAGAAGAGCCACTGAATGCCTTCGTAGCGGAGTGCTGGATCGCTCGACAGCAACTTGCCGCTCTTCTCCGCGAGGTAGAGTAGGATCGCGCCGGACTCGAAGAGCGGTAGTGTTTTTCCGCCTGGGCCATTCGGATCGATGATCGCTGGAATCTTTGCGCAGGGATTCAGTGACCGGAATTCAGGCGTCTTCTGATCGTCTTTGCCGAAGTCGACGTAGTGCGGCTCGTACGGCAGTCCCATCTCTTCAAGCGCGATCGAGATCTTCACGCCATTCGGTGTGGTCAGCGAATAGAGCTGGATGCGATCTGGATACTTGGGTGGCCAACGTTTGGTGATCGGGAAAGCGGAGAGATCGGTCATCCGATCCATCTAGGCGCCGCGCGCCGTCGCTTCCAGTTACCCTACAGCGCGCCGGGTTAGGCTCATTTCCACATTGGCGATTTCGCGGCTCGCGGCAAGCGTTGCTGTGAAGAGTTCGTTGAGCTCGCCTTTGGCTTCCGCCATCGGCGCTGTGAACACGGCTTCGCCGCAGACATCGCCATTGACGTCGCGCAGCACGACGGCGACGTTCGGCGTCGCTTTCGGTGCGGCGAGGCGCGTCATGAAGTTCGCGCTGACTTCTGCGGAAAGGCGCTTGTCGTCGAGATCGGCGCCGATGTCCGTCAGCGCGAATTCCTCGCGCTCGATGTTGCCGATCGGTTCGGAGGCGACAAACTCAGCCGCCGCAAGCGCACGCGTCAGCTGATGGTAGCGCGGCGCGTCCTTGGCGGCGGCGCTGCGTTGGCGGAGCGCGCGCAGGAGATCGCGCCAGCGGCGGGCGTCGCCGGCCATGTAGTTGGAAAGTTCGCCAACATCGGTCAAGCGCGTGAACACTTGTTCGGCCAGCGTATCGAAAAAGCCGAGCACTGAGGACAACGCGCCATTGGTGGTCGACGCCGCTTCCGCTGGCTGGACCATGTGGCCGCCGATCAGGACTTGCTCGGCTGAGATGCGCTGTTCAGCGATTTCGAGCCAGGCCCGGTAGATCTCTTCCGGCTTTGCGCCCTTGGCGCGCGGTGAGGGCGCTATGATCGCGGTCTGCGACGGCGCCATCGCGCCGGCGAGCGGTATTAGGGTCATCGTTACGTCCTGCTCATTTCGGGTGAGAACTATCTGATTCTCTCCGGCGGCAGCCGGTGAATCGTGGCAAAACACACCATGTCCCACGCGCCCGTTCTGCTTGCTGAAGCCATGGAAGCGCTGGCGCTGACGGAGGGCGGGCTTTTCATCGACGCGACCTTCGGCGGGGGTGGCTATTCCCGCGAAATGCTGGCGCGCGCCAATTGCCGGGTAATCGCCTTCGACCGTGACCCAGATGCCATAGCGCGGGGCGCTGAGCTTTCAGAGTCAGCCAAAGGTAAATTCACGCTTCATCAAGGCCGGTTTGG
Organism: Terricaulis sp.; assembly: GCA_040080935.1. Taxonomy (GTDB): domain Bacteria; phylum Pseudomonadota; class Alphaproteobacteria; order Caulobacterales; family Aquidulcibacteraceae; genus Vitreimonas. The sequence goes on from JBEBHI010000003.1 coordinate 16,913, forward strand.
CGATCTAGCCGCTGAGGAATTGGTGGACGGCGTCGTGTTCGATCTCGGCGTGTCGTCCTTCCAGCTCGACGAAGCCGAGCGCGGCTTCTCGTTTCAGCAGGACGCCGAATTGGACATGCGGATGGAAAAGGATGGCCTGAGTGCCGCTGACGCCGTGAACCGGCTCAGCGAAGGCGCGCTCGCCGATCTGATCTATCGCTATGGCGAGGACGATGACAGCCGCCGCATCGCCCGCGCGATCGTGCAAGCGCGCGCCGCTGCGCCGATTACGCGGACGTTGCCGTTCGCGAAATTGGTTGAGGATTCAGTCGGTGGCCGCAGGGGCGCGCGCACCCATCCGGCGACGAAGACGTTTCAAGCGTTGCGGATGCTGGTGAATGATGAGCTCGGTGAACTCGCGCGCGGGCTCTCGGCGGCGGAGCGCTCGCTGAAGCCCGGCGGGCGGCTCGCGGTGGTTTCGTTTCACTCGCTCGAAGATCGCATGGTGAAGCACTTCATCACCGAACGCGCCGATGCGCAGGGGCGTGGCTCACGCTTCGCGCCGGACTTGCCGCCGGAGCGCGCGCCGAGTTTCGCAATTGATCGCAAGCGCGCGACGGTTTCCAGTGATGCCGAGACAGCTGTCAATCCGCGTGCGCGCTCTGCAAGCTTGCGTTGGGCGACGCGCACCGATGCGCCGGCGTGGGATGAACTCGAACCGCCGGCGCTCGCGCCGCGGGCGGAGGCCGAATGGGAAAAGTTACACTAAAGCGCTGGCTGCAGATCGGGGCGGGTTTGCTGATCGTCGTGCTGGCGGTCGGGCTCTATCGCGCCAAGAGCGATGCTGCGCGCACTGAAAGCGAGGTGCATCGCTTGAATGGCGAGATCGCGGAGCGTGAAGCGCGCGTGCGCGAATTGCGTGCTGACATCGCTGAGCAAGAAAGTCCGGCCCGCATCGAGCAATTGAACGAAGACCGCTTGGGCCATGTCGTCGGCAGCGAGAGCGCGGCGCTGCCGGAAAACCAAATCGCCGGCCGTCTGCCGGCGCCGCAGCCGCAAGAGCAGAAGGGCCGCGAGTGAGGCCGCTCGGCCCCAATAGTGTTTTCTCGCACGAGCGTTTGCCACAAGCGCCGCTTGAGGCTGCGCCCGCGCGCAATCGCGTGCGTTTTCTGGCGCTGAGTATTTTCGCTGTGCTGCTGTTGCTCGCTGGGCGCTCCGTGCAACTGGCATTTTCCGGCGACCCGCTCTCGCGATCACAAAGCGCGAACGCATCCACCGCGTTGCCGCGCGCTGACATTGTAGATCGCAATGGTGTGCTGCTCGCGACAACTGTGCGTGCCTGGGCCCTGACGGCTGAGCCTGCGCATGTGCGCAATGCCGTCGAAACTGCCGACACGTTGATGCAGCACTTTCCTGGTCTGCAACGCGAGCCGCTGCTGCGCCGTCTCAACAATATCGATCAAACCACTGTCTTCCTCGAACGCGGACTGACGGAAGAGCAGCGCGATCGCGTCGTCGCCCTGCGCCTACGTGGCATTGGCGTGCAGGCGGAGCATCATCGCGACTATCCGCAAGGCGCGCTTGGCGCCCACGTGATTGGCTTTACCGGCATCGATCTCAATCCGCAGGCAGGCGTCGAGCTTGGCTTGGACGAAGAGATCCGCGCGGCGGGCCAAGAGGGGCGCGCGGTTCGGCTCTCGATCGATGTGCGCATGCAGTACGCGTTGGAAACCGAGTTGGATGCTGCAGCGCGCGCGGCACATGCCTCGGGCGGCGCTGCTATTCTGCTGGATGGCCGCACCGGCGAAACCTTGGCGCTGGCGTCCTGGCCGAGCTTTGATCCCAATCGCATTGGCCGTTCGACCGAAGATGCGCGCCGCGATCGTGTCGCCGGCGATATTCACGAACTCGGCTCGACCATTAAGCCGTTCACGGTGGCGATGGCGCTGCAGGAAAATCTCGCGACGTCCGGCGAGTTGTTCGATCTCAGCCAACCGCTTGAGGTCGATAACACTGTTATCCAGGATCACGAGCCGATCAGTGGTTACGCGACGCTGCGCGATATTCTCGCGCGTTCGTCGAATGTCGGCGCGGCGCGGCTTGCGCTTCGGCTCGGCGGCGCACGCCAGCGCGCATATTTGGAGCGGCTAGGGCTGACATCGCCGACGACATTGCAGCTTGGCCGTCGCCAAGCGCCGCTCGCGCCGGCTGCGCAGGGACGCCGCGACGTTGCCGGGCTTGGCTTCGGATACGGCCTCGCGACCACCCAAGTCTCGCTTGCGAGCGCCTACACCGTGTTCACAAACAACGGCGCGCGCGTTGCGCCGACGATGCTGGCGTTGGCGCCGGACGCCGCGATCGAGCGCACGCAGATATTCACACCCGAAGTGACGCGCCAGGTGATGGTGTATCTTCGCGCCGTGGTCACAGACGGCACGGGGCGCGCGGCGAACGTTCCGGGTTTGCTCGTCGCTGGGAAAACTGGAACCGCCGAACGGCTCGGCGGTGCGCAAGGCTATGACGAAAGCCGCAATTTCTCCTCTTTCGCGGGCGTATTTCCGGCTAACGATCCGCGCTACGTGATTGTCGTAGCGCTTGATGATACAGGCGCGGGCGAAACGGGTGGCTTGGTGGCCGCGCCGGTCGTGGCGCGGACGCTCCGGCGCATCGCTCCCATGCTCGGTTTGCGTGTGGAGCCTGCCGGGCCCGCGCGCTAGGGAGAGACAATGAAGCTCGGCGATCTCTTTGACCACGGCGTCCCTTTGGGCGCCGGAGCGATTGATATTACCGGGCTCACCGCAGACTCGCGCGAGGTGAAGCCGGGTTTTCTCTTCGCCGCACTCAAAGGCGTTGCTGCGCATGGGCGGGATTTTGTGGCGCAAGCCAAGGCGAACGGCGCGGTTGCGGTGCTCTCTGGCGACGATCTCGGTTTCGATCCGGGCATTGCGCATGTTGTCGATGAAGAGCCGCGCGCGGCCTTCGCGCACGCCGCTTCAGGTTTCTTTGCGCGCCGCTCGCCAACTATCGTCGCCGTTACGGGCACGAACGGCAAAAGCTCAACCGTCGATTTTCTCCGCCAGATCTGGACGCACGCGGGAAAGCGCGCCGCGAGCATGGGCACGCTTGGCGCCATCGGCCCGAAGGGCATCATTGAACTCGGCCACACCACACCTGATCCGGCGGCCGTGCATCAAACTTTGCAGACGCTTTACGATGAAGGCGTCACGCACGTTGCGATGGAAGCATCGAGCCACGGCCTCGAACAGCATCGCGTCGATGGCGTGACTTTCGCCGCCGGCGCCTTCACGAACCTCACGCAGGATCACCTCGACTATCACGCCGACATGGCGAGTTATCGCGATGCGAAGTTGCGACTTTGGGATCTCGTGAAGGTGGGCGGGGCTGCCGTCATCAATGCCGACGCCGCTGACGCCGATCCGTTCGAGCGTCGGGCGAAGGAGCGCGATCTCGATGTCGTGCTCTGTGGTTGGCGCGCGCCGCGTGAGCATGCGTTGAAGATCGTGGAAATTCTGCCGCGTCCGAACGCCCAGACGATGGTGCTGTTATGGAACGGCAAAGAGCACAAAGTTGAATTGCCGCTGATCGGTGAGTTTCAGGCGCTGAACGCCGTGTGCGCTGCGACGCTGGCGCTGGCGACGGGTGAGACGCCGGACGCCGTGTTCGACGGCATGGCGAAGCTGAGTCCAGTGAAGGGTCGCATGGAGCACGTCGGTCAAAGTAAAACCGGTGGCCACGTGTTTGTTGACTACGCGCACACGCCCGATGGGTTGGACGTGTTGCTGCGTGCTGCGCGTCCGCATGCGCCGGGACGCATCATTGCTGTGTTTGGCTGCGGCGGCGATCGCGACAACGACAAGCGGCCGAAGATGGGCGCCATCGCTGCGCGGCAGGCCGATGTGGTGATTGTCACGGACGACAATCCGCGTAGCGAAGATCCGGCTGCGATCCGCGCGCAAATTCTGAAAGCTGCGCCCAATGCGATTGAGGTTGGCGATCGTGCGCGGGCCATTCGTGAAGCAGTCGCGATGCTGAAGGCCGGCGACGCTCTGATGATTGCGGGCAAGGGCCACGAGACGGGGCAGATCATCAAAGGTGTAACGCACCCGTTCTCGGATCAAGACGTCGCGCGCGCTGCGCTGGGGAGCTGAAGTATGTCGAGCGAACTTTGGTCCGCGGAAGAAGCGCAAGCCGCGACAGGCGGGCGGCTGATCAACGCAGAGTCATGGTCGGTGAATGGCGTTTCCATCGATACGCGTTCGCTTGAGCCGGGTGATTTCTTCGTCGCGCTTAAAGATGTCCGCGATGGGCATGATTTCTTGGCGCAGGCGTTTGTTTCGGGCGCGAGCGCAGCGTTGATTTCGGATGCGCGCAAGGTTGAAGGCTTAGGTGCAGCGCTCGCGGTGCCGGATGTGCTGGAAGGCTTGCGCAAGCTTGGTGAGGCGGCGCGTGATCGCGCGCCGGCGAAGCGCATTGCTGTAACTGGCTCTGTTGGCAAGACATCGACCAAGGAAGCGTTGGCGATGTGCTTGGCCGCCAGCGGAAAAACGCATCGTTCGGTGAAGAGCTATAACAACCACTGGGGCGTGCCGCTCACGCTCTCGCGTATGCCGCGCGAAAGCCAGTTCGCGGTGTTCGAGATTGGCATGAACCATCGCGGCGAGATTTTGCCGCTGACGCAACTGGTAAAGCCGCATGCTGCGCTCGTCACGACAATCGCGCCTGCACATGTGGAAAATCTGGGTTCGCTCGAAACCGTCGCTGACGAGAAGGGCGACATCTACGCCGGACTTGAGCCGGGCGGCTCCGCGATCGTGCCGAACGAAGCGCCGCATGCTGATCGCCTGATCGCAGCTGCGGAGCGCAATGGCGCTAATCTTGTTCGCTTCGGCCGCGACGCTGTTTGCGAAGCGCGCTTGCTGCGTTGGGACATGGACTCGACTGGCTCAAACGCGGAAGCGGAAATTCTCGGCCGCATCATCAAGTATCGCGTCGGCGTCGAAGGCGCACACTGGGCGCTGAACTCTGTAGCGGCGCTGGCTGCTGCAGATGTCGTCGGCGCTGATCTTGAAGCAGCCGCGCATGCGTTGGAACATTTGCGCGCTGTAGATGGACGCGGTGTGGCGCAGCAGGTCGCGGCGTCTTTCGGCTCGTTCATGCTTGTGGATGATTCTTACAACGCCAATCCAGCGTCGATGGCCGCAGCGATCGCTACACTCGCGGCGCGCCAGCCGGGCGCCGGTGGGCGCCGCATCGTCGCGCTTGGGGATATGTTGGAACTCGGACCTGACGAGCGCGCATACCACGCTGGTCTCGAGCAACCCCTCGAACAAGCGGGTATCGATCTTGTCTTTGCGGCAGGCCCGCGCATGGCGGCACTCATGGAGACGCTTCCCGCGTCGCGCCGCGGCGGCTATGCCGAAACATCAGACGCACTGATTCCGATTATTGCGAGTTCGCTTCAATCGGGTGACATCGTTCTGGTGAAGGGTTCAAACGGTTCGAAGATGAGCCGTGTCGTGGCTGCGCTGCAGCAGCTGAGTGGGGATAAGAATGCTTGAGCTTCTGACGCAGTACAGCGACAGCTCGCAGTTCTTCAACCTGTTCAACTACATCACGTTCCGCACCGGTGGCGCGATGTTTACGGCGATGATTTTGGCGTTCGCTATCGGCGCGCCGTTCATCGCTTGGTTGCGCAAGAAGCAAGGCAAGGGCCAGCCGATCCGTGAGGACGGCCCTGCGGGCCACCTGCTGACCAAGAAGGGCACGCCGACTATGGGCGGGCTCATTATTCTGATCAGTCTAGGCATTTCATCTTTGCTCTGGGCCGATCTGAAGAACGCGTATGTTTGGTCGGTGCTGATCGTGACGCTTGGGTTTGGCGCGATCGGGTTCGTTGATGACTTCGCGAAGGTCACGAAGCAGCACCACGGTGGATTGTCAGCTAAGCTGCGCCTGTTGTTTGAGTTCTCAATCGCCGCCGTTGCAGCGATTGCGATGTTGTCGGCGGAGTGGATCGCGACGACGCCAGGCCAAACGCACGATGTCATTGGATTTTGGAACGCTCTGTGGGGCGCTGATCCGCTGACGGCTGTCGCGCTGCCGTTCATTCAAGGCTGGGGCATTCAGCTGCTCGCGTTCTATGCGATCTTCGCGATGATCGTGATCGTCGGCTTTGGCAACGCGGTGAACCTGACTGACGGCCTCGATGGCTTGGCGATCGTGCCGGTGATGATCGCAGCGGGCACGTTCGGCGTGATTTGCTATCTCGTCGGCCGCGTCGACTATTCGCTGTATCTCGGCATTCCGCACGTCGCTGGCGTCGGCGAACTCGCAACCATCTTGGGCGCGCTGCTTGGCGCCTCGCTTGGCTTCCTTTGGTACAACGCGCCGCCGGCGCGCGTGTTCATGGGCGACACGGGCTCGCTGGCGCTAGGCGGTTTGCTCGGCTCTATCGCTGTGGCGACCAAGCACGAGATCGTCCTTGCGATCGTCGGCGGTCTGTTCGTGCTCGAAACGCTTTCGGTGATGCTGCAAGTCGCTGTGTTCAAGCGCACCGGCAAGCGCCTGTTCTTGATGGCGCCGATCCACCACCACTTTGAAAAACTTGGCTGGCAGGAACCGACGATCGTCATCCGCTTCTGGATTATCTCAGTGATTTTCGCACTCGCGGGCCTTGCCACGCTGAAGCTGCGTTAAGAGTTGCGTTAACGGCGCGAAGCGGCGCACACCCGCACGTTCACGACGGGTTGGAGGCGATCGGATGATTCCGATCACGGAATTTAAGGGCCGCGACGTTGCGGTGTTTGGCTTAGCGCGAACCGGTCTCGCTGCAGCGCGTGCGCTTACGGCCGGCGGCGCCCGCGTGCATGCGTGGGACGACAACGATGTCACGCGCGCGAAGGCTGAAGCGGCTGGCGTTCCTGTCTCAGATATCAACAGCCGCGATTGGCGCACGTTTGCGGCGCTGGTGCTGTCGCCCGGCGTGCCGGTGACGTTTCCGGAGCCGCACCGCGTCGTCACGCTCGCCGAAGCGACGGGCGTCCCGATCATCAGCGACATTGAATTGTTCGCGCGGGCCGTGAATGCATTGCCGGCGACGCAGCGGCCGAAGGTGATCGGCATCACCGGCACCAACGGGAAGAGCACGACGTCGGCGTTGATCGCGCACATTCTGAAGGAAGCCGGCAAGGACGTGCGCCTCGGCGGCAATATCGGTGACGCCATCCTCGAACAGCCGCCGCTGCACGCGGGCGCCTACTACGTTATCGAACTCAGCTCTTTCCAACTCGATCTTACGTCGAGCCTCAGGCTCGATGTGGCTGTGTGGCTCAACACGACGCCGGATCACCTCGATCGGCACGGCGACATGGCCGCCTACGTCGCCGCCAAGAAGCGCATCTTCCTGAACCAAGGCGCGGCCGATTGGGCCGTCATCGGTGTGGACGATAGCTATTGCGCGATGGCGTGCACCGAACTCACGCGGTGCGCTGTGCAACACGTTGCGCCGATTTCATCGGGTCAGGCGCTTGGGCGCGGCGTCAGCGCGCTGAATGGCAAAGTGATCGATAGTCTTGGCGGTCGCGCCGAGCCCGTCGCGGATCTCTCCACCGCGCCGGCGCTGCAGGGCAAGCACAATGCACAAAACGCCGCCGCCGCATTCGCGGCGACCAGCGCGCTTGGCGTCGATCATCGCATCATCGCGCAGGCGATGACGACATTCGCTGGCCTGCCGCACCGCTTGGAGCGCGCCGGCACGATCGACGGCGTGCGCTTCATCAACGATAGCAAAGCCACCAACGCCAACGCCGCGGCGCAAGCGCTCGCAGTCTATCCGCGTGTCTATTGGATCGCGGGCGGTGTCGCGAAAGAGGGCGGCATCGAAGATCTCGAGTCGTTCTTCCCGCGTATGGCCAAGGCTTATCTCATAGGCCAATCCGCGGGCGATTTCTCCGACGTGCTGCGAGGCAAAGTCGCTGTTGCGATGTCCGGTAATCTTGAAGCTGCGGTGAAGATGGCGTTCGCCGATGCGAAAGCCTCGGGTGAGCCGCATCCTGTGGTGTTGTTGTCGCCGGCGTGCGCGTCGTTCGATCAGTTCAAGAGCTACGAAGAGCGCGGCGATCAGTTCAAAAAGTTCGTTGCGGCGCTGAACGATGGCGCCGGCAAGCGCAATGGGGGCGCGGCTTGAGCGCCGCGATCGCTGAGCGCTTCGGCGCGGCGATCGAACGGGCGCGCACCTATGACCGCCCGCTGCTGATCATCGCGGCGATCCTGTTTGCGCTGGGCATCTTGTTTTCGATGTCGGCCAGCCCGGCCGCCACCGCGCGCATTCAGATTGGCGAAGCTTTCTACTTCGCGGGCCGGCAGGCGGCGTACGCCGCGTGTGGCATCGTCGCGATGCTGGCCGCCGCATCGCTCGATCCGCGCCTAATTCGCCGCGCCGCCGTCATCACCGTCGCTGTCTTCTTGCCCTTAGCATTGCTCGCTTCGATATTCGGGAACGAGATCAAAGGCGCGCAGCGGTGGTTTGATATTGGCTTCTTCTCGCTGCAGCCATCGGAGATTTTGAAACCGGCGCTCATCGTCGTGTGGGCGTGGATGCTGGGCGAGAGCATGAAGCAACCGGGCTTCCCCGGGCGCGCTGTCGCGATCGCTTTGTATGGCGCGACGGCTGCGGTGCTGTTGTCCCAACCCGACATCGGCCAAACGGCGTTGCTCGGCATGTGTCTGGCGCCGATGCTGATCTTGTCCGGCGTTGCGTTGCGCTATGTGCTCGGGGGCGGCGTGCTCGCGGTGCTTAGCGCGTGGGCGATCTACACGTTTTATCCGCACGCACGCGAACGCGTGAACACCTTCCTCAATCCAGAAGGCGACGCCGCGTACCAAGTCAGCCGCGCGCTCGACGCCATCGCCTCAGGCGGTGTGTTCGGCCGTGGTCCGGGCGAGGGCGTTATCAAAACACGGTTGCCCGACGCTCACGCGGATTTCGTGTTCGCCGTCGCCGCAGAGGAGTTCGGTCTGATCGCATCGATCGGCCTTATCGCCGTATTCGGCGCGCTCGCGTTCCGCGGCCTTTCACGCGCCAGCCGATTAAACGAGCCGTTCGAACAACTTGCAGCATCGGGCTTGATCACGCTGCTCGTCGCACAAGCTTCTATCCACATAGCGGTGAACTTGAGTTTGCTTCCGGCCAAGGGCATGACGCTGCCATTCATATCGTTCGGCGGTTCCTCGATGATCGGCTCAGCGCTGGCATTGGGGTGCTGTCTTTCCCTTCTCCGAGATCGCCCTGGCGCGTATCTCTATCCAGGACGCAGACGCGATTAGAGAATGACCAAAAAAGTCGTCGTCATTGCAGCAGGCGGAACCGGCGGACATTTGTTTCCGGCGGCCGCGTTTGCCGAAGAGATGTTCCGCCGCGATTGGCGCGTGGTGCTGATGACCGACGCGCGCGGGCGCCGCTACGCCGAAGGTTTTCCGGCTGAGCGCATTGAAGATGTTTCCGCTGCATCGATTTCGATGAACCCAATCACGGCGATCCCTGCGGCGTTCAAAATCTGGAAGGGCATCAACGAAGCCAAGGCGCGCTTCAAGGCGATGCCGCCTGCGTTGGTTGCAGGCTTCGGCGGCTATCCGTCGTTCCCAGCCTTGATGGCCGCGCGGGCGCACAAAGTTCCGATCCTTATTCACGAACAGAACTCGGTGCTTGGCCGCGTGAACCGCTCCATGGCGGGCAGCGCGTCTATCATTGCTTGCGGATTTGAGCGTCTCGATCGTTTGCCAAACGAGGCTGCGGCGCGCAAACGCGTCGTTGGCAATCCGGTGCGCCTGCCGATCCTGGCAGTGCGTGAGCGCCCATACCCGGAAGCGCCGGCCGGTGGACGCCTCAACATTCTGATCATCGGCGGCAGCCAAGGCGCGCGCGTGTTTGGCGAAGTAATCCCGTCGGCCATATCTCTGTTGCCGCCGGCGCTGAGATCGCGCCTGGATGTCGTGCATCAAGTTCGCGAGGAGCAGGTCGAAGACGCGAAGGCGAAGTACAAAGCCGGTAACGTCAGCGCCGAAGTCGCGCCGTTCTTCAAGGATATGGGTCAGCGCCTTGGCGCAACGCACCTGGTGATCTCGCGCGCCGGCGCCTCCTCGGTGACCGAACTTCAGGTCGCGGGCCGCCCCGCAATCCTCATCCCGTTCGCCGCCGCCGCCGACGACCACCAAACTGCCAACGCCGAAGGCCTCACCGCCGTCGGCGCCGCCGATCTCTTCACCGAGGCTGAGTTCAATGCTGGCGCGCTGGCAGCGCTGCTGGAGCGCCGGCTGGCCGATCCGCACGGGCTAGCGGTTCGCGCCGCCGCCGCTCGTGCCGCCGCCAAGCCGGAAGCCGCCAAGACGCTAGCCGATCTGGCCGAAGGCGTTGCGCTCTAGGCGTTGCGACGAAAGAAGGCTTGAAGGGCGATTTGGTACGCATCCGCGCTCGGCGCTTTCACGCGCAGCGCCTCGAAGACGCCGTGCTTGCGAAACAACCCAATCATATAAGAGTCGTCATCGCCTAGATTTGTGTGCTCTCGCGACCAAGCGCGCATGACGGGATTGATCAATACATCGAGCCCAGGAGCAGCCAGAAAGAGCGTCTTGTCTGCGAACTGAACTCCCAACATCGTTTGAAGCTCCCATGCAACACCGGGTGTTGGATCAGCGACAACGACTATGTGCGCCGCGCGCGACGCCAACGATTGTACTTCATCCTGCCATCGATCATCGCCGACGTAGATTCTCGCTGCTCCAAAAGGCATTTCGGTTTCGCCGGGTCGACCAATCGCCACGATCGGGCCGTAGCGGGAAAAATTCTCGACGAGCAAGTGATCCAGACGCCGTTCTTTCGGCTCGCCCCGAAGAAATCGCGTCCAGAAACCTGGCAACGGCAGCGTCACTTGATCGTCGCGAAATGAACGCAGGAACAGAACAGGCGGCCGCGTGTCCCGCGCAATCTGCTTCTCCAGGCTCTGGCGCGATAAATGCCGCGCCGTCGCACGTGCGCGCTGAGCCAGCCAAAGGAAAAATGAGGCCAAAAGCGTATAAAAGACTGCGGCCAATAGCATCGTAAGCGCGGCGATGCCGATGGGTTTGATCCAATCTTGCATCGGCAGGCCGTAGAGGTAGTCCACGCGAATAAGCTGCGACAGCGTGATGAGCGGCAAGGCAATGAGCGTCAGTACGAGGATCAGCCGAACGGCTATGTTCACCGATGTAAAAAGCGTCGCGACATAAATGAACAGGCCACCCAAGCTCGACTGCCACAATGACCGGCGCAGGTTGGGCCACACCCCAAACATGCTGCGGATCAAACCGAGGTAGCCTTTGATTGGCGCCAGCGGACGGGAGATCAAGCGCTCCTCTTTGTTCAGACGCAGCACGCGCAACGGGGCAATCAACAGCCAAACGACGACTGGCGCGTACATGACCAGCGGCATCAGCCCGAGTATCAGTGATAGCGTGGGGTTTGGGCTCGATGCGATGGTCTCAGCCATTGCACCCCAGACCCAGTACTGGGAGACAACATTTAGTATGACAACGAGAGCGAGAATGAGGATTGCCGTAAGCGGTCTCATCGCAGCGAGTGCGAAGAACCACGCCGGATAGATAATCAACAGACACGCAACGATCCAGTATTGGGACCACACGGTCACCGTGCTGAAGATCGAACCGAGGTCAGATAGCTGACCGAGGGCATCCATGATTTGGGGCATCAGCGTCGGCGCAAAGACGGCTTGGAGCGTGAGAAGTGATATGCCCATTGCGATCGCTATTTCCGTTGCGCCCAGAGCGCTGACGGCGCGCGTGATCTCTCGTTCGCGAAGTTGAACGCTCATGCAGTATCCCCCCGCGGTGGAACTTTTCACGGTTGGACGGGGTCGGCAAGGTATTCGGCGACCGCCGATTATTGTTAGGTTGGCTTGCATCCAGGAGCGCCTGTCGCGGCGGTAGAGAGTCAGAAGCGCCTGGTCCGGCGCAGGAGGGCTCGACATGACTGAGGAATTATTCCGCGACTTCTGGTGGCTGATTTTCCCGGTGTTTGGGATGGTGATGGCGATTCTGGGTGCTGCCCGTGACCGCAGCTACCAAGATCGGGTCATCCGTGAGGCCCGCGAGAAGCTGGAGCGCAAGTGATGAATTTCGGAGAACTGTTCCGCGATTTTTGGTGGCTGATGTTTCCCATTTTCGGGATGAGCATGGGCCTGTGGGGCATGAGCTCTAGCGAGCGCCGCTCACGCGATGTGATGAACGTGATCAAGTCCTACGTCGATCAAGGCAAGGAAGTGCCGCCCGAGCTGTTGCGCATGGCGCAAACGGATTGGCAGGGGGAGCAGAACCATCACACGCCGCAGCAATCCACGTGGTGGAGCTTCTTCACCTTCGCCGCGCTCGCGGCGGGCTTCACGGTTGGTTGGTGGTTCATTCGCACGGAGATGTGGTCGTTCGCCTTCTTGGTGGTCGCGGTGACCATGGGTGTGCTGGCTCTCGGTGCGCTGGTCATCGCTTTCACTTCGCGCCGCCCCTGATCAGCGATGAAGGCTGGGGACGAGGCGCGCCTTATCGAACTGGCGCGAGGTGGCGACTACGCCGCCTTCGGTCGCTTGGTCGATATGCACCAAGCCGCGGTGCGTGCGTTTCTGCGGCGCGTCACCGGCAATTACGCCGACGCAGACGATCTCGCGCAGGAGGCGTTCGCGCGGACATGGGACGTGCTCAATCGCTTCGATGGCTCATCTTCGTTGCGCACCTTCATCTGCGGCGTCGCGTTCCAGTATTGGCGCCGCGCCCGGCGCGCGCAGAGCCGCCGCGAAGTGCGCGAAACTGCATACGCCGATCTCAGCGATACGCAGACGGACGAGTCACCCGAGCGGGCCGGCCAGCGTCTAGCGTTGCGCAGGGCGATGGAAGATTTGCCGGAAGATCAGCGCGCAGCGCTTGCGCTCTGTCTCGGCCAGGAATTCACTCACGCCGAAGCTGCGGAGATTTTGAAGCTTCCCTTGGGTACGGTGAAATCCCATGTGACGAGAGGCCGGACGCGGCTGTACGCTGCGCTTGGCATCGCGGAGAAGTGCGATGAGTGACGATCTCGAATTGGCCGCGCTGCTGGGCGAAGCGCCACGGACGCCGGACCCTGGTTTCCGCTTCGATGTGCTTAGCCTCACCACTGAGCGCGCCCGCCGTCGTCAAGCGCGTCGCCGCGCCTTTCGCACCACCGTCCTCTTTGCCCTTATCGGGCTTGTTTTCCCCGTCGCGCACACGCTGGGTCTGGGGCTCGCCGAGCTGCAGCCGCTTCTGTTGGTTGCGGGCGTCCTTAGCCTCGCCTATGTGCTCGCCCTGTGGACGCTGGAGGGACCGCGCGCCGTGCTGGCGCGATCTCGTGATCTCCTTCGGATCCGCTGGGTGAACGGAGAAGCCGAATGGCGCGCTTTCAGATTCTTGCGCAAATGCTGACGATGCCGAAGCCGATGCCAATCGGCGAGGCTGACACGCCGGCCGAAGCGGTGCGCAAGGCGCGTGAGTTCGAGCAAAAGGGCCGTCGCGATCTCCAGATCGGCGACGCGGAGGCGCAGCAATATTATCCGGTCGCTCAATTCGCGGCGAAGCACGGCGTCCGCTAATTACTCGCCTTTGATGCGCCGCAGAGCGCGCCTATACTCTTGCGGACAGGGGAGATCATGATCCGGCGCGCTATTCCGTTTGATACGGGCCCAATCCATTTCGTCGGCATCGGCGGCATCGGCATGTCCGGTATTGCCGCGGTGATGAAGAATCTCGGCTACGAGGTCACGGGCTCCGACGCCAAGGACGGCGCCAATATCGAGCGCCTGCGCGCCCAAGGAATCCAGATCGCGATCGGCCATAAGGCCGAAACCGCCGCGCACGCCGGCGTCGTCGTGATTTCGTCGGCCATCAAGCACGGCAATCCGGAAGTCGACACTGCGCGCGCGCGCGGCGTGCCGATTGTCCGTCGCGCCGAGATGCTGGCCGAGATCATGCGTCTGAAGTGGACCGTCGCCATCGGCGGCACCCACGGCAAAACCACGACGACGTCGATGATCGCAGCACTACTAGATGCCGGCGACAAGGACCCGACGGTCATCAATGGCGGCATCATCAACGCTTACGGCGCCAACTCGCGCATGGGCGAAGGCGAATGGATGGTGGTCGAAGCCGACGAGAGCGACGGCACGTTTACGCGTCTGCGCGCCACCGCCGTCGTCGTCACCAACATGGATCCTGAGCATTTAGATCACTACGGCTCAGTCGAAGCCATGAACGCCGCGTTCCAGACGTTCGTCGAGAACATCCCATTTTACGGCTTCGCCGTGATGTGCCTCGATCACCCGCAAGTGCAGGCGCTTGCCGCACTGGTGCGCGACCGCCGCATCATTTCGTACGGGTTCAATCCGCAAGCTGATGTGTGCGCCGTCAATGTGCGCCCGTCGCGTGATGGTTCGACGTTCGACGTCGTCGCGCGCCGCAAAGGCGAGGGACCGGGCGTCACCATGCACGACCTCTTCTTGCCGGTCGCTGGCCGTCACAATGTTCAGAACGCTGTCGCAGCGATCGCGGTCGCGCGCGAGTTGGGCGTCACCGACGCCGGCATCCGCAATGGGTTGAAGAAATTCGCTGGCGTGAAGCGGCGCTTCACCACCACCGGCTATTGGAACGAAGTCCGCATCGTCGACGATTATGCGCACCATCCCGTTGAGATCGCCGCGGTGCTTTCCGCCGCGCGCGAGATGACGGAAGGCCGCGTGCTCGCCGTCGTGCAGCCGCACCGCTACACGCGCCTGCGCGATCTCTTCCAGGACTTCTCCACTTGCTTCAACGACGCCGACATCGTCGCGGTCGCCGACGTGTACGCCGCGGGCGAAGCGCCAATTGATGGCATCAGCGCCGACACGCTCGCCGCGAGCCTCAAGAGTCACGGGCACCGCGATGCGCGCCGGCTTGGAAGTCTGGATGATCTTCCGGTCTTCGTGCGCGCGGAAGCCAAGCCGGGTGACATCGTCGTGTGCTTGGGCGCCGGCGATATCACGGCGTACGCCAACGCGTTGCCCGCGAAACTAGGGGCCGCGGCAGCTTAGCCGTTAGGCGCCGCCGCACATGTGCTGCGAATCCGGCGCGGTCCAAGACTCGCCGGTCCGCGCGTTGGTCGCGGTATAGACGCGGCCGCGATCATCACCTGGCGGGCAATTTTCAGGAACGCTGACGAGGCAGAGGTGGATGCCATCGCCCGCTTGCGAATGACTGATGGCTTCAACCACATCGTATGACACCTGACTCAAGCCGTCGGCATACACGACGGCGCTGCCGCTATCGGGGACGCCTTCGAGCCGCGGGCCGGTTTCGGTGATTGTCGTATCAACACATTCGCCGACGTTTGCCAGCGCCGAATTGGCTGCAACCTCGGCCGGCGCCGCTGGCGTTTCGCTTTGCGTCTGTTGTGCAGGCTGACCGCACGCAGCGAACATCAAGCACGCGGCGATAGCGGCGGAGGCAAACAGTTTAGCTTGCGACATGAATGAGTCTCCCGAGGTGTACTCACAAACTATAGATCGCCTGAGGCGCCTTTGGGGCGCCAACTCGCACCCGGAATGATTTGACGCGCAGACCCGACTCCGCGCAGCCCGGAAGCATGGCCGACACCGCTCATCGCAAGCCGCAGCCGCTCCGCGCCGCCATTGTATACGATTTCGATGGTACGCTCGCGCGCGGCAATCTGCAGGAACGCAGCTTCATTCCTGATATCGCGGGCATGAAGCACGCGGATTTTTGGATGGAAGTGAAGCGCCTCGCTAAGCTCGAGGATGCTGACGAAATCCTCGTCTACATGCACCTGATGCTTGATCGCGCGCGCGCCGCCGGTCATCCGGTCACGCGTAAGCAATTGCAAGCCAATGGCGCTGATCCGGATTTCTTTGACGGCTTGGATCACTGGTTCGATCGCGTCGACGCTTTTGCGGACGATCTCGGTCTGCAGCTCGACCACTACATCGTCTCGTCAGGCATCTACGAGATGATCGAAGGCTGTCCGCTGTTTCCGCGCTTCCGGCAGGTGTTCGCGTCACGCTTTCTCTACGACAAAGCCGGTGAGGCGAAGTGGCCGGGCGTTGCGATCAACTACACGACCAAGACGCAATTCCTCTTCCGTATCAACAAGGGCATCGACAACGTCCACGATACGGAAGCCATCAATCGCTGGATGCACAACGATGCGCGTGAGTTGCCCTTCGAACGCATGATTTTCATCGGCGACGGCGACACCGACATTCCGTCCATGAAGATGGTCACGAGTCAGGGCGGCTGCGCCGTTGCTGTTCTCGATCCCTATCAATGGACCGAGCCGCGCAGCCTCGACAAAGTCGCGCGCCTGATCGCCGAAGATCGGGTGAACTACGTCGCGCCGGCGGACTATCAGCCCAAAAGCCAGCTCGACGTGATCGTCAAAGGCGCGCTCGGCCGCATTGCTTTGCGCGCTGGATTGCCGGTGAACGCCTAAGAGCCCTGCGCCGCGTCAGTCGGCAGGCGCTCAACGCTTGTGACTTGATACGGGAATGGTGGGTCGCCGCCCATCAAGCGCACGCCCGACGGGTCGCCAACGCAGATGAAGGTGGACACCGACCGCACGGAGATCGCGTGCGACCAATCGAGATCGCGTGTCTGCTGCGGGATGGTGAGGACGTATTCGCGCGAGGGGCTCACGTGCAGTCTGACGCGGTGATCATCGAGCACGCCGTAGCTACTGACGTCCAGCGCACGGAAGCAGTCGCGCTCGCCACTCGCGCTGGCCGTTGAGGCGCCAGTCGGCGAGGCGCACGCGATGAGGGCGAAGGTCGCGGCAAGAACACTGAAGCGAAGCATGTGAAGTCTCCGAACCTAGCTGCCTTGCACCGGCGTGCTGTCTGGTGCGCGCGCGATTTGCGAAACGGGGTAGGTGCGCTGCGGATCGCCGCCGATAATCGAAACGCCGAGGCCGTTGCCGGTGCAGATGCGGCCGGTTGACGAGCTGAGCGCAATGGCGTGTGTCCAATCGAGGTCCCGCGCGTTCCAATCCGTCGTCAGGATGTAGTCGCGGCTCGCGCCGACACTGAGGCCGATATTGTGGTTATCGATGACGTTGTACCCGCTGACTTGCTCGCTGCGGAAGCAGTCGGTCGAGCTCGCGGTTTGCTGACCTTCGGTGCTGGCGCAGGCGGCCAACGTCCACAGGCAAAGAATAGTAGTGAAAATCCGTAGCATGAGGTACGGCCTCCTTAGATAAACACTATGGGGCGCTCCGCGGCGCTCGGCGAGGCGTGGCCTGCGTTGACGGGGCTCAAAAGCCTGCGATACCCAATCAACAATGAGTGAACTCGACCTTCCACAAGTGCGCGGCCAACTTCTGCGTGGAGAAACGCTGGCGCCGTTCACTTGGTTTCGCGTCGGCGGCCCGGCAGACGCACTTTTCCTCCCGGCCGACGTGGATGATCTGTCACAGTTCTTGGCGGCGCTGCCACACGATGTGCCGCTGCTGCCGATCGGCGTTGGTTCGAACTTGATCGTGCGCGATGGCGGTGTGCCGGGCGTCGTGATCCGCTTGGCGGGGCGGCAGTGGGCGCAGATCGAAACGCTGGACGGCGCGCGCGTGAAATCGGGCGCAGGCGCGCTGGACGCGATGGTAGCGAAAGCTGCGGCGAAGGCGGGGATCGGCAAGCTCGAATTCTACGCTGGCATCCCAGGCACGATCGGCGGCGCGCTGACGATGAACGCCGGCTGCTACGGTAGCGAGACTAAGGACGTGCTGATCGAGGCGACGGCAATGGATCGCCAGGGCAAGCGCGTCACGCTGAGCAATTCCGATTTTGGTTTCACCTATCGCCACAACGCACTGCCCGATGGCCTGATCTTCCTCGACGCTACGTACCAAGGCGCGCCAGATGATCCTGCGGCTGTCACAGCGCGGATGGCGGAGATCACGTCGCGCCGCGAAGCCTCGCAGCCAATCCGTGAGAAGACCGGCGGCTCGACCTTCAAGAATCCGATCGGCGCCGATGGCGAGAAGCTCTCAGCCTGGAAGCTCAATGACGAAGCCGGCATGCGCGGCTATCGTCACGGCGGGGCGCAAGTGAGCGAGTTGCACGCAAACTTCCTCATCAATACCGGCGACGCCACCTCCGCTGACATCGAGGGTCTGGGCGAAGACGTCCGGGCCGCCGTGAAGGCCAAGCACGGCATTGAGCTTGAGTGGGAAATCAAGCGCATCGGGCGCGCCTAAGCCCAGTTCCGGCCGAATACGCCGCTGCATGGCAGGGCGCCGCTGCGCTGCTGTGGCTTTTCCACCCGTGCCGCTCTAAACCCCGGCCAAACAAAATTTCCCAGGAATCTGCCTTATGCGCCTGAAGCCCAATATCCTTGCCGCGATCGGCAACACGCCGCTCGTGAAGCTCAACCGCGTTGTGCCCGAGGGCGCGGCGGAAGTTTGGGTGAAGTGCGAATACCTGAATCCGGCCGGCTCGATCAAAGACCGCATGGCCAACTACATCATCGAGCAAGCCGAGAAAGCCGGTGTTCTGAAGCCCGGCGGTCTTATCGTTGAAAATACCTCCGGCAACACCGGCCAAGGCTTAGCAATGGCGGCGGCGATCAAAGGCTATCGCTGCATCTTCACCATGCCCGACAAGATGTCGAAGGAAAAACAGGACTCGCTGAAGGCTTACGGCGCTGAAGTTATCATCACGCCGACGGACGTTCCGGGTGACTCGCCTGAGCACTACGTCAACGTCGCCAAGAAAATCGCCGAAGACACGCCGGGCGCGTTCTACGTCGACCAGTACCATTCATCCTGGAATATCGACGCGCACTATCACTCCACCGGCAAAGAGATTTTCGAAGACACCGACGGCGGCAAGTTCGACGCATTCGTCGGCGGCACCGGCACTGGCGGCACTGTTTCTGGCGTTGGCCGCTATCTGAAAGAGCATGCGCCAAACGTGAAGATCATCGGCGCCGATCCGCTGGGCTCGGTGCACTACCATCTCTTCCACACCAAGACGCTGCCGACGGCGCACGTCTACATGGTCGAGGGCATCGGCGAAGACATCGAGTGCCGCGCGATGGATTTCTCTGTCGTCGACGACATGCGTCAGGTGAATGATCGCGACAGCTTCGTGATGGCGCGCCGTCTGGTGCGCGAGGAGGGGCTGTTCTGTGGTGGTTCGTCTGGCTCGAACGTCAGCGTTGCGATCGAGATCGCCAAGGAGCTTGGCCCGGGCAAGGTCGTGCTGACGGTACTGCCGGATCACGGCAACCGCTACGTCTCGAAGTTCTTGAACGATGGCTGGATGAAGGAGCACGGCTTCACCGAAACCGAGCGCGAGCTTGGCTTTGTCGAAGAGCTGCTGAAGAACTTGAAGAGCAAGCCGATCACGGCGGACGCCGACGCTTCGCTGAAATCCGTGGTCAACCTGATGCGCGAAAACGGCGTCAGCCAAATCCCGCTGATCGAACGCGGCAAGCTCAATGCCATCATCCACGAGAGCGATATTCTCTCGAAGATGCAGAAGCGTGATTTCGATCTCAATGCGCCGGCGAAGACGGTTGCGGCGCCAATCGGTGGCTTGATCTATCCGAAGGCGCGGATCGAAGAGCTCTTCCACATCTTTGCGGCGGACAACGTCGCTGTTGTCGTGGATTCTTCGAACGTCGTTGGCGTCATCTCGAAGATCGACTTGATCGAATATCTCTCCGGCAAGCGCTGAGGCGAACCATGCACGACGATAACAAGCGCTTCGGCACACGCTGCATTCACGCTGGCCAGCAGCCGGACCCGAGCACTGGCGCGATCATGACGCCGGTGTATCAAACCTCGACGTTCGTGCAGCAAAGCCCAGGTGTCATCATCGAGGACTACGACTACGCGCGCTCGGCAAACCCGACGCGCAAGGCGCTGGAAGCAAACCTCGCCTCGCTTGAAGGTGGACGGCACGGCTTCAACTTTGCCTCTGGCCTCGCCGCGCAGGCTGCTTGCATTCATTTGCTGTCGTCGGGCGATCACGTTGTGCTCTCGGACGACGTTTACGGCGGGACCTATCGCCAGTTCGACAAGGTCTTCAAGCAATTCGGCATCACCTACACGCGCGCCGATCTTACCGATCTCAAATCGGCGGAAGAGGCGTTCAAGGCCAATACCAAAATGGTGTGGCTCGAAACGCCGACCAATCCGTTGCTGAAGGTCATCGATATCGCGGCGGTCGCGCGCCTCGCCAAATCCAAGAACGCGCTCATGATCGTCGACAATACGTTCGCGACGCCGGTTCTTACCAACCCACTGGCGCTCGGCGCTGACATCGTCAGCCATTCATGCACGAAATACATCGGCGGCCACTCCGACGTCATCGGCGGCGCGCTGATCTGCCGTGACGACGCGCTCGCCGAGCGGCTGCGCTTCACCCAGAACGCGAACGGCGCCATCGCCGCGCCATGGGATAGCTTCCTGTTGCTGCGCTCAACCAAGACGCTGCACGTGCGCGTGCAACGCCATTGCGAGAATGCCGCCAAGATTGCGGATTTCCTGGCTGAGCAAAAGCAGATCGAGCGCGTCGTTTATCCCGGCCGCACCGATCACCCGCAACACGACATTGCCAAGAAGCAGATGACCGGCGGCTTCGGCGGCATGATCACCGCCTATTTCAAGGGCGGCCTTGATCCGGCGCGCACCTTCCTTGAACGCGTGAAGCTCTTCTCGCTGGCTGAATCTCTCGGCGGTGTGGAAAGCCTGATCGAACATCCCGCGATCATGACCCATGCTTCAGTCGACAAGCACCTGCGCGAGCAGATCGGCCTCACTGACGGCCTCGTACGCTTCTCCGTCGGCATCGAAGACGTGGAAGATTTGATCGCCGATATTGAAGAAGCGCTGCGCTAAGGCGCCAGCGCCGCTATCTCGCTGGCTTTTTTGTACGCCACTGAGGCAGCGCTATCGATTGGCGCCGCGACTTGCGGGTAGCGCGAGTACGCAACCCCGAGCGCTGCTGCGCCGACAAGGCAGAGCGATAGAATGATCGCGAACGCCCTCGTGCTGCTGTCTGAATATAAGCGCATGTCAGTCCCCACCGTTTCTGTTGGCCGCGCCATGCGCTTGGCGCGCGCCGTGTGAATTCTCGCGCGGGCAGGGCTGCCCGCTGGCGGCGCGACTGGACGCGCCTTCGTGCTCAACAGCCGTCGCCACGCGACGTCCTTGGTCAGCCGCGCGCTGCGAGACGCGTCCACAGGCGGCGGCGCTGAATCCAAGCGCACGCAAACGAGCGAACCCGTTGCGCGCGCCTTCCGCGCCGCCGCCCGGAGCGCGGGCGTCCCCCACGCCGCGCGTGACCACAACATGACGACCTTGTCCGTCCCCGTGCGCTTGGCGCTGGGCGCGTACTTGCTGACCTCGTAGCCTAGCGCGCGCAGTTCAGCGGCGACGCCGCGTGCTTGCGCCTCGGCGCCCCGCGGATGGGCGAGTAAGATACGTCTGGTCATGCGCGCTTTTTGTGCGAGGCCGCCGCACGGGCAGCCAAGGCGCCGGTTCCCTCAATCTCGTGGAAAGCGGGTGCGGCGCCCAAATCAGAGGCCGTCCGCCCAAACAAGAAGCGGGCAGATCGCGTTCAATCGGCTGAAACTTGAGCCAGCTAAGCTCTCAGCAGCAACGAAGCGGCAATCGTAGTTAAGCGGACGAAATACGTCTGAACCGAAATTTACTATAAAAATCAGCAACTAACACCGCCGCCCTCATCATGCCTTAACCCAAAGGCGTTTCATTATGACACTCCCGGAATGAGCGCAGAAAACGCGTTTGGCTGGGGTGGTGGTTGGTTGGTGAGGCAAGCGCATGGCCCGGGTGGCGGTGCTATTAGGGGGCTTGAGCCCCGAGAGGCCAGTGAGCCTCAGTTCGGGCAAAGGCTGCGCTGATGCGCTGCGCCGCCTCGGGCACGACGTTATCGAAATTGATCCGCAGAGCCCTAGCTGGATCGGCGAGCTGCAGGACGCGCGCGTCGACGCCGTGTTCAACGCGCTCCACGGCGAGTGGGGTGAAGACGGCCGCACGCAAGGCGTGCTCGACTATTTAAAACTTCCTTACACGCACTCAGGCGTGCTCGCCTCGTCACTGGCGATGGATAAGGACAAATCCAAAGCCGTGTTCGCGCAAGCCGGGCTGCCGCTTGCGAACGGCAAGCTGATGAACCGTCTCGACGCGGCGAAGGGCCATCCGATGGCGCCGCCGTATGTCGTGAAGCCGAACGCGCAGGGCTCATCGGTCGGCATTTTCATCGTGCGCGAAGGCGCTAATCGTCCGCCTGAACAACTTCTCGATCCGGACTGGACCTTCGGT
The DNA here is from genome assembly GCA_040080935.1 of Terricaulis sp. Taxonomy (GTDB): domain Bacteria; phylum Pseudomonadota; class Alphaproteobacteria; order Caulobacterales; family Aquidulcibacteraceae; genus Vitreimonas. Next base: position 39,297 of record JBEBHI010000003.1, read on the forward strand.
GAAGAAGTGCTGGTCGAAGAATTCATCGATGGCAAAGAGCTCACGGTTGCGGTCATGCATGATCGCGGCGCGCTAGCGGTCACCGAGATCTTCGTCACTAGCGATGGCGACTGGTACGATTTCGACGCAAAATATTCGAGCGGTGGTTCGCGCCATGTCGTGCCCGCCGCCATTCCGCAAACCATTGCTGACCAGTGCATGCGCGCCGCTGAAGCCGCGCACCACGCGCTCGGTTGCCGCGGCGTGACGCGCAGCGATTTCCGCTACGACCCGAAGACTGATCGCCTCGCGTTGCTCGAAGTGAACACGCAGCCGGGCATGACGCCGACTTCCCTGACGCCAGAACAAGCCGCTTATGTCGGCATGTCCTACGACCAGCTCGTCCAGTGGATACTGGAGGATGCGTCATGGCCGCGGTGAGAGCACGCCGTCCAGGCGGCGGAAAAGGTGGCGGGCGCGGGTCTGAGCCGCCGCCGCGCGGCAAGCGCCGCCGGCAACAGGCTGTGCCTGGCTATGAAGCCATGCCGCGCCTCGCGCGCATCAAACTTTCCGGCGGTCTGAACGGCGATGACGTGCAGGTCACCGGCAAAAGCTTGGCAATGGCCGTCACGGGTGGCGTGCTGTTTCTCGGTATCGCCGTTGCTGGGGCTGCTTGGCTGGGCTCTTCGCTGTTCGATGCCAGCGAAGCCTTTGCGCGTTCGGCCGATGCAACCGTCGCCAATGCCGGGTTCCAGATCGAAGAAATCCAGGTCGCGCAGCTGCCGGGCTCACCCGACATCAGCGACGCCCGTGAACAGGAAGTGCGCGCGCTCATCGTTCCCGATGGTCGCCACTCGATCCTCGCGCTCGATCCTGAAGACGTGAAGGCGCGTGTTGAAAGCCTCGATTGGGTCGCCAACGCGCGCGTGCGCCGCTTGTGGCCATCGTCCATGCTGGTCGAAGTTCAGCGCCGCCAAGAATACGCCGTCTGGCAGGACGAGAACCATCAGAGCGCCGTGATCGACGCCAATGGCGAACGCCTGCTCACCGAGCGCGTCGAAGATCATACAAATCTGCTGCGCGTCGTCGGCCATGGCGCCGGCCCCGCCGCACCGCCGATCTTGGCTGCGCTGGAAGGCATGCCCGAAATTCGCGAGCGTACCGCTGAGCTTGTTCGCATCGGCGACCGCCGCTGGGATCTGCATCTGACCTCCGGCGCTATCGTCGCGCTGCCGGAAGAGGGCTCGCTCGAAGCGCTCGGCCAGTTGCAGCGCCTGCATCAGCAATATGCGTTGCTTGATCGCCCCGTGACGCGTTTCGATATGCGCGCGCCCGGCCGTCTCGCAGTTCGAGTTCATCCCGCCCTCGAAGGCGGCCCGCTGTTGGGAGGCGCATAATGGCCACCCAACTGAAGCAGCGCGAAGAAGCGGCTCTCGAAGAGCAACGCGCCGCGCCGCTCGTTGCTTCGCTCGACGTCGGTGTTTCGAAAACCGTGTGCCTGGCATCACGTCGCGATCCGGTGCTTGATATGCACCCGGAGCGTCCGCTGCGAGTCCTCGGTGTCGGCCACCAAACCGCACCGGCGATCGCGAGCGGCAAGCCAGCAGACTTTGACGCTTGCGCTCGCGCGATCGAAGTCGCGATCAACGAGGCCGCCGCGATGGCCGGCGCACCGATTGGGCGTGTCGTCGCATCCTATTCTGGCCCAGGCCTCAGTTCGCAAATCGTCCGCGGCGCCGCGCGCGTCAAGGGCGCCGCGATCTCGCATCGCGATATCGAAAACGCCATCGACGAAGCGATGAAGGCCGCGCCCACGCCGCAGCGTTCGTTCATCCATGTCGAGCCTTTGCGTTACATGATCGATGACGGTGAAGGCATTCCTGATCCGCTCGGCATGGCCGGCAAGATGCTCGCTGTCGAAGCGTGCGTCGTCACCGCGCCGACCGAAGCGATGAATGCGCTGAAGGCCTGCATTCGCGAAGCGGGCGCTGAAGTCGAAGACATTATCGCTGGCCCGCAAGCCGCCGCGCTTTCAGTGCTGACGACCGAAGAACGTGAAGAGGGCGCGCTGCTGATCGATCTCGGCGCTGGCGCTGTCGGCATCGCGGTCTATGCGGACGAAGGCCTCGTCCACTGCGAGACCATTTCCTCTGGCGGCGTGCGCTTGACGCGCGACCTCGCTATGAAGCTGCAGACCACATTCGCCGCTGCCGAGCGCGTGAAGCTGCATTTCGGCGCTGTCGGCAATGCTTGCGATCCGCGCGAAGCGGTGGCCGCGCCAAAGCTCGGCGTTGATGGCCGCCTTGAAGCCGCAACCACACTGCGCGGCGTGATCTCCGACACGCTGAGCCCGCGTGTATATGAAATGCTGCTCGCTGTGCGCGATCGTCTCGCGCGCGCCGGTTTTGTCGGCAGCGAAGGTCCCCAACGCGCCGTCATCGTTGGCGGTGGCGCGCTGATCCCTGGGATGCGCGAACTTGCGGCTGAAGCGCTCGGCATGCCGGTGCGCGTTGGCCGTCCGCTCGAGCTTTGCGGGTTCGATCACGGCGAAGCTGGGCCTGCCTACGCAGTTGCCGCTGGCCTTCTGCGCCATCGCCTCGATAGTGGTGATCTTGAAGCCGTCGACGGCGACTTCCAGCCCTCGCTGGCACACCTCGGCGCTTCCATGCGCAACGCCGTGCACGGCATGTGGAACTGGTTGCGCGAAAACTTCTAACGCGTCGTCACGATCTCGCAGTCCCCGGTGCGGCGCAGGACGTGTACGAGCACGTCATCGCCGGTACGTTTCAATGCAACGTCGATCTCCGCATCTCCAAGGGTGAGGTTGCGCAGGGTCACTTCGTTGACGAACGAGGGGAGCATGGGGCGATCGAACCGCAAGCGTCTGTCGCGTGGCTCGAAGGTCAAGCCCAAACAAGCCTGCAGCAACATCAAAGGCGTCGCTGTCGCCCATGCCTGCGGCGCGCACGCAACCGGGTAGAACACCGGGCCGGCACCGCTCTGGCGAGGGAAGCCGCAGAACAGTTCCGGCAAGCGGCGAAGATCCATATACGTCGCCGCATCGAACAAGCCGGTGAATATCTGCGTGGCTTCGGCGCGGAACCCATAACGTGCAAGGCCCGAGGCAATCAGCGCGTTGTCGTGCGGCCAGATCGAACCGTTATGATAGCTCATCGGATTGTAGCGCGTCTCAGACGCCGCGATCGTGCGCACGCCAAACCCTGAGAACGAAGCCATCAGTGTTTTCGCCACCTGCGCAGCGCGCTCAGGCAGGGCGATGCCTGTGAAGAGTGCGTGTCCCGCATTGGAGCTGCGCACCCGGCATGGCCGCTTCGCGCCATCGAGCGCGAGCACGTAGGAGCTGATGGACTCATCATAAAAGTGCGCGTCGAAGCGGCGGCGAAGGTCTTCTGCGCGAATTTCCAAATCGCGCGCGATTTCAACTTCGCCAATCCGGCGCGCAATTTCGGCAGCGCCACGCCAAGCCGCGTACACATACGCTTGCACTTCAATGAGCGCGATCGGGCCTTCAGCCGTCGAGCCGTCGGCGTGAAAGACAGAATCGTGGCTATCCTTCCAGCCCTGATTTGCGAGCCCCTGCTCGGTCTGGCGGAAATACTCCACGAACCCGTCGCCGTCACGATCGCCGTAGTTTGCGATCCACCCCAGCGCCGATTGCACGTGAGGCCAAAGCGCGCGCGCCGTCTTTAAGTCATCCGTGCGCTCAAGATAGGCGCCCGCAAGCATCACGAAGAGCGGCGTTGAATCTATGCTGCCGTAATAGCGGCGAAACGGGACCTCGCCGAGTTCAGCCATTTCACTGCGGCGAAGCTCATGCAGAATTTTGCCAGGCTCAGCGTCGGCCGCGGCGTCGATCTCCGTCGCCTGATTTGCCGCTAAGTGTAGCAGCACGCCGCGCGCGATTGACGGATCGAACCACAGCGTCTGAAGCGCGGTGATGATGCCATCGCGGCCGAACACCGTGCTGAACCACGGAATGCCGGCGTACGGGTAGGGCCCATCGGGCGTATCCGTGCAGAGCATGTAAAGGTCGGCGACGCTGCGGTGCATTGCTTCGCCGAACAATTGGTTCGAGGGCTCGATCGCCACCCCGCGCCGGCGCGAAGCGCGCAGGTTCCGCCGTGATTTCGTGAATGCGTCCAAGAACGCGCGATCGGGGCTCGCCTTTGCCGCCAGGCCGTTACAGCAAACTTCGACGAAGATGATTTTGGTCTGGCCCGGACCAAGCTCAAGCTGAAACTCCGCGCGATTTGCTGTCAGCGCGCTCGGCTCCGGTTCAAATCTCAGGCGTGTTTCGCGCAGGCGGCGGTCGAGACCAGTGTAGGACAGCACCACCTCATCATTTTCGATGCGGGCAGGTTCGTCGCGCCCCCGCGCAGCGCGTACTGCGCCGCGCACTTCGAAAATGTCGGCGAAGTCGGCTGCGAAGGTGAATGACAGGCGCAAGTGTTGTGTGTGGGAGTCGAAGTTCTTGATCGCGATACGTTCGTAAGCGGCGCCTTCCCACAGCAATCGCACGCGGCGGATGTGGATTGTGTCGTGGCGCAGCACCAACGCTCCGCGCGCGTCGTGCAAGTCCGGATTCGAAAGATCGCAGATCAGCGCCGCATTGTCGTCGCGCAATCCCGATCGCAGCAGCATTGGTCGCGCGCCGTTTAAGGTGAGCGACAAATGCGACAGGTGCCGCATATCGGCATGAAATAAACCCTCGGGACTGCCGGGGGTCGCGATGATATCGCCGTTCTGATCGTACACGGCGAACGTGTCGCCATGCTTCAGCGTTCGCGGCCGCTGCTCTTGCAACGACGACTTCGCCGCAACGAGGAACGGCCCGTTGTCGATATCATCTGCGGCAACCCGCACGTCAGCGATGTTGGTCATGCGGCTCCCGCGAAAGCTATACGGCGATCGGCTGGCGTTCGGTAACGATGGGCGGCGGCGGTATTGCGGCGCTCGCGCTCATTTGATCCGAGAATGTGCGCACGTATTGGTGCGCCATCTCCTGGACGGTGAATCGATCGTCGAACGCGGCGCGCACAAGATGACGATCAAGAGACACGACGTGCTCCACGGCGCGCACGGCTTCGTCAACCGTGTCCACGATAAAACCTGTCACGCCATCTTCGATGACTTCGGGAACCGAGCCGCGCCGGAACGCGATCACTGGCGTTCCACACGCCATCGCTTCAATCATGACAAGACCGAACGGCTCTTCCCAATCGATCGGGAACAACAGCGCCGTGGCGCCGCCAAGAAACTCCGCCTTCTGCCGATCGGTGATCTCGCCGATATATTCGATGTTCGCGTTCGCCTTTACGAGCGGCTCGATTTTCTCTTCCCAGTACGCCTGATCGACGCGATCGATCTTGGCTGCGATCTTGAGCTGCATGCCGGTGCGAATGGCGATCTCGATCGCGCGGTCCGGCCGTTTCTCCGGCGAAATCCGGCCGAGGAAGGCGAGATAACCTTCGCGCGGCGCTGCATTGAACGCGAGCAGATCGCGCGGCAACCCGTGATAGATGGTCTTGACCCAATTCACCGGCGGCAACGGCAGGCGTTGCGAGTCAGAGATCGAGATCAGCGGCAGGCGCGGAAACGTTTTGTAGAATGGCGCGAGTCCCGGAAGATCGAGACGGCCGTGCAAGGTTGTGAGCGTTTTGTCGGCGAACGTGCGCACGACGGGCGCATGCATTAGATCGATGTGGAAGTGGAGAACGTCAAACTCGTGCGCCCGGCGCGCGACCTCTTCGAGCATGATCATATGGTAGGGCAGAGCGTCGACTGGGCCGGGCTGCAGCCGCAGCGCGCGCTCCGAGCAAGGAACAAGTTCGGCTGCGGTCGTGGAATCGCCGCTGGCGAACAAAGTTACGTCGTGACCTTGATCCACAAGTTCTTCGGTGAGGTACGACACCACACGTTCCGTGCCGCCGTAAAGCGCAGGTGGGCAGCTTTCGGCCAGCGGCGCGATCTGAGCAATTTTCATCGGTTAGGGTCGCCAATCGTTATGCGGAGATGATCGGTCGCTGACGTTGAGCTGCAATCGAATGTGTCGCCCCGCCCATGCGAGGTTCTCCAGCAGGAACAACAACGCAGCCACGCGTTGCTTGTTTCGCCCAAACTACCGCTCGCAGCATGACCGCGCGCAATTGCCGAGTGTGGCGGCTAACCCCATGTGGAATTGCGTCAAATTCCCCCGACGGGAACACCTTTAGCCCTCGCGGCGCCGCAAAAGCGCCGCCTCGATTTCCAACACTTAACGAATGCTTAAACGCCGTCGCGGACGGTGCAGTACGAGCATGGGCGAATCGTGAGAATCGGTCGCCCTTGGAGCGGGAAATGAGTCAGTACAGCGCGCCGACAATTCACGACCTGAAACCACGTATCGTGGTGTTCGGCGTTGGCGGCGCCGGCGGGAACGCCGTGAACAACATGATGGACGCCCGGTTGCAGGGCGTTGAGTTCGTGGTCGCTAACACCGACGCGCAGGCGCTCACGCGCGCCCGCACGCCAAACCGCATCCAGCTTGGTCATTCCATCACTGAGGGCCTCGGCGCAGGGGCCCGGCCTGAAGTCGGGCAAGCGGCGGCCCAGGAGAGCCAGCCGGAGATCATCGAGTTCCTCGAAGGCGCACACATGGTGTTCGTTGCTGCCGGCATGGGCGGCGGTACGGGCACCGGCGCAGCGCCCGTCATCGCGCGCACGGCGCGTGAGCGCGGCATCCTGACGATCGCCGTCGTCACCAAGCCGTTCCACTTCGAGGGCCAACGCCGCATGCAGCTCGCGGAAGCGGGCGTGCAGGAGTTGCGCAAGCACGTCGACACGCTGATCGTCATTCCGAACCAGAACCTGTTCCGTGTCGCTAACGAGCGCACGACGTTCGCCGAAGCGTTCCAGCTGGCCGACCAGGTGCTTTATTCGGGCGTCCGCGGCGTCACCGACCTCATGGTCATGCCTGGCCTGATCAATCTCGATTTCGCAGACGTCCGCACCGTGATGGCCGAGATGGGCACCGCGATGATGGGTACGGGCGAAGCGCAAGGACCGAACCGCGCGCTCGATGCGGCGCATGGCGCTATGGCGAACCCGCTCTTGGACATCGTCTCGATGCGCGGCGCCAAGGGCGTGCTGATCAACATCACCGGCGGCTTCGACATGACGCTGTACGAAGTCGATCAAGCCGCTAACGAAATTCGCGCTGAAGTCGACGCTAACGCCAATATCATCCTTGGCTCGACGTTCGATGAAACGCTCGAAGGCCGCATCCGCGTGTCGGTGGTCGCCACCGGCATCGATGATGAAGCCATCATCACGCAGAACACTGTAGTCGAGCCCGCGCGTCGCGCGGCTGAAACCGCGCCGCGCCGCCCGGTTGTGCCGCCGCGGGCTGAAATCCAACGCGATCCGCCGCCGCGCCCGATGCGCGAACCGGCATACGACGAGCCGCGCCCGAGTTTCGCTAACGACGACATCGACCAAGAGCGCCGCCCGTCGCCGCAGCCCGCTGCCAAAAGCAGCGGTGGCGGCTTCAGCATGTTCGGGTGGAAGAAGCCGGACGCGTCGCGCGACGACGAACCGCGTGAGTTCAATCTCGATGCGCCAGATCCCGAGCCGCGCCGTACGCAAGACGACGCTCAGCGCGATCCCTCGCTCGACGAAGAACTTGAAATCCCAGCCTTCCTGCGCAGGCAGATGAACCCGCGCTAAGCGCGACGCGTCAGCCGCCCCAGAGCTTCTTGCGCACTGCCGCTTCGCGATCCGTCAGCGTGCCGGCCTTTGCGAGCACGTCGAACCGCTCCAGCGCCGCGCGCCGATGCGATTCCGCATCAGGTCCGCCGGCGCCAGCGAGGTGGCTCTCCACGATCGCGCAATAGCGCATGCCTTCGAGGTCGCCGGTCTCGAAGATGCGAAAGGCGAGGGCGAGTTCGTCTTCCCAAGCGGCGCGCGCCGCTGCTAGATCGCCCATCGCCTTCGCGGCTAAACCCAAGCGCTCGAGCGCCACCGCCAAGGCGTGCGCCGCCACGCGATCTTGCGGCGTCTTCTCCATGAGCTTCACGCGGATCATCGCGCTTTCGCTGAACGCTGCGCGCGCTGTCGCGTTTTCATTTGTCTCAAGCGCGGCGTCGCCTTGCTTCACCAATGCCGCCGCCAATCCGCGTGCGTGGCGAGCATCATCAGGCGCGCGATCGCGCGCCATGCGCCGCATCTCAACAGCGCGCGCGAACGCATCCTGTGATGGCGAGCGTGAGATGCGCGCAATCTCGCCGATGCGATCCCAGCAAGCGGAGGTGTCGGCCAACCAAGCCGACGTCGTATCTTTCATTGACGCGAACCGTTCAGCGCGAGCGCGTGCCTCGTTCGATGCCTCGCGGGCGACGTGAAGTTCGCCGGCGCGCAGAGCATGGTCTGCCTGATCGAGCAGGGTGTGAACGAGAAACCGCGCTGGCTCCTGCGCCAGCCGATCGGGCGCGCACAATTGCTCCGCCAACATGCGCGCCTGCGCCATCGATTCAGACGCAGCTGCGTTGTCGCCAAGCGCCGCGCGCAAGGCCGCGCGCACACGCCAGGTGCCGGCAAGCGCCCAGCTTTCGCGCGGATCTTTCGCCGCCATCCGCAGTCGCACTTGCAGCGATTTATCCATCGCGTCGCGCGCCGCATCTGCGTCGCCGCGCGCGTAGTCTGCTTCAGCAGCAAGCGCCCAAGCGTCGGAGAGCACAGCGCGCCAATGCGGCTCATTTGTTTCCGTGACCGAGAGCGCCTCGTAACGGCCGATCGCTTCACGAAAGCGCCGGCGCGCGGAGGAGGGTTGATTGGCGTCAAGTTCGAGCGCGCCCAAACGCAACTCAGCATCCGCGATATCGGCGGCCAATTCGGGCGTTTCACCAAGTTGCGTCGCAGCGGCGCGCAGCATTGTCAGCGCGCCCTCGGCGCCTGTCTTGGCGCGCGCAAAATCTCCGACGCTTGCATCGATTTCCGCGATCCGCCCGCGCGCGCGCGCGTACCAGCGCGCTGCGTGCGGATCGCTTCGATCTATGTTGAGGGCGGCGTCCGCGAGTTTGAGCGTCTGCGTGTAGGCGGCCTTTGCTTCCGCCATCGCGCCTTCGGCCCGCGCCGCATCGCCCAAAAGATATGCGGCTCGCGCCTTGGCAGCGGGTGCAGCATTGCTGGCGAGCAGCGCCGTGGCCTCGGCCTTAGCCGTCACCAGGTCTCCGGCCTCGGCCGCCAAACGGGCCAACCCTAGTCGCGGCGCTGGGTCGAGCGGCGCCAATTGGGCCGCCAGGGCGAGCGCCTGGCGCGCCCGGGCTGGCTGCGATTGTTCCCATAACGCAGCGGCCCGCCGGGCAGCCAAAGCCGCGCCGGGTCCACCTGCTTGCGCGGCCGCCCACAACGCCTCCGCGTCCGGCCGTTTTGGTGTGCCAATTTCCGTCATTATTTCAGCTACTTAATTTCGTCTGGTAAACCGTCACAAACCGTAACCCAACGTGTTTTGTCCGACGGGGAACTCGTTTGATACACCAAGCGTCGGGTCGGGGGGCCCGAAGTCCTGCTGGGGGACGAGAAGGTGGCATCTGTGCGTCGTCAACAGACCATAGCAGGTCCGGCCATGTGCGCGGGCGTTGGCGTTCATTCCGGCTCCCATGTGCGCATGGTGCTTAGCCCGGCGCCAGTGGATACCGGTATCGTGTTCGTCCGTTCGGACGTTCGTGGCGTGTCGTCAAATTCCATCGCGGCCCATGCTGACAGCGTCTCTGAAACGCGCAACTGCACCACCATCCGCAACGCGTCGGGCGTGGAGCTGGCGACCATCGAACACCTGATGTCGGCCTGCGCTGGCCTCGGCATCGACAACCTCATCGTTGAGGTGGACGGCCCGGAAGTGCCGATCCTCGACGGTTCGTCCGCGCAATTCGTGCAGGTTCTTCTGAACGCTGGCTTGAAGCAGCAACAGACCGCGCGCCGCGTGATCAAAATTCTTGAGCCGATCGAAGTCCGCATGGGCTCGAAAAGCGCGGCCCTGCTGCCGTCTGAAGGCTATGATGGCCTCGATATGGACGTCACGATCCGCTTCGCGGACGCGGCGATTGGCACGCAACGCCGTCGCGTTCATCTCTCTCCGGAAACGTTCCTGAACGAGATCGCAGACGCACGCACCTTCGGCTTCCTGGCCGATGTCGAAACGATGCGCGCCGCTGGTCTCGGCCTTGGCGCCTCGATGGCGAACGCTGTCGTTGTCGACTCCGGCCGCGTTGTGAACCCGGAAGGACTTCGCTTCGACGACGAATTCGTGCGCCACAAAATGCTGGACGCCGTGGGCGATCTGTCGCTCGCCGGCGCGCCGATTTGTGGCCGCTTTGTGGCGGATCAACCCGGTCACGCACTGAACGCCCGCCTGGTTCGCGCACTTCTGGACACCCCGGAAGCGTGGTGCTGGGAGCACGGCGAAGCGCCGGAAACCGCGCGCGAAGCCCAGCCCGCCCTGTCGGCTGCGGCCCGCTAATCCACTGCTCACACGCCACAGCCGCAGGCGCTTTGCGCCGCGCGTCGGTTCCTGTATCAGCGGATCAAAGCCCGCTTCGGCGCGGGTACTGAGCTAAAAGAGGCCCGGCAGAATGACCCCTCGGAAACTTCAGCTTACCCGGGCTCTCGCGCTCGCCCTTTTGGCTAGCGGCACGGCGGCGTGCGCTGGCGGCGGCGTCCGTGAGCGCGCCGACGTGCAGTACGTCGAAGAGCCTGCAACCAACCTCTATAACCGTGGCGCCGATGCGCTCGACCGCGGCCGCTATCCGCGTGCGTTGCGCTTCTTTGAAGAAGTCGAGCGCCAGCACCCGTATTCGTCATGGGCGCGCCGCGCGATGCTCATGGAATCTTACACGCACTATCAAGCGCAGCAGTACGATGACTCCATCGAAGACGCGCAGCGCTTCATCTCTCTGCACCCAGGTAACGAGAGCGCGCCGTACGCGTACTACCTGATCGCCATCTGCCATTTCGAACGCATCATGGATGTCGGCCGCGACCAAGGCACGACCGAGCGCGCTCTCGCTGCGCTGAATGATGTCGTTCGCCGCTATCCCGACAGCCCATACGCGCGTGACTCGCGCCTGAAGCTGGACATGGTCTATGACCAGCTCGCCGGCAAAGAGATGGCGATCGGCCGCTTCTATCTTTCGCGCGACCAGCACCTCGCCGCGATCAACCGCTTCCGCAATGTGATCGAGAACGAGAACTTCCAGCGCACCACGCACGTGCCGGAAGCGTTGCATCGCCTGGTCGAAGCGTATCTCTCCGTCGGCATGACGGAAGAAGCGCAGCGTATGGCCTCGATCCTTGGCTACAACTTCCCAGGCAGCGAATGGTATCAGCGCACGTATGCGCTGATGACCGAAGAGGGCGTTGCGCCCGTCGCCGTCGAAGAAGCTGAACGCCGTGGTTGGCTCCGCCGCACGTTCGGCCGGGTGCTCTAACTCCTCGTTGGGGGAGCGCCGTGAGCGATAAAGCTGTCGATAAGCTGAGCGAAAAAGAAGCTGCCGCCGAACTCGAACGGCTAGCTTCCGAAATCGCGCGCCACGACAAGCTCTACTACACCAAGGACGCGCCCGAACTCACGGACGCCGAGTACGACAAACTCCGTAAACGCAACACCGCGATCGAAGCGCGCTATCCGACGCTGGTGCGCGAGGACAGCCCATCCACGAACGTGGGCGCGGCGCCCGCAGAGAAGTTCGGCAAAGTGCGCCATGCCGTGCCGATGCTTTCGCTCGACAACGCCTTCGATCCGGAAGACGCGCATGCCTTCGTCGCCAAGGTGCAGCGTTTCCTCAACCTCGACGCGCCGCCAATCATCACAGCAGAACCGAAGATCGATGGCCTCTCGGCATCGCTGCGCTACGAGAACGGCAAGTTCGTGCAAGGCGCGACGCGTGGCGATGGCCGCGAAGGCGAAGACGTCACCGCGAACCTGCGCACGATCGCCGACATTCCGCACATGATCAAAGGCGCCCCCGCCGTGCTCGAGGTGCGCGGCGAAGTTTACATGGAGAAGGCGGCGTTCGCGAAGATGAACGCTGGGCTCGAGAAAGAGGGCAAACAGGCCTACGTCAATCCGCGCAACAGCGCGGCTGGTGCGCTGCGCCAACTCGATCCGAAGATCACCGCATCGCGTCCGCTACGTTTCTTCGCGCACGGGTGGGGCGAGTTGAGCGAGCCGCTGGCCGAGACGCAGTTCGATAGTGTGCGGCGCCTGGAGAAACTCGGCTTCCCACTCGCGGGCATCAAGCGCGCGAAGAACGCTGAAGAGTTGCTGGCGATCTACAATGGCATTTTGGCCGGCCGCGAGAAGCTTGCCTACGAGATCGATGGCGTTGTCTACAAGGTCGATCCTCTGTCACTGCAGCAACGCCTCGGCTTCGTGTCGCGCAGCCCGCGCTGGGCCATCGCGCACAAGTTCGCCGCCGAGCAGCAAACCACAACGCTGGACGGCATCGACATCCAAGTTGGCCGTACCGGCTCGCTCACGCCGGTTGGCCGTCTTAAGCCGGTCTTCGTTGGCGGCGTCACCGTCACTAACGTGACGCTGCACAACGCCGACTATATTCGCGGCGTCGGCGCTGACGGCGGCCCGATCCGCGGCGGCAAGGATCTGCGCGTCGGCGACACCGTCGTCGTGCAGCGCGCGGGCGACGTAATTCCGCAGATCGTCGACGTGCTGCTGGAGAAGCGCCCCAAGGGGCTGCGCAAATATCAATTCCCCGAACGCTGCCCGGTTTGCGACAGCCATGTCGCGCGCGAATTGGAGCCCGGCGAGGAGGGCGTCATCGCGCGCTGCACCGGCGGTCTCAACTGCCCTGCGCAAGCCGTCGAACGTCTCAACCACTTCGTCGCCCGCCGCGCGATGGACATTGACGGTCTCGGCTCAAAACAGATCGAAGAATTTTACGAACTCGGCTGGGTCAAAGAGCCGGCCGATATTTTTCGCCTCGCCGATCATCGCGATGAACTGATGACGCGCGAAGGCTACGGCGAAAAGAGCGTCACAGGCCTGCTTGCGAGCATCGATGCACGCCGCGAACCGGAGTTCGGCCGTTTACTTTACGGGCTGGGTATCCGCGACATCGGCGAAACCACCGCAGGGGTTATTGCTCGCCGTTTTGAAAGCTGGGCTGCATTCGAAGAGGCGGTCAGAGCGGCAGTGAAGGTGCGCCCCGGCGAAGCCTATGAAGCGCTGGAGCGCGTGCCCGGCGTGGGCGGTGGCGCGCTTGCTGCTTTGATCGCTGCCGCGCCCGAGTTGAAAGCGCCGCGCGGCGATCTCTTCGAAGAGGGCGAAGCGCCGAAAGTGAAGGGCGTCACGTCGAAGGCGTGGCAGGGATTGATCGACGCATTCGGCTCGTTGCCCGAAGCTATCACCGCGATCAAAGGCGCCGCCAAGCAAGCGCCGGGCGATGACTATATCGAACTCGGTCGCGTCGACGGTATTGGTCCTGTTGCTGCCGATCACCTCGTCGATTTTTTCGCAGAGAAGCACAATACTGACGCGCTGAAGCGTTTGCTGAAAGAGGTGACGCCAAAGGATCAGCCGCGCGCGGCGACCTCAAGTAAAGTCTCTGGTTTAACAATCGTGTTCACGGGCACGCTTGAGAAAATGACTCGCGACGAGGCGAAAGCGCGCGCGATCTCGCTCGGCGCCAAGGTTTCGGGCAGCGTGTCGAAGAAAACCGATTTGCTTGTCGCTGGTCCCGGCGCTGGCTCAAAGCTTGCGGAAGCGGAAAAGCACGGCGTCAAAGTTATCGACGAGGACGCCTGGATCGCGCTCAGTAGCTAACGACCCAACGCGACCGCTGTGCCGAGCGTGTCTGCGTATTGTTGAAAGCCGGTGATCTTGCCGTCCTTCACCCGGAAGACGTGGGCGAACTGCGCGCGCATCTTTTTGCCTGTGGCTTTGCTCACGCCGCTATAGTGGCCGAGCGACACGATGGTCCCGCCCGCCTCGATGAATTCGTCTGAAACCGCTGCAAAGCCATCCCAGTCTGCGCCGATGCGTGCAAACACGCCGGTGAGCACGCTGTTCGGCCCGACGTGCGGATTGAGGTCAGCGTATGGATAGTTCTCAGCTTCGTTCCAAACGATATCCGGCGCCATGGTGCCGAGCGCCGCTGGAATGTCGCCCTTGGCGAAGGCAGCGTAGAGCGCTTTGACGGGTGCGATGCTGCTCATAAAGTTGCTCCTCGCGCTTTGCCGCGCATGTCCGTGAGCGCCGCCGCGATGACGACGACGAGATAGACCGCAAGAATTGTTGCGCCGCTCTCTGGGCCAAGCGGCCCTTCAGGTTGCGGCGACAGCATCGCTACGATTTGCAATGTCACCAGAAAGCCGATGAGTGCGATTGCAGGCCAGGCCGCGCGCCCCAACGTCTTGCGACTCGCAATCCAAATCGCGCCGCACACCGCGATCAGTCCCATCTCCACCGCTTGCTCAAGCACCGGGTAATTCCAAAGCGCAAATCCAACGCGTTCGCCGCCCGGCCAAAGCGCAAGATCAGGGCGATGCACGAGGAGATCGAGCAGCCAGTGCGAAAACACCGTGAGCCCCACAATCGAACTCGCCCAGATCGGCAGGCGCAGCAACAGCATCACCAGCAACGCCGCGCCAACGCTCCACGCGAACACGCCCGGTAGCGAATGCGTCCACGGCATGTAATCGAGGACCAAAGTTGAGCCGGGGAGAGTTGGATCGACGCTCGCGTGTTCGACGCCCGTGATGATGAACGCCGACCAGCCGATATCGATCAGCTGGCTTGCCGCCGCCAAGGTCCACATCGGCGCCTTCGGCTCGATCGCCTTTGCCGCCATGGCCGCCGCGTAGTGGCCAACGAACATGAGCGCCTCCCGTTAGCGCGCGAGCTCGTACATAATGTCGATAAAGCCCATCACCGCGCCGCTCAAACCCTGCACCCGCGGATTGTTGCTGTCGATCAGGAAGTACTCGTTCGGCGCGTGCGCGCCATTGCCATGGCCAAGCCCAAACTGACCTGCCGGAATGCTTACCGGCGCCGCCGTGAACACTGCGCCCGGCCAAGAACCGGCGAGACGTGGGTTTAGCGCGGTGCGCGCGCCCGCCAGGCGATACGCCACAAGTTGCGCTTGCACGATGGCGCTGTCTTCCGCCGTCTCGGTCGGATCGTAGCCGCCGCTGACGTTCACTTGCACGTCGTTGAAGCCACGCGCGTCCAAGTGCGCCCGCAATTTCGCTTCGCATTCGGCGCGCGTTTGGTTCGGCACCAAGCGCATGTCGAGCTTGGCGACACCGCGATGGGGCAGGATGGTCATGCCACCGGGGCCGGTGTAGCCGCCGACTAGGCCTTCGATGTTTACGGTCGGCTGTGAGGCGAGGCGCTCCAACGCCTGCGCCCACGGCAGATCATCGATGAAGTGCGACACGCCATTGCGCTGTTTGTAGTCGGCTTCGCTGGTGTTGCGCGCACCTTGCTGAATCAGCTCACGCTCGCGCGCTGTCAGAGGGCGGACATTCTCGAACCAGCCGTCGATCGCCGGCGTGTTGCCGTCTTCGCTGGTCAGCGTGTCGAGCGCGCGAACGAGGCGCCACAGCGGCGCATCGATCATCGCTTTGGTGCTCGAGTGAATGTCGCGTGTCGGTCCGCGTCCCCAGCTTTCGCCGCTCGCGACCAATTCGCACTCGATCACGCCCTTGGCGCCAAGATTGACGCTGACGCCGCCGGTCGTCGGATCTTGCCATGCGCTTGGGATGAA
>JBEBHI010000076.1:0-16808 GCA_040080935.1 Terricaulis sp.
CGGCTCATCACATCCTGGGGCTGGAGCAGGTCCCAAGGGTATGGCTGTTCGCCATTTAAAGTGGTACGTGAGCTGGGTTCAGAACGTCGTGAGACAGTTTGGTCCCTATCTACCGTGCGTGTTGGAAACTTGAGAGGATTTGTCCTTAGTACGAGAGGACCGGGATGAACGCACCTCTGGTGCACCAGTCGTTCTGCCAAGAGCGCAGCTGGGTAGCTAAGTGCGGACGGGATAAACGCTGAAAGCATCTAAGCGTGAAACCCCCCTCAAAACTAGGTTTCCCTAGAGAGCCGTAGAAGACTACTACGTTGATAGGCCAGGTGTGGAAGAGCCGCGAGGCTTGAAGCTGACTGGTACTAATCGCTCAATCGGCTTGAACGGTCATTGTTCATGCACGGCGACGACTGCGTCGCCAACGTTACGCAAACAAACAACGCAACAGACAATGTCTTCTCCTGTCTTGTACAGGAGCTTTCGCGCGGGTCTTGCCGACCTGGCGGCTATGCCGGGGGGTCCCCACCTGATCCCATCCCGAACTCAGTCGTTAAGTCCCCCAGGGCCAATGGTACTACGTCTTAAGGCGTGGGAGAGTAGGTCGCTGCCGGGTCTGCAAGATCCGCGTGAACGCAAAAGTCCAAAGAACCCTCAAATCACAATGACGGCCTCGGCCGTACACTCCCGGCCGCGCTAACAACGCGGCCGTTTGTGTTTAGAGATCAAAGTTTGCCGCGGGATGGAGCAGCCCGGTAGCTCGTCAGGCTCATAACCTGAAGGTCGTAGGTTCAAATCCTACTCCCGCACCCAAATACGAAATGGCCCCGCGATCACTCGCGGGGCCGTTTTGCTTTGAGGCTAATCCATTCAGTTGCACTGAACGGATGGGCCGGAGGTCACGTGCAAATTGACGAAGCTGCCGCTCATGCGAGAGACTTCGCGTTCCCCCTGGTTAGGTTGAAACGTGACGGCGAAGGTTTCGGTGCCGCTATATGGCGTGCCCCAACTGTCGTAAGCCCAGCTGTACGACACCGTGCATGAATATGATCGGTCCGTCGGGTTCGCCATGTAGATGTAGATTGCGCTCGTACCCGGCGCCCACGTTCTAATCGTCGGGTTGGCCGACGCTTCGGTCGAGGCGAAAACCGCTGCGAACGCTAGCAGCGCATAAAGAGCTTTCTTCATTGTGTGGTCTCCCGCGTCGATGACGCGCGTGCAGGCTAGGAGGATGGCGGCCCGCAGCGCGCCCCCGATCGGGGGAAGCGTGCGTGTGCTGTATTGCACCTGCGCGATCAGCGGTCTGAGCTGGCTTAGTGGCCGCGCCGCTCGAACAAACTGTTCGCGCGCAGAAGCAAACGCGGCCGTGCGCGCTTCGGCGCGAGCGCAACCAGTGCGCTCAGCGTTTCAGCAAGAATCCAATGTCCGGCGCCGAACGTTTTGAGCCCGTGCGCGAAGCGCGCGCTGGCTTCGCTGCGGCGATGAGCACGCAAGCGCGCTTGACGCTTCTTCTTGCTGCGATGGCCATCGCCGCCAATCGCGTCGATCGAAGAGGTGTCGAAGATATCGCGGCGCACCGGCGCCGGCAGAACGCCGTATGTGTTCAGCTTCCAGTGCCAAGCGCGCTTCAGATCCTGATCGATTGGAAGGTCGCGCGCTTCAGCCGCGATGAATTTCTCCGCGCCGGCGCGGCTCCACATTTGTGCGCCTGTGCTGCCGGGAATGGTCGAATACCGAACCAGCACCGACCCGCCGTTGAGCTTGGCGAACGGAATCGCGACTTGCTTGGTGTCGTTCGACAATCGGACGATGTCCCAGTCTGCCGGCAAGCTTTGCAGCACGTGTTCGATCAGAGCGGAGAAGCCCGCATGAAGTTCGATGTCGTCTTCAAAGACAATCACCGGCGCTTGCAAATCACCCGACACAATGCGGCGGCAGATGGTGAGGTGGCTGGCATAGCAGCCGGTCTCCCCAGGCGAGAGGAACGAGCGCTCACGGTCGCCGGCGTGCGGAAAATACGGTCGCAGAGTTTCATCGAGCGCTGCGCCATTTGCGGCGCTAAGCCGAATAGGCGTGAGCCCAGCTTTCGCGCACTCAGCTTCCATGTGTTTCCGGCGCGCCGTGTCGCGATCGAGATTGATGAAGACTGTAGCGCCAAGTTGGGTCATGCGCCGCTCCGCGGCGGCTCTACAATGTTGATGTTGAGCAGCTTGCGCAGCTTGCTGATGCGGCGCGGAATGAGGAGGCGCCGGTTTAGGTGTGGGCCTTGAGCAAGCGAACCGTCCGGCAGCACGGCCGCGTAGGTCGTCAAAGTGGGTTTGACTTCGGTGATGCCAACGCGATCGTCGCGCGCCGATGCGACGCCACCTTTGATCACATCGTACATCCCGCCCTTGCCGACGGCGCGCGTATGCAGAACCGGCGCCTTATCGACGATGAGCAGGCTGCGCTCCTTCGGCTCAGTCATTTCTGCCCAAAGATAGTCCACGCCCCAACCGCTGACGCTTGCGTCGAAGCTCGGACGCGCCTTGCGCAAGAATTCACGCGAGAAGCAGAAGTTCATGATCTCCACGAAATTGGTCCAGCGCGCAGTGTATTGCGGCCGAACCAATGTGATGTCGTGGCTGTAGAAGGACCCGCGCATGAGCGCAGGCTGCGCGAGCTGCGGTTGCAATTGATCGCAGACGGCAAAGAAATCGCGCCACGTCGCGTAGGGCCCCCAAATATCGTCGTCGACGAAGCAGATCCATTTGTAGGCGTTGAGGCGATCGCCGAGCTTGTCGATGCAGGCGGCGAGGCCGGGAAACTTAGCGCCGGGATCATGCGTGATCGTGGCGTCTGCCGGCCGATCCGGGAAGGGATCGCTGGCGTTTCCATAATAGGAAAGGTGCAGATCGAACACGCGCTCGGCGTCGCTGACGCCTTCGATCCAGGTGCGATGAATCGACCGTTCGCCGACACGCCCGATCAGCAGAGCATTACGCGTCATCGCTAGAGCCTAATCGACGCGTTGAAAAATCGCGCCGAGCACGTCTGCCTGCTCAGCATAAAGTTCGAGCGCGCGGCGAACATACTTTGCGCGCCGTTCGACGCGTCGCAGATCCGGCAACGC
Source organism: Terricaulis sp. (assembly GCA_040080935.1). GTDB lineage: Bacteria > Pseudomonadota > Alphaproteobacteria > Caulobacterales > Aquidulcibacteraceae > Vitreimonas. The sequence continues at coordinate 3,104 of JBEBHI010000076.1, forward strand.
CTGATTGACAAACGTCTCGGCCCGCGGCGGGCTCAAGCTATCGAGCGGCTGATTGTCCGGAGAAAGTCGAAACGCGCCTGTGCCGCCGGACAGGTCGCGCGGCGCTTCGAGGCCCGCGACTTTTGCAGTGTTGTAGCCCCGAAAATCCGAGAAGCTGATGCGGAAGTTGGTGCGGCGCGCCATCTCGCGCAGTGATGTTTGGGAAAACCAAGCAAGGTGCACCGGCGGATTGTCTGTACGCCAGACAGCGGCCTGCGGAAGGAAATCCTTGCTCGGCGTTGAGACGAGCGCGACGCCGCCCGGTTTCAGCAACGCGCGAAGTGAGCTCAGCACGGCGAGTGGCTCTTCGAGGTGTTCGATCACCTCAGTCATGATGATGATGTCGAAGCGCTCGTCCGTCGTAGACGGAAATACGTTCACGTCGGCGCAGACGTAATAGGGGCCGTAGGTCTGTTTCGCCGCTTCGATCGCGCTTGCCGAAATATCGAGGCCGCGAATGTCGTGGCCGGCCTTCTTCAGTGCGTGCGTGAGATAGCCAAGGCCGCACCCGACCTCGAGGATTTTGGCCTCGCGATCGGGATCGAGCGCGGTCACGCGATCGGCGATGAACCAATACATCGCCTCAAAGTCGCTCAGTGTTTTCAATGGTTCGGCGGAGTCTCGAACGGCATTTCGCAGCCGCAGGTAGCGATCGTAGCCGGAGAGTTTTTCAGGCTGTTTGTAGATTGCTTCATAGACGCCGCCGTCCGACTTGAACGGCCAGGCGAACTGTAGATCGCACTTGTCGCATTCGTGGATGTCGAACGTCGTCGGGGCGCGATAGCCGGCATAACCGGCTCGCAAAAGCGATGCGGCCTCACCGCAAATGGGACAGGGATTTGCGGCGGCGCCCGGCATTGCGGCGTGGCTTAGAGGCGCGTTCGGAGGCGCGCAAGCGGCGACCTCTCGATGATGTGTTCGCCTCGCGCACCGTTTGCTCTTGCGGCGCTCGGCAAAAGAGCGCGCGGTGCTTTTCGAGTGCCGTAAGCCTCGGATTCCAGACGGATTCGGCAAAGTTGCTCGCGGCCACGACGAAGCGACCGGAAATTGCGACGAAGAGGGGAAGCAGCTGCAGTCCGTGACGTCACCAGCGGCTCGAACTTGGGTACTCTAGCGCCATGAGGGATGGAGTGGAGCCAGTGCCGGGTACGGGCGTGCGCCAGAGCCTGCTCGAGCATCCAGCCTGGACGCGCTGGGGCGCTCACGTTGCCTTTTGGCTGATGTATCTCGCCGTTCGGACGGCGGCTGCCGGCGCTGACCCTCCCGAGGACGTCAACGACTTCCCGTATCTGCTCAATCGCGGCCTCGTTGTTTTCACCTACTTTTTGCTGACCGGCATTTTGCTGGCCGTGATTGCCGGCCCCCGCGCCGCGCGCTCGAATTGGGCGCGGAACCTTGCCTTAGTGCTTGGCGCGTTGGCGCTCGCGCCGCTCACGCAATACAGCGAACAATTCTGGCCGCAGATGCTCGCGCAGCTTTCGCCAGATCCCTATCCGTTTGTGATCTACCTCTTCCAGTTCGGTTGGGCGCTGCCGTTGTGGGGCCTGACCCAAGCGCTGCTTGGGTATCACTTTGAGACGCAGGCGCAGGCACGAGCGGTGACGCGCGCGCAGGCCCTCGCTTACGATGCGCAGCTCCGGATGCTGCACTACCAGATCAATCCGCACTTCCTGTTCAACACGCTGAACGCGATCTCGACGCTGGTTCTGGAGAAACGCAACGAAGCGGCCGAGAGCATGATCCTGAAGCTCGCCGGCTTCTTGCGCTACTCGCTCGATCGTCAACCCACGGCGCTCGCCAATCTCAGCGCTGAGCTAGAAGCGCAGCGCAAGTATTTGGAAATCGAGCAGACGCGCTTCGACGATAAGTTGAAAGTCCAATTCGAAATCGAGCCGGGTCTTGAGGGCGCTAAGCTGCCAAGCCTGATCCTGCAGCCGATCCTGGAGAACGCCATCAAGTATGCGGTCACGCCAAGCGTCGACGGCGGCTCGATCATTGTGTCGGCGCGGCGCGACGAAGACGTGTTGCGCATCGTTGTTGAAGATGACGGTCCGGGTTTGCCCGGTGAAGCCGCGCTTCCGCGACGGCGCGGCGTCGGCCTCGCCAACATCCGCGAGCGTCTTGAACTGATTTACGGCCAACGCGCGGGTCTCGTCGCGCGCAACCGGGAGCCGCACGGCTGCCGCGTAGAACTCTACCTACCCCTGGAGGAAGACAGTGTCCGCCCAACCCCTGCGCCTGCTCTTAGCTGACGACGAGCCCCTGGCGCTTCGCCGTATCAAGCTTGCGCTGCAAGCGATCCCCGACGTCGAAGTCGTGGGCGCGGCCAGTGACGGCGCGCAAGCGATCACGCAGATGCGCGATCTGAGGCCGGACGTCGTCTTGCTCGATATCCGCATGCCGCTCGCTGACGGCTTCGAAGTCGCCAACGCCGTGGAAGATTGCGGCGGTCCGGAGGTGATCTTCGTATCTGCGTACGATTCCTATGCGGTGCAGGCATTCGAAACATCGGCGGTGGACTATCTGGTCAAGCCGGTGGAGTTCGAGCGCCTGGCATCGGCGCTGGGGCGTGCACGCGAACGTCGGGCGGCGAAGGATGCTGGACGGCGCGCTGAGGAACTGGCCGCGGTGCTCGACGCGTTGAAGCGCGAAGCTGACGAGCGCGAAGGGCCGCGTTACGAAAAGGAATTCTGGATCCGCGATCGCGGCCGCTTTCTGCGCGTGCCAGTCTCTGACGTGGAGCGCATCGAAGCGGAACGCGACTACGTGCGCCTCTATTGGGAAGGGCGCACGCTGCTGCATCGTGAGACGATGTCTCACCTTGAGGAGAAGCTCGATCCGAACCTGATGTTGCGCGTGCACCGTTCTGCGTTCGTGAACTGGAAGCGCTTGAAGGCTGTGCGCCGCGACGCGAACGGGCGCCTGATGGCCGTGCTTGAAAGCGGGGATGAAGTTCCGGTGAGCCGTGCCTACGCCCAGCGCGTGATGCAGGAAATGAAAAGCCGCGCCTAAACGGGCGAAAAGGGAGCGGACGGTTGCCCGTCCGCTCAAGGTTTTCATGCAACGATACGTATCGTCAGCTTGAGGATGCCGCCGCGCCTAGTTTCAGATGCGTGGCCCACTGGCCCACGCTAGAAGCCTCCCAACAGGAGGCGCGCGTGCAGGGTAAAGTCGTTGTGGTCACCGGTGGATTTGGCGGCCTGGGGCACGCCGTCGGCAAGGTCGCGCGCGCGGCCGGCGCCACGACCGTGCTCATCGACTATGCGCCTGCACCGACCGCTGGTCTCGATGGCGCTATTGCTTTGGGCGGCGTTGATCTCACCAAGCCCGAGGCCGCCGAGGCGGCGATGAAGGCCGCGCGCGATGCAGCGGGTCGCATCGATGCGCTGCTGAACATCGCCGGCGGTTTCACTTGGACCGCTGTTGCCGATGGCGGCATCGATCAGTGGGAGCGGATGTTCGCGATCAACACGAAGACCGCCGTGAACGCGAGCAAAGCTGCGTTGCGATATCTTATCGAGAGCAAGGGCGCGATCGTGAACGTCGGCGCCAACGGCGCGCTCAAAGCGGGTGGCGGCTTTGGGCCTTATGCCGCCTCAAAGCAGGGCGTGCATAAATTGACGGAAGCGATGGCGGAAGAGCTGAAGGGCAAAGTGCGCGTCAACGCTGTGCTGCCGTCGACGCTCGACACGGACGCCAATCGCAAAGACATGCCGAAGGCTGACTTCAGCGCCTGGGTGGGGCCCGAAAACTTGGCCCGCGTGATGCTCTTTCTGGCGTCAGACGATGCCTATGAAATCACCGGCGCTCTGATCCCGGTGACGGGCCGCGTTTAAGTCAGCTTCTCTACGATCAACGCCGCCGCCGCCGCTGCGTCGAGCTTTGTCGTGTCGATCAGGATTTCCGGATTTTCGGGCGCTTCGTACGGGCTATCGACGCCGGTAAAATTCTTGAGCTGTCCCGCGCGCGCCTTCGCGTAGAGACCCTTCACGTCGCGCTTCTCAGCATCCGCAAGCGGAGTGTCGACGAACACTTCGTAGAACTCACCGTCAGGCATCGAGCGGCGCGCCATATCGCGTTCCGCGCGGAAGGGTGAGATAAATGATACGAGCACAATCAGTCCGGCATCGGCCATGAGTTTTGCGACTTCGGCGACGCGACGAATGTTCTCGACCCGGTCGGCATCGGTGAACCCGAGATCGCGATTGAGGCCGTGACGCACGTTGTCACCATCGAGCAGCACCGTGTGCTTGCCCAGCGAATGCAGCTTTTTCTCAACGAGGTTGGCGATCGTCGATTTGCCCGCGCCCGAGAGACCAGTGAACCAAAGCACCGCAGGCCTTTGACCTTTGATTTCTGCACGCGCCGCACGCGTCACATCGAGCGACTGCCAATGCACGTTTTGCGCCCGTCGGAGCGCGAAGTGGATGAGGCCCGCGCCCGCGGTGGCGTTTGAAGTCCGATCGATCAGGATAAAGCCACCCATGTCGGCGTTCACTTCGTAAGGGTCGAATGCGATCGGCTGATCGAGACTGATGTTGCAAACAGCGATCTCGTTGAGGTCGAGCACCTTGGCTGCGAGCTCTTCGAGCGTGTTCACATTGATCTTGTGTTTGATCTCGGTGATCGTCGCTGAGACCGTTCTTGCGCCGATCTTCAGCCAATATGGCCGGCCGGGCAGCGCCGGTTCCTCCGACATCCAGATGAGCGTGGTTTCAAATTGATCCGATGTCTCCGGCGCGTCGCTAGCAGCAGCGATGACGTCGCCGCGTGAGCAATCGATCTCATCTTTGAGCGTCAAAGTCACTGATTGGCCGGCGATTGCTTCGGCAAGATCGCCATCCTTGGTGACGATGCGGTCGATGCTGCTGACCTTGCCCGAAGGCGCAACGCGAATTGGATCACCCGGCTTCACGCGACCGCTGACGATTTGGCCGGCGAAACCCCGGAAGTCCGCGTTGGGCCGATTGACCCATTGCACCGGCATTCGAAATGGCCCGCTGACACGCCGCGCTTCATCGATCTCGACGGTTTCCAGATGCTCCATGAGCGCTGGGCCATCGTACCAGGGCGTGTGCGCGCTCTTTGTGGTTACGTTGTCGCCCGTCAGGCCCGAGAGCGGAATGGCGACGACGCTCTTCAAGCCAATCTGCTCGGCGAAACGGCGATAGTCCGCGGCAATCGTGTCGAATGTTTCGCGCGACCAGGCGACCAGATCCATCTTGTTCACCGCGAGCACCGCGTGGCGAATGCCCATCAGTTGCACCAAGTAAGAATGCCTGCGCGTCTGCGTGAGCACGCCTTTGCGCGCATCAATCAGAATGACTGCAAGGTCAGCAGTCGACGCGCCGGTGACCATATTGCGCGTATATTGTTCGTGACCTGGCGTGTCTGCGACAATGAACTTGCGTTTGTCCGTCGAGAAGAAGCGGTAGGCGACATCGATGGTGATGCCTTGCTCGCGCTCAGCGGCCAGGCCATCCACAAGCAGCGCAAGGTCGAGATCGCCGCCTTGCGTGCCGACGGTTTTCGAATCCGCCTCAAGTGTTGCGAGCTGATCCTCGAAGATCATCTTCGAGTCGTAGAGGAGGCGCCCAATCAAAGTAGACTTGCCGTCATCGACGCTGCCGCAGGTAATGAAGCGCAGCAACGACTTGTGCTGATGCTGTTTGAGGTAAGTCTCGATGTCCGCGCCGATGAGATTGGAAACGTGGGCCATCAGAAATAGCCCTCCTGTTTCTTCTTCTCCATTGAAGCACTCTGGTCATGATCGATCACGCGGCCCTGGCGCTCGCTCGTCGTCGTCAGCAGCATCTCTTGGATGATGGCCGTCAATGTCTCGGCGTTGCTCTCGACCGCGCCGGTGAGCGGGTAACAGCCCAGTGTGCGGAAACGCACTTTCAAGGTCTCGACCTTCTCGCCGTCACCGAGACGCAGACGCTCGTCGTCCACCATGATCAGCGCGCCATCGCGCCGCACGATTGGACGCTCGGCCGCAAAGTAGAGCGGCACGATCGGGATGTTCTCAAGATGGATGTATTGCCAGACGTCGAGCTCGGTCCAGTTCGAGATCGGAAACACGCGGATAGATTCGCCCTTGTGCTTCTTGGCGTTGTAGAGCCGCCAAAGTTCGGGGCGCTGGTTCTTCGGATCCCAACGATGATTGGCGGAGCGGAAAGAGAAGATGCGCTCTTTGGCGCGGCTCTTTTCCTCGTCCCGCCGCGCGCCGCCGAAGGCCGCATCAAAGCCATGCTGATTAAGCGCCTGCTTCAGGCCCTCGGTCTTCCAAAGATCAGTGTGCAGGGAGCCGTGATCGAACGGATTGATGCCACGCGCGAGCGCATCGGGGTTCTTGTGCACTAGCAACTCAAACCCAAGTTGCGATGCCATGCGTTCGCGCATCTCGTACATGGCGCGAAACTTCCAGGTCGTATCAACGTGCAGCAGCGGAAACGGCGGCGGCGAGGGATAGAATGCCTTAGCCGCGAGATGCAGCATGACTGCGCTGTCTTTGCCGATCGAGTAGAGCATCACCGGCTTGGCGCTCTCGGCGACCACTTCGCGCATGATGTGGATGCTCTCGGCCTCGAGGCGCTGCAAGTGCGTCAGGCGCGCAGGCGAAAGCATGTCCGTGGGGGAGCGGCGGCTCGACATTGCGCCACTCTGTAGAGGGCGTGGCGCGCACGCGCAAACGCCTCCGCCAGCGGCGCGACGGCGTTCGCCTGCAAAGGTTAAGAACGGCGCGAAATTCCCGGCTTAGGCCAGCATGCGCTCGGCCGCGGCGGACGTGTACTCGCTGAAACCGTCATCCGTGCGGACGAGGATGAGCGCAGCGATGTCTTTGGCATTTGCGAACGCAATGCCGCGTTCGGGCCCGAGAACCTTCAGCGCCGTCGCGTAGGCGTCAGCCAGCATGCAGGACGCATGCAATACCGTGACGGACGCAACACCGTTGACGATCGGCCAGCCCGTAGCAGGAGCGAGCGTGTGCGAAATGTTTCGCCCATCGACGAGGGCGTTGCGGCGATAGTCGCCGGACGTAGCGATGGCCATGTTGTAAAGCGCTGCAAGCGTTCGCGGCGCGCTGCTGTGTGGCGGCTGTTCGACATCGACCCACCACGGCTCGCCGTCCGGCTTAACGCCAACGCCGCGCAATTCGCCGCCAATCTCCATCAGGTGCGACGAAAGCCAGGAACGCGTTGCGAGTAACGAAGCTTCATCAACCGCGTGGCCTTTGGCGATGCCGTTGAGGTCAAGGCGCACGCCGCCGGGTTGCCGGATTTTGCTCGGCCCGTCGCGCGCGATCGTGCGCCATCCCGCAGCACGTTTGGCGCTGGCAAGCGCGGAAGCGCTCTGTGCTCCATCTCCGATCGAACGTGCGCCAAAGCCCCATAAGTCGACGAGCGCGCCGATTGTTGGATCGAAAGCGCCGTCCGTCTCTTCAGCGACGGCGAGAGCGTGCGCCAGAACAGCTTGAAAGCGCAGAGGCAGCTCAAGCCATGCGCCCGCCGGCAGCTCATTGAAGCGATTTATGATCGAGTCCGGCGCCCAGAGCGACATCTGCGCGACGAAGTCGTCGAACAGCGCATTAAGATCGGCCTCGAAGCGCGGCGTGTCGAATCCCTGCGGCGCGAACGCCCGCAAGCGCCAACTCGTGCCCATCGTCTCGCCGCCGAGTTCGATCGGCGATACCTCGCGCGGCGGCCGCGGCTGATCGGCAATGTGCGGAACGAGGACGCGGTTCATGCGTCCGTTTTAGCCGGTGACCGCGACGTTGACTGCGCCCAGTTCGATCGTGCCTTGCGCCGTAGCCGTCGTCGCGCCGCCGCCCCATTGGAACGGCACGCGCACGACTTCGCGCTGACCCGCTTCGCGCGCAGCTTCGATAGCGATCGTGTATTGACCCGCCGGCAGATTGCGCAGCACCGCGTTGTCAGCGCGAAACGTCACAGTGTGGTGGCCAGGCGCACGCGTCGCGCCGCTAACGCCATCAGCCGGCAAAGTCACTGAACGCCCGGTCTTGCGCCACCACGTGCGCATCTCCGCGAGCCAGTTCTGCCCCTCTTTGTTGCGCTTGGCGACATCGTACCAAACTTGCAGCGTGCCAACCGCGCTCTGATCCGGATTTTCGAGCCACACAGCAACGTACGGCGAATGATACTCGGCCGATTGCTGGCGCGGAATATCGATGTCTACGCGAAGGTCGGCTGCGAGCGCCGAGCCAGCGGTGAGCACAAACGCGGCAGACGTGAGCAATGGGAGCTTCATGAAGAACGCCTAGTGTATGAAAAGAAGGGCGAGAATAAGTGGGATCATCAGCCCGGCAGTGACCAGCGGCCAAGTCGCGGGACGCGCAACGGATTTCAGCCACAAAAGCCCGAGCCCGCTCAAACAGAAGATCGCGCAAGCGACAGCGAAGATGTCGATGAACCAGGCCCAGCTGACGCCCGTATTGCGGCCTTTGTGAAGGTCGTTGAAATACGCGATCCAGCCGCGCCACGTATCTTCGTGCACCACTTCGCCGCTCGTTCGATCGATGCTGATCCAAGCATCGCCGCCCGGTCGCGCCATCGCGAGATAAACTTCATCGGCTGACCACTCAGCTCCGCGCCCGCCGGTGCTGACGGAGAATTCGCGATCGGCCCATGCAGCAACAGCAGGCGGCAGCGCGTGCCGGCCTTCTTGCTGCGGCAGCGATGAGAGCAAGTTCGCCGGCAATGTCGCGGTGTGTTCTTGGACGATGGGCGCGGCGGCGATGTCGCCGGCATGGTTCAGCGTAATCCCGGTCACCGCAAAGACGATCATGCCGACGAGCGAGATCGCGGCGCTGATCCAGTGCCAGCTCATGATCTGGCGCACCCAGAAACCGCGCGCAGAACCGCCCGATTTGGCGGCGCGCTTCGGTTTTGCCACGGCGGAGGGCGCGGTCGCGGTGTCGGTCGTCATAAAGGTCCAGCCCGGGCCAGCGCCCGTCCGGCTTTGTACTCAGTTGATAATGACTTGCAACTAACTAGATGGCGGATAGCTGTTGTTCGGGCTCGATTACTGGACCACGTCGCCGTGCATAGGGGCTAGCAGCGCGAGGAAGCGGTTCTGCATCGCGAACGGCACGCCTTCTTCGCGCATGGCGGTGCGCAGGTGGACGACGAGGCGATTAAAGTATCGGGTGTCGACGCCCATGTTCGCGTGCGCGGTCCGCATATCTCGCCCCGTGTATGAGCAACCGCCGCCGAGCAAGTAGCAGAATTGCTCGTTCAGAGTGCGGCGCAGCCGGACCATGTCAAACGGACGAAAGATGGGGCCGAGGTCCTCGTCGGCGAGCGCGAGATCGACCGTGCGGTTGGCGATGCGCTCGATGCCTTCGCGGCCGTGAAAGGCCTCCAGCACCGCCGGGTCGGTTATCGGCTGGGCGCCGGCGTTCGCGTCGGATTGCTCATACGGCGCGACCGGCTCTTCATGCTGTTGCGCATTCGCCGGAAGGGCAAAGCACGCGAGCGATAGGGCGAGGGCAACAAGAGGCTTGCGCATCGATTAGAGTCCGATCTGGATCGAAAGGTAGGCGCCGTTCTGATCGTCGAACGTGGCGATGGAACCGAGGTCCACGTAGCCCGCGACGAGCGTGATGTTGTCGGTCACCGCGTAGGCGGCAAAAACGTCGAAGCCGTCTTCTTCCTCGGCGAAGCCGAGATTGTCCGGCCTCGTCCGGTACTCCACGCCTCCAACGAGACGATCGGTGAACATGTAGGCGGCAGAGACTTCGAATTGAGCCGTGTGACCGTCTTCCTCGTCGCCGCCAAAGCCGAGCAGACCAAACTGGTTGGCTTCGGTGAAGCGCAGGGTGGCGTTTACGAGGAGGGAGTCATCCAAGAGGATCTTTGTGGCCGTGACGTAGTAGTCGAAGCCTTCGTCATCTTCTCCGCCCAGCGCTTGGATCAGTGCGTCGTGTTCGGCTTGCTTGTACTGGACGCCCACTGCGACTTGCGGCAGCCAGTTGTCCTGTCCGTAGAGCGCATCGCCAACGATGCGTAGCTTGGCGCCGAAAATGTCTTGCTCAAATGTGAAGCCGTCGCCGAGGCCGAGCAACGCGCCCGTGGAGCCGGTGTCGAATTCCTGGTGCGCGTAAGAGATTTCGAAGCGATCGAAGAAGCCGACAGCCGCGCCGTAGGCTCTGAAATTGTAGTCGGAGAGGGGCACGCTTGTGTAAAATGCGGATGCGCCAACGCCGTCTTCGGTCTCGTTGCCAGCGATCAGCGCCCAAGGCGCCAGGCCTGCACCCGATGCGCCCTCAATCTGCGTTACGCCCCGCGTGAGAGGTAGTTTGCCGCCAAGTTGCGGCATCTGCAGCGCCTCAGCTTGGCCCAATCCTGCAAGCGCAAACACGCACATCGGTGCGGCGAGAGACACAAATTTCATGAGCCCAGAAATCGTGGTGTTTGCTTAATGAGTTCTGAAAGTTTGTAGATTTCAGAGAGTCTTCACTCCGACACGTTAAGAGCGCGCGTGCGTTCCCTCATTCTCACCCTTGCCGTGCTCGCCTGCACGTCGGTTGCCCATGCGGCCGATCTTACCGTGCGTGTCACATCTGACGCTGGCGCGCCGGTCGAGAACGCTGTGATCACTTTCATGCCGGCGGTGCGTCCGACCGGCCCGATCCGCTTCGACTGGGCGTATCAAGTCGCTCAACGCAACTTGCAGTTTGAACCGTACATCCTGATCGTCCCGGTTGGCGCCGAGGTGCGGTTTCCAAACCTCGATCGCGTGCGTCACCACGTCTATTCGTTCTCTGAAGGCAATCGTTTCGAGCTCGAATTGTATGGGCGCGATGAAACGCGCTCGCGCCGCTTCACCACCGCCGGTGTCGCGGCTGTGGGCTGCAACATCCATGACCAGATGCAGGCCTACATCGTGATCGTCGACACGCCGTTCGTCGGTCGCACCGGCGCTGACGGGTCGGTCGTCATCCGCGGCGCTTCAGGCGCAGGCGAGCTGCGCGTTTGGCATGCAAACCTTCGCGCCCGTGGCGGCGTCATGACGCGCGCGGTGACGTTGCCCGCGACGGGCGCAGCGCAGCAAGCCTTTGCCGTTCAGCTGCGCGCAACCGCCGGTCACGGGCACTAGGCGGCCCGATGTTCAAGCGCCTCAGCACCAAGCTAACCGTCGTGTATGCTGGCTTGTTCGGCGTGGCGCTGCTTGCTGTTGCAACGATCGTGTACGCGGTCATCGCTGACAATGCCGCACGCGCCGTGCGTAGCGAACTGGCCGCGAACGGCGAAGTGTTCGATCGCGTTTGGACGATGCGCGACGCCCAACTGCGCGATAGCGCCGACATCCTATCCCGCGATTTCGGATTTCGCGAAGCTGTGGCCACTATGGACGCGCCGACGATCGGCTCGGCTTTGGACAATCTCCGCGATCGCCTGCAAATCGATCGCGCGTTCATGATGACCCTCGACGGCGACGTCGTCGGAGGTAGCGCCTTTGCCGCGAGCGAACTCGACGCGATGTGGGCCGCGCTTGATGGCGACGAACAAGCCTCCGGCGTGCTCATGCTGGACGGCCAAGCCTACCAGGCGGTGTCTGCGCCGATCCGCGCCCCAAATCTTGTCGGATGGATCGTCTTTGCGTCGGAGCTGAACGCGGCGCATCTCGACTCTTTCGAGGAGCTTTCCGCCATTCCGCTCAACGCTTCTGTTTTCACGCGCACGGCTGACGACGGCTGGGCGTCGACGGACGTGGAACTGGGCATGCGCGATCTGACCCGCATCGGCGCCGAGCTAAATCAAGTGCCGGCGCAAATCGACGCCGCGCCGCGACGGTGGCAACTTCAACACGGGGCGGTGGTTGCTGTTACGCGGCCTCTGCGCGCTTTCGACGGCGCGGGCGCCAATGTCCTTGTGCTCACATATCCATTGGCGTTGGCATTACGGCCGTACGAACCAGTTCTTGCGTCAATCATCCTTGTCGGCCTCTTGGGCATTGGCTTGCTCATCTTCGGCAGTTGGGTGTTGGCCCGCGGCCTTACCCGGCCAATCGCCGCCTTGGACGATGCGGCGCACGCCCTGCAACGCGGCGAACGCGTGCACGTGGCGATTGAAACGTCAGACGAGATCGGACGTCTCGCACTTTCCTTCAACAACATGTCGAACGAAATTGACGAGCGTCAGCGGCGCATCACGCACATGGCGCTGCATGATTCCGATACGGGGTTGCCAAACCGGCGATCGCTGGAAGCTGCGCTTGATACGGGCAGCGCCAGATATGTCGTGACGTTCGCAATCCAACGGTTCGCAACAATCCGCGACGCTGTGGGCTATGCGCTCATGGTGGAACTTGTGCGCTGCTTCGGCGAAAAATTGTGCGAGACCGCCGGTGAAGCTTCTTACGGGCGGCTGTCCGGTGACTCCCTGGCGATCTGCATCAACGCACAGGACGACCAAGCCGCGCTTGTCTGGGCGGAGAACGTGCGCGCTGAATTGGAAGGTTCGGTGCGTGTAGGTGGCGTGAGCGTTGATCTTTCCCTCGTTGCAGGCATCGCACGCATTGGCGAAGGCAGTGATCGCGCGCCCCTCGATCACGCACTCATCGCCGTCAGGCAGGCGATCGCGAACGACGCAAAGAGCGCTCTGTTCGATGCTGCGGCCTATGGCGACCCCGCGCGGAATCTGTCGCTCATGAGCGATATGATCGGCGGCATCAACAAGGGCGACTTGGAGCTGCACTACCAGCCAAAGTTCGATCTCCGGGCCAGCGCAATCGTCGGCGTTGAAGCGTTGGTGCGGTGGAACCACCCGACACGCGGGCGTGTCGCGCCCGACCTTTTTGTCACCATGGCCGAAGACACTGGTAACATCGCGGTGCTGACGGAATGGACCTTGATCCAGGCGATCGCACATCAGCAGACGCTGCGAGACGCGGGGCATGATCTCCTTGTTTCGGTAAACCTCTCCGGCAGTCTGATCGGTGACGACGATTTTACGGCGCTCGCGATCTCCTTGATCGAAGATCACGGCGCGACCCTCTGCTTGGAAATCACCGAAACGGCGGCGATGAAAGATGCCGACGCGGCGCTGCGCAACATCGATCGCTATATCGCTGCCGGTGTGCGTATCTCCATTGACGATTATGGAGCCGGGCTGTCCTCGCTCTCATATCTGAAGCGTATTCGCGCGCATGAGTTGAAGCTCGACAAGTCCTTCATTCAAGCGCTGGCCGCCAATTCGCGCGAAGCGCTGCTGGTGAAATCGACGGTGGATCTCGCCCACGGCCTCGGAATGAAGATCACGGCCGAAGGCGTAGAAACGGCATCGACACTCGCGCTGCTCTCCGGGATGGGCTGCGATATTGCGCAAGGCTATTACATAGATAGACCCATGCCGATCGGTGATCTGCTTTCGCGTCTGAGCGCGGTCGATGCGCCTCAAACGAGTGTCGCCGGAGAACCCACGCCAACGCGGACGGTTGCGCGCTAAGGCGCCTCACGCTGCCACGCTTGCCATCGCTTGGCCCAATCCGCGATAGTGCGGACTGCTCGATGAAGACGTTAGACCGAAAATTCTCAGTCGCTCCGATGATGGATTGGACGGACCGGCATTGCCGGGCGTTTCACCGTGAGTTGACGCGTGAGGCGCTGCTCTACACCGAGATGCTGACCGCGGACGCGGTCATC
>JBEBHI010000222.1:0-4478 GCA_040080935.1 Terricaulis sp.
GACACCCGCAGCCGCCGGAGGCGCGGATGGATCTCGCGCTGCGTCAAGCGGCACGGCGAAACGCTGCAGGTAAACCGAACCCAACGTGTGCGCCGCGCCCGCACCTTCGACCCACACAGCGTCGAAGCCATCGATGATTGGCCGACCTTGCGCATTGTCTCGCCCATAGCCTGCGACTGAGAGGTCGTGCTGGTTCGCGCCGGCATGCGAGGAGATTGCGATTTCATTGCCCAGCAGGCCGCCAGTGACGCCATTATAGTAGCGCAGCACCAGGTGAGATGTCGCGCCGCTCGTTTCGCTCCACGCCACGCCGTAGCCCATGCCCGAACCGCCCGCGGCGATTTGCAGATCGGAGAGATTTGTGCCGACGCCGTCGCTTGCAACGACGCTCGGCAGCGCGGGGTTCACATGACCCTGCTCATCAAAGAAGCTAACCGTGACAGTGTTGCCGGATATCCAGCCCACGGCGAACTCGACGCCGCCATTGTCGGCCACGGCCGGATTGAGTTGCGCATTGGCGTCGCTGTTGAGCGACAGCGGATTCTGATCGTCCGCACCCCACACATTAATCGGCACGCAATTTCCCCCAGGCTACGGTGTCTGTGACCGCGAAAATTTCCAGCAGCACGATGGAATTTTCTTCACGTGCCGATTTACCGCAATCGCATCGAGCGCTCATCGATTAAAAATCACGCCGTTAGAGGGCTTTCGGCGCGCGTCGGCCTTGCGTTGGCGACTCGTCTCGCTTGATTGGCGCAGCAAATTGAGAATGCCGCGCGCGCTCAACGTGCACTGCACGGCGCGCACGGCGCTTACTTCTCAATTCAGAAGCGACAGGTTCTTCGAAAAATGAGAATGCGCGATCCTACTTGCGTTCATCGGCGCTAAAACCACCGATGCAATTTGCGGGCGCATGTGTTGTTGCAGCAACGCTTTCGGCGCTTAGACGTTTACAGAATTCTCAATTCGGCTCCGGCGTTCGCAGGCCCGCATCGCCTCCCGACGTTTCACCTGCCGTCACGACGCCCTCCGGCGCTGGGAATTCCAGACGGGCGATCAGCCCTTGATCTGAGATCAGGGAAACCCTGCCCCCGTGTAGGTCCATGACACTCTTGACGATCGGGAGGCCTAGGCCTGCGCCCCCTTCGCTCTCGCGTCCGCGCTGAAAGCGGTCGAATACCTTAGGCAGCAGCGTTTCAGATAGCCCTGGGCCATTGTCACGTACCTCGATCCAGGCGGCATCGGAATCGCCCCGTCCCGCAATCGAGACGCATGACCCGCGCGGGGTATGCGCCAACGCGTTGCGGATGAGGTTCGAAACCGCGCGCTGTAGCAGTGCACGATCCGCCCACACCATCCCGCCATTGCGGCTCAGCGTAAGTTCAATGCCCGCGAGCTCGGCGAGCGCTGTAAAATAATCGGTGAGTACGCCGAGTTCGCGGTCCAATTCGAGCCACTCGCATCTTAAAGCAACCGAAGTGTTCTCTGCGCGTGCGATGAAAAGCAACGCGTCCGTTATGAAGGTGAGTTCGTTGCACTGCGCGAGGATTTTTTCGATGCCATCTTGATACCGTTCGACGCTGCGCGGCTGGCTCAACAAAAGTTCCGCCTTGAGGCGCATGCGCGAAATCGGCACCCGCAACTCATGTGAAACGTCATCTGCATATTGACGTAGCCGATCGCGCGTCTGACCCAGCTCGCGCAACATGTGCTTTTGCTGTTCGCTAGTGTCACGCACCACAGCGGCCACCCTAACCCCCGCGGCCACGATTGCGCCGATTACCAAAATCGCGCAGGCGCCGAACGCCAACTCGAGAAATTGCATGCGATGCGCGCTCGACAGCTGTCTGGCCAGATCTTCGCGGCGGCCATTTTCAAGGATTCTGGCAGCGCTCTCGAGGTGACTCATCAGGTCACGAAAACTCCGATCGGCGAGCGCCATATCGCGCACTGCGTGCTCCTCGTCTCCCCGCTCGAAATCGTCCAGCGTCCGCTCGGACGTTGCTTCCAGTGCGCTCATGATTTCACTGGCGGCCTCTAGTTCGTCGAGGACCTCTGCGTCCCGCGCGGAAAGCCTGTGAACGCCAAGGTGATTGTAGATGGTCGCCAATTGGACGCGAAAACCTGTAGAAGCCTCCGCTAGCCGAGCGCGCTCGCGCGTTACGTCGTGGCTCTCGAAGATATCGTTGGCCGGCGTATCCACGGCGCGCGCACGACGCGAGAGTTCTGTGAGGTGGTTTTGGCGATCCGACCAGACGCTGCTGGTATTTACCCCCCCGTGAAACGCCGTCAGCGTCACGTGGTTGAGTGAAAGGACCGCCACCAAAGTAATGACGTTTAGACTGGCAAGTACGAAGTAGAGAGTGTCCAGCCTCTCATCGCGCAAGCCGGCAGCTTTCGTGCTTCGCCGCAAATAGTTGAAGAGGCGCCCCAAAGGCCACCCCAAGCCTCCGGAATGAGCCATGGCGTTCTCCCACGGGACCATTATCGCAGCATATGCGCAGCGCGACTGGAGACGCGACGCGCGCGATTTACTCGCTTTCGAGAACTAGTTTCCGAGTCAGTTTCGCTTCATACGGCCACCCGCTGGGCGATCTAATGTGGCCGCGCCGGCGTGCTCCTCTCGGCCTCTGAGCGCTCAAGATATTCGAGGATTGCGGTCGCCTCGCTCTCGTTTAGCCCCAGATTCGGCATCGGGACATTGCGATAACGCGCCATGAGAGTCGTGGCTGTCGGGTCGTTCTCGGCGATCATGCGGTCCGGCTCGCGAAGCCAACGCTGCAGCCAAGCTTGCGGGCGCGTTCTGGTTACCCCTGCCAAATCCGGCCCCAGTCGATCGCCCTCGCCCAATGTGTGGCAGGACCGGCAACGCGTGCGAAAGAGATATGCGCCTTGCGAGGTGTCCACGACTTGCCCCGCGGCGGAATAACTCTCACGCGCGTTCACCGGCGCTGGCGCGTAATTCTGAAGCGTACGTGCAAGCAAATCCGCCAACAGACGCGGGCTTTCGTAAGCCGACCGCCTAATCCACTGGCCGGTGCGCTCGTTCCCTACGATAATGCTCGTATCGTGCTCTCTGAGCCTACGCTCATCGACAGGACGCAAGCCGAGCCGCCGCTGTAGTAGATCAATGTCTTCACGCGTCCCCGTGAGGAACGTCCATCCCGGCGCGACATCGTACGTCCGCATGAAACGCCGCAGATCGGCAGGCGTGTCTCGCTCCGGGTTTATCGAGATGGTGTACATGTGGACGTCGCGGCCAACATGATCACCCAGGATACGTTGCACTTCACGCAACTGTGCTGTGTCCAAGGGACAGACGTCGACGCAAGTTGTGTAAACAAAATTTATCGAGACGACCTTGCCCCGAACAATGTCGTCATAGAAACGCAGGGACCTACCATCTTGGTCCTGCAAAACCACGTTTGGGAAATAATCACGCCCCCAACGCGATGTCTGCGCACCTGCGCTCTGCCCATGCGCAGCCACCACACTGAACGCCAACGCCGCGGCGACGATCCATCGTCCAAAACGATGCATGGTCAGCCAGTCCCGAAAATGAAGTCGGCGCTTGTCAGCGTCAAATGACCCTGCAGCGCGACTTGGAAATCGATGGTGGTATCGCCGTTGTTGGCGGTGCGGACGTTTCCTTCGAACACCGTGTATTCAATGCCGCCTACGATTTCGTAGTGAAAGCCCACATGGCCTGCCGCCTCTGAGCCCGCCGCCACCTGTCCGTCGAAGATGAAGTGCTGTGTGCCGTTGGCCGCCGTTGCGTTGCGCGTGTCTGCGTCGATAGCGGAAATGTCGATACGATCAATCAGGTGCGCAAAGTCCGTGATGATGTCCCGGTTTGCCGCGCCATTGCCTGCCGTCTGTCGTGTCTGGAAAACAATGACATCGGAACCCAACCCTCCGGTAAACACATTGCGTGCGGTGCTTGCCACAAATGTGTCGGCGCCGGATCCGCCGATGACGTTTTCGATGGTGGCAAGCGTGTCGTTGCCAATATCGGTGCTGGTCGCTGTGCCGGCCAGCAAGTTTACGTTGGCGCCAGCGTTCGTACCCGAGAGATCGAGCGTGTCGTTGCCGGCCCCACCAGTGTAGGAATCCGACCCGTCACCGACGGTAGCGACGAAACGATCATCGTCCCCCTCGCCGAAGAGCGTATCTCCGTCTGCGCCGCCCATGATTACATCAGCGCCCGCGCCACCGCGAATGGTGTTCGCGTTGTCGTCGCCGGCGAGCGTGTCGTTGCCGGCGCCGCCGGTGATATTTTCCACGCCCTTAATCGACGTGAATCCCGATGCCATCCCCAACGCAAGACTAACAACGACGTTGTTGCCCGCTGTCGTGCTGGAATAACTCAGCAGGTCGATGCCATCGCCCATATCGGCGAATACGAATTCGACATTCGCAGTGCTGTTCTGGACGCGCGAAAGGCCCCCATTGAACATAATTGCGTTCAGCGTCTCACC
>JBEBHI010000004.1:0-54276 GCA_040080935.1 Terricaulis sp.
TCGATCGCGGCATCGACATCTTCGCGTTGCGCTTCGAGCGCGACGATGCGGGCTTGGTACTTCTTCAACGTCGTCTGCGCTTGGGCGCGCTGATCAACTTTGTAGAGGTCCAGAATTTCTTTGATTTCGATCAGCGAGAGGCCCACGCGCTTGCCGCGCAGGATCAGCTGCAGCTTGGCGCGGTCGCGATGTGAGTAAACGCGGTTCATGCCGTCGCGGCGCGGCGTAAGTAGACCTTTATCTTCATAAAGACGGAGCGCTCGAGGCGTGACCTCGAACTCTCGGGCCAGCTGCGAAATGGTGTAGGTGCGCTCAGCTTTTGATGAGGTCATGGGGAGGTCGCTCCGGTTTACCCAGCGGCCTCAGGCTAGTTTCCGTTTACGGTAGGGTCAACTGAAGTTGACGGCCCCGTCACGTATTTAAGCTAACTGACAGGAAATCTTGAGAAATATCTTCAGGAGTCCGGCAGCCATTGAGCGCCATGGTGATATCCAGCTCCGCCAGTAGGTATTCCATCACCGTTTTGACGCCCTGCTCGCCAGCGAGGGCGAGGCCATAGACATAAGGACGGCCGATGCCAGTGGCGTCCGCGCCGAGCGCCAAAGCCTTGAAGATATCGGATCCGCAGCGAATGCCGCTGTCGAAGAAGAGCTTGGTTTTTCCCTTCACGGCGTCCGCGACGTTGGCGAGCGCATCGAGTGCGCCGATCGCGCCATCGACTTGGCGGCCGCCGTGGTTGGAGACCATCACGCCATCATAGCCTTCGCTGACCGCCTTTCGCGCATCGTCAGTGCGGATAATTCCCTTCAGAACGACGGGCAGTTTCGTCCACGATCTGATTTGCGCAATGCGTTTCCAATCGACGCTTGGATCGGAGAAGAGCTGCGTGAATTGGATCGCGGCGCCGAGCGGGTTTTCTTCCGGCGTTTGCGACAGCATCCCCCTAAACACGGGATCACTTGTATATTGTGCGATGCCCTGCCCGCGCAGGAACGGTGAGAAGCCGAGATCGAGGTCCCGCGGGCGCCAACCGAGCACGAGCGTGTCGAGCGTGATGAAAATAGCGCGGCAGCCGATGGCCTCGGCGCGCTTCACGAAGCTCTCGGCCAACGCGTCCGACTTGCCCCAATACAATTGATAGAAGCGCGGGCCGTCGCCGTTGGCCTCAGCGATCTTTTCCATCGGCGTTGATGCCTGAGACGAAATGATCATCGGCAGATTGAGAGCGCCCATCGCACGTGCGACGGCGAGATCAGCCTCAGGGTGCATCATCTCCAAGACGCCGACTGGCGAAGAAAACACCGGCGCAGCAACGCGCGCACCGAATATTTCGCAACCGAGATTTCTTGTGCCTGCGCCGCCCAGCATGCGTTGCGCGATAGGAAAGCGATTGAACGCGGCGCGGTTTGCGTCGGCGCCGGTCTCTAATCCAGCGCTGCCGGCGGTGTAGGCCCACGCTTCCGGAGTCATCTTCTTCTGCGCGGCGGCTTCGAGGCCGATGAAGTTGGTTGGAATCTCAGGCGCCGCGCCGCTCAGTCCGCGCAGATACACGCCGCCTTGCGTTTCGGGTCCGAACTGTCGTGGCGCATCAGACATGGCTAATTCCTGTTTACGATTTTACCCGCCATTAACACGCCAACGCCTTTCATCGACACTGCAAAGTCGTGGGCGATTCTCGAATTCTTCGAGTCTTCGCCCCGGGGGTTGAGCGTAAGCCGCGGACGCGCGGTGAAACGCGGCGAGGGCATAATGAGCGGTGCGCAGAACTGGAGCGTCAAGGGTATTGACCCCAAAGTGCGAGAAGCTGCGCGAGAAGCTGCGGCTCGTCAGGGTATGAGCCTTGGCGAATATCTGAACCAAGCGCTTGCGTCTGGTCAGCTCGGTGGCGGCGGCGCGCAGACGGCGCCGCAGCACACATCACAGCCGCCGCGCGCACCGCGTGCACGTGCGTTCGGCACGCAGCACACTGATTATGATGGCGAAGACGATTGGGGCGTTGGCGCGGGTACGCGCACAAGCGATCCGTCGCGTCTCGCGCAACGCATTGAATCGATCGAACGCCGCACGCAACTTGCTGTAACTGGCCTTGATCGCGCCGTGTCGACAATCGACCGCTCGGTGCTTGGCTTGGCCGCGCGCGTTGAAGATGCGGAAGCTGCATCGAACGAAGCGGCTGAGCGCATTTCGGATGCGCTGGAACAATTCCGCTCCGCCGGCGACACGCTGAGCGGACGCTTGGAGCGCGCTGAGCAAACCAGCGCTGACATCTCGGAAGTTAAAGAGCGCCTTGAGCATCAGGTTGCTGTTGCTGAAGAAGTCGCGCGCCGGGCTGAGGCTGCTGCCTCCTATCTCTCGAACGAGATGGGCAATGGCGGCACGATCCTGTCGCAGACCTTGGCCGAAGCGCGCGCTGTCGCTGAAGAAGCGGCACGTCAAGCGACGGAAGCTTCTGTCGACGCAGTGAACGAACTGCGCCGCTTGCAACAAGATCTAAGCGAACGGCTGAGCGACAGCGAAGCTTCGACGCGCCGCGCAATTGAAAGCGCGGTTGCGGAAGTTCGCACTGAAACGTCGAGCGAAACGCGCGGCGCGCGTGAAGCGCTGCTGGAAGAAGTTGTTCGCCTTGAGAGCGAGATCTCCAAGCGCGTTGGCAGCATCGATACGCTGAAGGCCGAGCAAGCGACTTTGATCAGTCGCATTGAGCGCGCTGAAGCTGGCGCGCGCGGAAGCACGGCGGGCTTGCGTCAAGCTGCGGGCGCCGCGATTGCGGATCTGCGCAATGCGCAGCTCACGCTCTCGGCACGCGTGAAGCAAGTTGAAGACATTGCCGGCGCCTCGGGCGCTGTCGATCTCGCTGACGTCCGCCAATCGCAGCAAGACATCGCCGAACGCTTGGCGACGCTTGAGACGAAGACGGACTCCAGCCCCCTCACCGGCGCGCTCGCAGCATTCGAAGCACGCATCGCCAGCGTTGAAGCGGCGACGGCGAATTCGGCGAACGGCGATCAGATCGGTGAGACGGTCCAATCGCTCGATCGCGCGCTGCAACGCCTCGCGGACAAGCTCGAAGAAACGGAATCGACCGCCAACACGGCGATCCGTCACATCGAGGAATCCGTCTCTTCGCTGAGCGCACGCATCGAACAAGGCGGCGGCGCAGCACAAGAAACTGAAGCCGTGCGCGCGATGCTCGAGCAGCGTCTCGACACGATGGCGCAAGCCGTGCGTGAGGAAGTGTCGCAAGAGCTGCAAGCGGTGATGACTGGCGGCGCGAGCTTCGAAGGCGCGCTCACGGATGTTACGGCGCGTCTGGCGGCGGCTGAACGCCGCCAAGCGCAAACGATTGAAGCGATCTCGATCGAGATCAAGCGCATGTCGGAAACGGTCGACCAGCGCTTGCGTACGGTTGAAGCGCGCAATGACGATGCCGCCGCCTCCGCGGTGCGCGAAGAGCTGACGCGGATGTCGTCGACGCTGTCGAAGCGCTTTGACGAGATTGAGCAGCGCTTTGACGAAGTTGAGCGCCGTGAAGCTTCTGCGTTTGACCGCATGGGCCTTGAAGTTGGCCGCCTCTCCGAGCGTCTCGAAGAACGCGTTGGCGCGGTCGAGCAACGTAGCGCGCAAGCGATCGAGCATGTCGGCGAGCAAGTCGCGCGCATGGCGGATCGCTTCAATCAGCGCCAAGACATTCTCGCCCGTGAGCTGGGCGAGCGCATGTTGGATAGCGAAGAGCGTGCTGGTCAGCGCGTTTCGGAAGCCATCAGCTCGATCATGCAGCGTTTGGCCGAAGTTGAAGAACACAGCCAAGAAGCGATCGCGCCGGTACAGAAGGCCGTGTCGAACGTCGCCTCGAAGCTGGAAGAGTTCGAAAGCGGCCGCGCTCCGGTTGCTGAGACGCCAGCGCCGACCATGACGATCCCGACGCCAGCGCGCCGCAACGAAGATCTGCAATCGTCGTTCGACCGCTCGACGTTCCCCTCTTTCGACGCAACGGACTCGTTCGACCTCTCCGATCCGGAACCGCAGCCGTACACGACCTCGCCGCGTGACTCTGCGCAGCCTGTGCGCGCAGCGCCGTTGCCACCGCGCGCGCCTGTGACCCCGAACGACCAGGACATCTACTTCGCCGAAGACAATCAGATCGATGATCTGCTCGTCGATGACGATGCGGCTCAAGAGGCGTTCGTGCCGCCTGAGTACAAGTCGATCGAAGTGTCTCCGGATGACGATCTGCTGATCGACGATCCGGCGCTTGATGAAGTGGAAACCGTCGCAGCGCCGCCGCTGGATGACGATCCGTTCTGGTCGCCGGAAGATGATCTTGGCCCGCAGACGATCGAGGACGCGGTTGCGCCGCTGGTTGCGCCGCCGACGCAAGCCGCCACGGACGTGCCACTTGGCAATGTGTTCGAAGACGAGGCGCTTTCGCTCGATCTGCCGGAACTGACTGAACTGCCGCCGCTGCCGGAAGAACCGGCTGGCCCAGCGGCGAAGAACGATTATCTCGCCAACGCGCGTAAAGCCGCGCAGGCGCAATCGTTGCCGAAGACGCGTCCGGATACGGCAGCTGAAGCGCCAAAGCTCAGCCTGCGTGGTTCGAGCCGGATCGTGCTTTGGGGCGCGGCTAGCTTGGTCGCTGTCGCTCTGGTTGGCGGCGCGTACTACTTCAAGAACCAGGCGGGCAGCGCTGAGCCGCAAACTGACGCAGCGCCCGCGCCGTTGCCCGTGACCGGCACGACGCCGCTCACCGAAGCTGCGCCGGACCCGTTCGCGGAAGCGCCAGCTGAAGGTGTCGCGCCGGATGCTGCCGTTCCGGTTGAAGGCGCAGCGCCGCCGGCTGCTGCTACGCCCACGCCGCTCGCACAAAACACAACGACACAGCCTGTCGTTGCTGGCCCACTGCCCGCGCGCAATGTCTCGCTCGAGCAAGCGGCGCAATCTGGCGACCTCACGGCGCAGTACGAACTAGCGCTGCAACGCATCAGTGGCGGCCGTGCGGCCGAAGGCGTGACGATGCTGCGCCGCGCTGCGGACCGCGGTTTCGCCATGGCTCAGTATCGCTTGGCTAAGCTCTATGAGCGCGGCGAAGGCGTGCCGGCGGATCTGACCATCGCGCGTCAATGGACCGAGCGCGCGGCGGGCGCAGGCAATCGCCGCGCCATGCACGATCTCGGCGTCTATTTCGCGCGCGGCGAAGGCGCACCGTTGGATGAAGCGGCGGCGTTCCGTTGGTTCCGTCAAGCGGCTGAGCTTGGGGTTGCGGACAGCCAGTACAATCTGGGCGTTCTCTATCAACAGGGTCGCGGTGTGAACGCTTCCGCTTCGGAAGCTCTGTTCTGGTTCATGGTCGCCGCCCGCCAAGGCGACCAGGATGCCGGTGCACGCGCAACCGCGCTTGAGGCGCAACTTGCGCCGCAACAGGTTGAGCAAGCCCGTGCGCGCGCCCAGGCGTTCCGTCCACGCGCCTCCAGCGCCGTCGCCAATGGCGAGTTCGGCGTGCGTGCCTGGAATAGCCGGCCAGCGGCCTAAACAGGCGCCCCGCGAATAAGCGGCAAACTAGCGTTGCTTCGGCTCGCGACCCTTATCATAAGGGCCGCGGGCGTAGCGCTTGGCGCTGAGTTCAGAGCAGAATTTTGATTTATTTGCCGATCGCCGAAATGCCGGTGGCCGTGCTGCTCATTCTTTTGGTGAGCGCAGCCGTCGGCTTCGTGTCCGGGCTCGTAGGAGTCGGCGGCGGCTTCATCATGACTCCAGCACTGCTGTTCTTGGGCGTGCCTGCGCCGGTGGCGGTTGCAACGGGCGCGAGCCAGATCGCGGCGACGTCATTCTCCGGCATAATGACACGCACGCGGCGGCGATCCGTGGACTGGCGCATGGGCTTGTTGCTCTCGCTTGGCGGCGTTGTCGGCAGTTCGGCGGGTGTTGCGTTGTTCGAGCGGCTGTTGCGGCTTGGGCAACTCGATCTGATCGTGTCGCTGCTTTATCTGCTGCTGCTCTCCAGCGTCGGCTTCCTGATGGTGCGCGAGAGCTATCGGTTCTGGCGTGGACGGCCGCCGAAGAGCGTCTCGATCCTGCGGCGGCCACTAAAGACCGTCGCGCATAACCTGCCCTTTCGTCTCCGCTTCCCACGCTCTGGCCTCTACATCAGCGTGCTGCCGCCGTTGGGCATTGGCTTTGCCATCGGCGCGATCTCGGCGATCATGGGCATTGGCGGCGGCTTCATCCTGATCCCGGCGATGATCTATCTGCTGCGCATGCCGACGAACGTCGTCATCGGTACGTCGCAGTTTCAAGTGCTGGTGATCTCGTCACTGATCGTGGTGCTGCAATCGATCGCTACGCACACTGTCGATCTGGTGTTGGCGCTTCTGTTAATGGCGGGCGGCGTCGTTGGCGCGCAGATCGGCGCGCGCGTGGGCGCTGGCATCAAGGCAGAGTACGTCCGGGGCATTCTTGGCGCGCTGCTGATGGCGGCGAGCATCAAGTTCGCGTTCGATCTCGTGATCCCGCCGGAAGAGTTTTACGTGCTTGGCGGGGGGCTGTTTTGAGACGCCTCCTCGTCGCACTGGCGCTTGCGCTGTTTGCTGGCGCGCCTGCTTCGGCGCAGCAGCAGCCGGGCAGCGATGTTGCGGACGATCTGCCGGCGGGTGTCGCCGAAGAGCAGATCACCGTGAGCTCCACCTATGGCGGCTCATACATCACGGTGTTCGGCGTGAACCCGGATCGGCGCGGGCGCGGCGACATCGTTGTTGTGCTGCGCGGACCGAATGAAGCGGCGACGGTGATGCGCAAGCGCCGCGTGCCGGGTGGGACGTTTCCGTTTGGGCTCTGGATCAACGGTGATCCGGTGCAGTTCAGCGAAGCGCCGGCGTTTTTCGCGGTGCTGAGCAACCGACCGCTGCGCGACATCGCCAGCGCGGATTCGATTTGGCGTTATCAACTTGATCCTGCCGCGTCGGCGCAACTGGCGAGCGCGGTTCCGGCGGGCGGCGATCCTTCGGCGTATCGCGCGGCGTTGGTGCGGCTTCGCTATGAGCAAGGGCTCTATCAATGGTATTCGCGCCCGCCGCAGGAAGGCGTGCGTGGCGGACTGACGGCGTATCCGGGCGGCTTGTTCCGCGCTGTCGTGCGCCTACCGGCTAACGCGCCGATCGCGCAGTATCACGCCGACACCTACCTCTTCCGTGATGGCCGTTTGATTTCGCGCCAGCGCATTCCGATCACGATCGCGCGCATCGGCGTGGAGCGCACCATTCACGATCTCGCGACCAACGTGTCGTGGCTGTACGGCATCGTGACGGTGCTGCTGGCGTTGTTGGCGGGTTGGGGCGCATCCGTGCTATTCCGCCGTCCGTGAGCACAAGGCCGCCCATTTTACCACGCGCGGCGCTGCGCCTCGGCTTTCTTGGCCTCGTGCCGCTCGCTGTTTCGGCGCTGATCTCACTCTCGGCACACGAGACGACGGCTCGCTTAGGCGCGATCAGCTTTTCACTCTATGCGGCGGTGTTGCTTTCATTTCTCGGCGGCGTGCGCTGCGGGATCGAGATCATGCGCGCGCCGGACGCGCCAGATGGCCGGCGCTTGTTTTTCAGCGCACTGCCCTCTCTGGCGGGCTGGGCTCTGGCGACGATGGTGGTTTACTTCACGCCGGTGCTTGGCGCGGCCGCGATCTTCGCGGGCATCTTCGCTGTGCAGGCGATGTGGGATTATCGCAGCGCGCAAGATGCCGGCGCGCCCGCTTGGTATCCGGTTTTACGCCAGGTGTTGACGGGCGGTGCGATGATTATTTGCATGCTCATTCCGCTCGCGACAGCAATGCATCGGTTTTAGTCGCCCACCAAGCGCTCGTTCGGCGCAGGCAGAACGCGATCTTTGCCGAGCACGAGCGCGGTTGCGCCACCTGGGAAGATGTTGGCGAAGGCCTCGTGGCAGACGTTGAGGCCACCTGTGTATGTGCCGAAGGCCGGCATCACCAAGCGCGCGCCATCGGTGGCGAAGCAACGGCGGCGGACACTGCGGCCACGGCCGACGACGCGTGCGCATGGATGCATGTGGCCGGCGATCTCGCCGGGGGCCGCGGTTTCGGTGGGTTCGTGCCGCAGCACGAGTGCGCCGACGTGCAGGACTTCGTGAAACTTGCCGCCGAGTGTTTCGGGCGCGCGGCCGTCGTGATTGCCTTCGACCCACACCCAATCGCAGCGCGACATCAGCAAACGCAGAAGCTCGCGATCGCGCGCGTCCATGCGGTTGGGGCCGCCGCTGTCATGAAAACTATCGCCGAGTGAGACGATGATGTCGGGCTGCAGGCGCAGCATGAGATCGGTGAGCTTCAGCAACGCCGCATGCGTGTCGTATGGCGGCAGCATCTGGCCGCGCAGTGCGTAGGATGAACCCTTCTCGAAGTGGATGTCCGAGACGATGAGCGTTTTGGATTCAGCGACCCAGAGCGCGCCATCGGGCAGCGCTGTTACCAGCGTATCGCCGAGCCGCATCTCAACGCTGTCGCCGACGATCGCCATTGGCGGCACGGGGCGCACAGGCGCGACCGCCACCGCTTTGCGGTGCGGACGCTCTGGCTTTGGTGCCGGCTGCGACAGGAGTGGCATGCGCCTCAGATCAAACCGGATTCGTCACGGCGTGACGATTGGAAAATTCGGGTCGGGGTTGTCGAATACCTCGCCGAGGCCTTCAAGGGACCTTCTGCTGCCCTGTATGCGGATTTGTCCGGACAACACGGCGCGCGCCATCGATTGCGTCGCCATGGCTTGCAGGAATACCGCACGTGGTGAGGTGATGGTGGGGCCGTCGACGGTTTGGTCGCGCTCGTAAACGAGGACACCGTTGCGGATCGTTACGCCGAAACTCTCGTTGCGTTCGGGAAAGACGAGATTGAAAGCGTAGTTGCGATCGCCGAGGCGCTCTGGATTTAGGCGTACTGAGAGCAGGTCAAGAATGTAGCTCGTTGGCGTTGCGCCAATGAGATCGGCGCTTTGGGTTTGTGCGCCACGTTGCGGCGGTCCCTGCTCCAACTCGCGCGCGGCCACGAGATACATATTCCGCCAGATCGCGCTTTCGGATTGGTAGGCCAGCTGGCGATGCGTGCGCGCAAGCAATTGGCGCGCGGCGGTGTTGTTGGGATTTGCGAACACGAGATTGTTGAGCACGCGCGCGGCCCAACGATAGTCGCCTTCGTCGAAGGCGCGTTGGCCTTCGGCGAGCACGCGATCTTCGCCGCCCATGGCGCGCACGAAACGCACGCCCTCTTCGGCCGGCGGGAGCGGATTGAGGTTCGCGGGATTGCCGTCGTACCAGCCCATGTAGCGTTGATACACGGCGCGCGAATTGTGCATCATCGTGCCGTAATAGCCGTGATTGAACCATCGCGCCGAGAGCGAGGCGGGCAAGCGGACTTGCTCGGCGATTTCGCGATCGGTGTAGCCGGCGTTCATCAGGCGCACGGTTTGATCGTGCAGATATTTGTAGGCGTCGCGGTGGCTGGAGATGAAGTCGCGCACGCGGTCGCCGCCGAAGCGTGGCCAGGCGTGGCTGTTGACCATGATCTCGGTACGGTCGCCGTAGAGGCGCAGCACTTCGGTGAGATAGTCGGCCCAGGCTTTCGCGTCGCGCACCAGCGCGCCGCGCGGCGTCAAGATGTTGTGCATCGAGGCGGTGGCGTTCTCGGCGATGAGCAGCACGCCGAAATCCGGGAAGAGGAAGTTCATTTCCGACGGGGCTTCGGTGTCGGGCGTCAGCTGGAACTCGATACGGACGCCGTCGATGGTGAGCGTTTCGCCAGTGTGGGTGATCGTGCGCGTCGGCGGGATGAGCGTGAACGTGCCGTTTGATACGGCAAGGCCAATGCCGGAGGTCATCTGCCCGTCCGGACCGGGCGTGAGGCCAGCACCGAACTGGAATTGCGCGCGGCGACTCATGGCGTTGCCGGCGATGACGTTCTCCGTCACCGCATGCTCCATGAAATGATCGGGCGCGATGATCTCGACGCCGGCAGGGTTTGGCACGACGCCGCGCACGCCGCCGAAATGGTCGATGTGCGAGTGCGTGTAGATGACGGCGACGACGGGCTTGTCGCCGAGCGTGCGGCGCGCGAGCGCAAGGCCAGCAGCTGCGGTTTCGGCGCTCGCGAGCGGATCGACGACGATGAGGCCAGTGTCGCCGACGATGATCGTCATGTTGGACACATCGAAGCCGCGGATTTGATAGACGCGGTCAGTGACGCGGAAGAGACCAGCGCGCGCGAGAAGTTGCGCGTGACGCCAGAGGCTGGGGTTTACGGTGTCGGGGGCTGTGCCTTGCAGGAAATCGTAGGCGGTGAAATCCCAGACGACGCGGCTACCATCGGCGGTGCGGATTTGCGGTTGATCGTAGGCGGAGACGAAGCCGCGGTTGGCGAAGTCTTCGTCTTCGCGATCGCCCCAAGGCAATGTTTGCGAGAACGCGGCGTTGGAGGCGCGCGTGGAGTCGCTGACTTGCGCGCTGGCCGCGCCGGTGAATGCAAATAGAAGAGCCGCCGCCCAAATCGCCCGCATCGTTTCCCCCGAGAGTATTTTGTTGGAAAGTGCTCCGCCGCTGGCTGAAGCGCAATGCTGACGCGACGTCCCTCACGCTTCCCGGCTGCAGCGCAGCGGAGAGCCGGGATCCAGGGAGTGAAAGAGCGCGGCGTTTGCCCCTGGGTCCCGGCTCGCACCCCGGCTCAAGGCCGGGGCTGCGTCCGGGAAACGTGTTTGGGGGCTAACTCATAGCCTCGGCGATTAGCGACGCGGCGTCTTCGAGCACGGCTTCGTCCGCTCCGCCGCGGACGCCGACTTTGCCCATTTCCAGCATTACTGGGGCGGCGAAGGGCGAGACATAGGGCAAGTCGCGGTGGACGATGCGGCCTTTGATGCGGGCGAGCAGTGCGCCGACGCGTTTGATGTCGAGATAGCCCTCGCCTGCGTCGGCGAAGGCGGCTTGCAGCAGGATGTGGTCGGGCTCGTATTGTTTGAGCACGTCGTAGATCAGATCGGATGAGAACGTGACTTGGCGGCCGGTCTTGCGCGTTGCGCCCGGGACGTTGCGCGGGGTCATGCCGGCGATGACGGCGCATTTGGAGAAAGTCGATTTCATCAGCGTGCTCTCGCCGAGCCAACTTTCGAGATCGTCGCCGAGCATGTCTTCGTCGAAGAGCTGCGCGAGATCGACGTCACCCATCGGCTCAAGGCCCCACACGGCCATGGCGTATTCGCTGGCGAGGAAGCCGATAGGATTTTTGCCGAGGCGTTCGAGACGGCGGGTGATGAGGACGCCCAATGTTTGTTGCGCGAGGCGGCCTTCGAAGGGGTAGCAGACGAGATAATGTTTGCCGCCGCGCGGGAAGGTTTCGACCAGCATCTCATCCGGCGCGGGCACGACGGAGCGGCGCTTTTGGATTTTGATCCAGTCGCGGACTTGTTTGGGAAGTTTCTTCTGGCGCTTCACGTCGTGCAGCATGTGGCGGACGCGATCGGCGAGGAATGTTGAAAGCGGGAATTTGCCGCCTGCGTAGGACGGGATTTTGGGGCTTTGCTGATCGTTTGCGCGGACGACGAGCGCGTCGGTTTCGCGGACGCCGAGCAGACGTAGGATTTCTCCGGCGAACAGGAAGGTGTCGCCGGGCGCGAGGCCTTCGATGAAGTATTCTTCAATTTGACCGAGGCGGCGACCGGCGACGAGCGGCGTTGGCCCTTCTGCTTTGGGCGTGCCTGGGCGCGGGCGCGCGCCGGTGCGGTGCGCCAGGCGCACATCGAGCATTTCGGATTCGACGATGGCGCCGACATTCATGCGGTGTTGCTGCGCGACGGAGGGATTGCGGGCACGCCAAAGGTTGGTGTGTGGATCTTGGACGATGCGACGGTAGCGATCGTAGCTGCGCAGCGCGTAGCCGCCGGTGGCGACCAGATCGATGGTACGATCGAAGACGGCGCGGGAGAGGTTGGCGTAGGCGGCGGTGCTTTTCACTTCGGCGTATAGCTCATCTTCGTCGAACGGTTCGCCACAAGCGCAGCCCATGATGTGTTGGGCAAGGCAATCGAGGCCGCCGATGCGGAGAGACTCGCCGTCTAGCGCGCCCTCTTGGACGGCTTCCTGTGCAGAGCGGCATTCGAGCACTTCGAAGCGATTGCTTGGGGCGAGCAGCGCGCGTGAGGGTTCGTTGTAGCGGTGGTTGGAGCGGCCAATGCGTTGCACGAGCCGCGCGCAGCCTTTTGGTGCGCCGATCTGGATGACGAGATCGACGTCGCCCCAGTCGATGCCGAGGTCGAGCGTTGAGGTGCAGACGACGGCGCGAAGTTTACCGGCGGCCATGGCGGCTTCGACTTTCCGGCGTTGTGCGACGTCGAGAGAACCGTGGTGGAGCGCGATGGGGAGTGAGTCTTCGTTGACGCGCCAGAGCTCTTGGAACGTCATCTCCGCTTGCGCGCGGGTGTTGACGAACACGAGCGCGAGCTTGGTGCGTTTGATGGTTTCGTAGAGTTCGGGGATGGCATGGCGCGCGGTGTGGCCGGACCACGGGATGTTGGCGTCGGAGTCCAGGACGTCGATGATGGGCTGCGCGCCGGGAGGGGCTTTGACGATTATATTGCGCGAATCTCCTCCTCCCCCTGGCGGGGAGGAGGTTGGGAGGTGGGGGGCGTTCAAATGAGCAGGCGCCTGCCGGGTTGAACGCCCCCCCACGCCCTGCCCACTCCCCCGCGAGGGGGGAGAGGGTTCTGAACCGAGCAACCAACGCACCAATCCCTCTTCGTCCGCGACGGTCGCGCTTAGGCCGATGCGGCGGTGGTTTGGCGCCCAGCGTTTGAGACGTGCGAGGGCGAGCGCTAAGAGATCGCCGCGCTTGGTGGGCGCGAGGGCGTGGATTTCATCGATCACAACGGCTTGCAGGTCTTCGAAGAAAACGCGCGCATGTTCGGAGGCGATCAGCAAGCAGAGTTGTTCGGGCGTGGTGAGCAAGATGTCGGGCGGATGGGCGCGTTGGCGTTGGCGGCGTGAGGGCGGCGTGTCGCCGGTGCGGGTTTCGATGCGGACGCCGAGCTGCATCTCGGTTGCGGGCGTGTTGAGGTTGCGCGCGACGTCAGTGGTAAGCGCTTTGAGCGGCGAGATGTAGAGCGTGTGAAGCTTGTGCGGACGGCGCGGGCCTGCGTGTTTAAGAGGCGCGAGCTCGATCAAGCTCGGAAGAAAGCCAGCCAGCGTTTTGCCAGCGCCGGTTGGCGCGATGAGCAATGTGGAGAGCCCGGCTTGCGCGCGTGACACAAGTTCGAGCTGATGCGGCCGCGGCGCCCAGCCACGCGCGGCGAACCATTCCTCGAATGGCGATGGCAATAAAGGGCTGCGGGCGTCCACTCCCCTTTATGTAGCGCAAAGGTGGGCCAATCGAAGCCCTCTCCCCTTTAGCCGCCGCCGTTGAGTGGCCGCAATTGACATGGCATGGTCCGGGTCATGTTCCGTGTGGCTCGAGTTTTGGCGTGCGCCGCCGTTGTTGCCTTCGCTGCAACCGCGGCCGCGCAGAGCGCCGGGCCAGCTTTGCTCACACAAGCGGTTGCCGCGACGCAGGCCGCGAAGGCGGACTATGCGTTCGACTATGAGCTGAACACATCGAAAGCCAATTGGCGCGCGCGGTTTGATCCAAGCGCTACACCGCATCTGCGGATGGTCGCCCCTGCGCGCGATGATCTCGACAATGATCAACGCCGCGCGTTCGATCGCATGGCCGAGGATTTTGAAGGTGTCTCCTGGTGCGCGAGTGAAGGCATGGGACGCGTCGCCGATGTGCGCTTGCTGCGCGAGGATGAGGCGAGCGCGACGTATTCGTTCCAGCCGACGCGCGAGAGTGTGCGCGGAGAACAGGCGCGGCGGTTTGCGGATCGGTTGCGCGGTGAAGTGACGGTGTTGAAGGCAACGCCGGATATCACGCGGGTTCGGCTGTTTGTGCCTGAGAGCTTTAGCCCGGCGCCATTGGTGCGGCTGGACTCGCTCAATGTCGTGATCACCTGCCAGGCCGCGCCGAACGGGCGGCGGTTTGCGTCCGAGACTGTAACCAGCATACGCGGCAGCGCGTTCGGCCAAGCGTTCGACGAACGCTCAGTGCAGCGTGCACGTAATTTGAGCGCATCATGAAGCCACCTGCCCCGCACCTCCGCGCCGACCGGATCTTGGCGACGCTTGACAAGCTGCAGGAGCGGATCAACGCGCGCTTTCCAAAAGCGGGGCTTTCGAGCGTTTGCGCCGATGTGATCGAGACGGCGCGTTTCAGTGCGCGGGACGCGGCGGATTTGGCGCGGCCGCATTTTCTTTGGCGCATCGCAGCGCTGGTGGTCATTGGGGTCGGGATTGCGGCGCAGGTCGCGGCGTTCCGGTTTTTGAACATCCGCGCTGAGACGCTGACGGCGCCGGAACTGGTTCAGGGGCTGGAAGCGGCTGTGAACCTGCTCATTCTGTTCGGCGGCGCGATCTGGTTCATCCTGACATTGGAAGAGCGTGAGAAGCGTCAGCGGGCGCTGGATTCGCTGCACCGTCTACGCCAGCTCGCGCACGTGATCGACATGCACCAGCTCACCAAGGACCCGACGATCGTGCTCGATCAGCACAAGACGTCGGCTTCACCTGAGCGGACGATGACGCAGTTCGAGCTGACTCGGTATTTGGATTATTGCGCTGAGATGCTGGCGTTGATCGGCAAGTTGGCGGCGCTTTATGCGGACCGCGTGCGCGACAGCGTCGTTATTGCGGCGGTCAATGACGTTGAAAACCTGACCGCT
Source organism: Terricaulis sp. (assembly GCA_040080935.1). Taxonomy (GTDB): domain Bacteria; phylum Pseudomonadota; class Alphaproteobacteria; order Caulobacterales; family Aquidulcibacteraceae; genus Vitreimonas. The sequence continues at coordinate 14,790 of JBEBHI010000004.1, forward strand.
GGTCTGGGCCGTAAGATCTGGCAGAAGATCACCATCATCGGCGCGCTCGAGGAACGTCCGTAGCGCCAATTTGCTAACTGACTTTAACCTCACGCGGCGTCGCCCTTCAGCGAATATCAAATAATCTGCGTTAGTCTCTCAGGCTGTTTGGGAGCTGGGGCTAACGTATGCAGGGGGTAGATCAATTCGATCCGTCCAACCTGACGGCGCTTGTCCTGGACGATAATCACTACGAGCGCGGGATTTCGCTCGATCAATTGCGCGCCATGGGCTTTGGCCGCGTGATCGGCGTCGCGAACACGATGGAAGCTTGGGAAGCCGTTCGGCTCTCCAACCCCCACGTTATCTTGATGGATTGGGTCGACGGCGTCGGTGGCGACGGGCTCGAATTCGCGCGCCGTGTTCGCAAGAGCGACGAAACACCGAACCGCTCGGTGCCGATGTTCATGCTGACCACGCGCGGCTCGGCTGCCGATGTGGAACTGGCGCGCCGGTCCGGCGTCGACGGCTATCTGCGCAAGCCGATCTCGGCATTTGTGCTGCAGCAGCGCGTTAAGACGGTAATTACCAATCCGCAGAAATTCGTCGTGACGGCGAGCTATGTCGGCCCCTGCCGCCGTCGCCGCCGGCCGGACCTGAATTATCTCGGGCCGCTGCGCCGGCTTGATGACGTCGCGCCGGAACAATTAGTGCGCGGCGAAGCTGAGGATCTCGATCTCAAAGCGGAACTCGCGCGCGCCCGGGTTGCAGCTCTGGAGACGGAGGCCAAGAAGCTTTTGCCGGGCGACGCCAAGCAAGCCCGCGTTGTGTACCGCGCGGTGCAGGAACTCGTCGAAGTCGGCCAACAGATTGGCGATCAAAGCTTGGCCCTCGGCGCCAGTGAAATGGCGCGCTATCTGCAGGCGCAAGGCGCAACCGATCGGCTCGATCCGGAAGTTGTGCGCACGCACGTCGCGGCGTTGCACCAGATGGTGCACCTGCCCCACGCGCTTTGCGAAGAACGCCAGCGCGTGGCCGCGAGCCTGAAGCGCATGGTCGATAAAAAGCTGAAGCAGGCCGACGCAGCGTAAGCTGATCCGCGCGCACCGCACGCGCGTACGAACCCTCGAACCTTCTCAAGCGTTGTCACGCGAAGGAACGAGATATGCTCACTTACATCATTGCTTGGATCGCAACGGCTGTAGCCTTTCTCGGGCTCGATGCCGCGTGGCTCTCGACGATGTCGTCGCGACTCTACAAACCGGTGATGGGCGAGATGATGCGCCCTAGCCCGGACTTCGGCGCGGCTGGCGCGTTCTATTTGATCTATGTCAGCGCGATCGTGTTCTTCGCCGTTGCTCCAGGGTTGGAGAAGGCGAGCTTGAGCAAGGCGCTGATCAACGGCGCGCTGCTCGGCTTCGTTGCTTACGCAACGTACGATCTCAGCAACCAGTCGACGCTGAAGTTCTGGGAATTGCGGCTCACGCTCGTGGATATGGCGTGGGGCACGTTTGCCACGGCGGCTGCGGCGGGGATCGCTTACGCGGTGTCGTCGCGGTTCAGCTGAGGCGGCGGCTTCACGAACAGAAGCAATATGAAGCCAACGATCAGCAGGATCGCGATCGAGCCGAAGCCTGCGCGTTGGCTTTGATAGGCGTCGGTGAAGAACTCGACCAACATCGGGCCGAGCCATGCCGTGGCGGAGCCAGCGAGCGCGTAGAGGCCGAAGATTTCGCCTTCCATGCCCGCAGGCGCGAGGCGCGCCATCAGTGCGCGGCTGGAAGCGTACGCGGCGGTGATCGACATCGCGATGACGATTGCGAAGCCCATGTACGCGACTTCCGGCAACGTGTTGAAGAGCGGGCTTGATGAGATCGTCGCGTTTGGATCAACTGGAATGAAGAACAGGATCGATGTCGATGACATCGACACCATCGCCACCAGACAAACGAACGTCACGGCGATTTCGATGACGACGGCGCGCTTGGGGCCGATCTTGTGATCGAGCCAGCCGCTTAGGATGCCGCCAGGAACAGCGAAGATGGTGAGAATGATTCCGTAGGCCAGCATCTCGATGAGGCCCCAGCCCATCGTGCCGGCGGCGTAGATGCCGCTGAAGATCAGGATCGCGGTTTTGCCGTCGGCGTAGAGCATGCGGGCGATGAGGAAGAGCGCGACGTTGCGGTAGTTCTTCAGCTTGGTGATGGTGCGGAAGACGTTCCCGACGCCGTTGCGCATAGCGTCGCCGAATTTCTCACCGGTGGTGACGAGATCAGGCGTGTAGAGGAAGAGCGGGATCGCGAAGGCGATGAGCCAAATCGCGCAGAGCGTCGTCACAATCCGGCTTGGCTCGAACTTCGCGGGATCAAGACCGAACATTGGGGCATCAGGCAGGCCTGGGATCGCCACCTGCCCTGGCAACGCCATCGTCACCAGGACGAAGACGAGCAGGAAGAGCGAGCCTGCGTTGCCGAGGGCTAAGCCCCAGCCAGAAACTTGAGAGACAAGTTGCGGCGGCGCGGTGCGCGTCAGCATCGAGTTGTGCAGCACCTCTGTGTAAACGAAGAAGATGCCGCTCAGCGTCACGGTAAGGCCGAGCGCCCACAGCGGCAGGCCCGCGTCGCCCGGCAACGCCCACCACTGAACGCCGATCGTGACCGCGAGCAAGCCGGTGAAGAGCGCGAGCAAAGGCTTGCGCCGTCCCATGCGGTCGGTCGCGGCGCCGAGGAACGGCGCGGTGATGGCGATGATGATGCCGGCGGTCTTGTGCCAGCCGGAAATGAGCGTTTGGCCGTGGATCGGATCGCCGATGACAACGTTCGAAACGTAAGGCGCGAACACGTAGATGGTGCCGAGCAGCACCCACGGATTGCGCGCCCATTCGAACAGCGCCCAGCTCCAGGCGCCACGACTGATTTTACCACCGCTCCCCTGCACCGACTTTGAAGACGCAGCGCCGGGGGAGTCGGTCATTAGCGATTGCCTTTGAGCGCAACGGCGGTCTCGCGCGCGATCTGCTTGATGGCAGCTTCCGCAGCGGGCGCGGCGGATGGGAACGCGACGAAGCCGTGCGGCAGTGAGTCAAAGCGCGTGTAGGCGACTTTCACGCCAGCTTCTTGCAGACGCTCGCCGTAAGCTGCGCCTTGATCGAGCAGCATGTCGAAGCCGGCGCCGTAGATGAGCGCAGGCGCGAGGCCGCGAAGATCCTGCGCGCGGCCGGGCGAGATGCGCGGGTCGCTCGGGTCGGCATTCTCGGGCAGATATTGCTTCACGAAGAAATCCAGCGTCTCAGCGGTGAGCGGCCACGCGTCGGCGAACTCGTGCATCGACGGCGAGTCCGATACGAAATCGATGCCGGGATAGATCAAGAGCTGCATGACCGGCGGCTTCGTCTTGCGCATCTCCTGCGCGATGATCGCGGAGAACAGCCCACCCATAGAGTCGCCGCCGATTGCGGCTTTACCGACAGGCGCGCCGTAACGGGCGGCGTTGTCGACAGCCCAATTGTAGGCGGCGATGCAATCGTCGAGGCCGGTTGGGTATTTGAACTCAGGCGCGAGGCGGTAGTCGACTGACAGAACCGGCGCGCCGGCTTCCTTGGCGATCAGCGCGCAGAGGCGGTTGCAGCTTTCGAGCGATCCGATCACGCCGCCACCGAAGTGGAGATAGACCATGAGCGCGGCGGTGTTATCGCGCACGGTTGGCAGGTAGAGCCGGCAAGGCACTGAGTGAGAACGGCCGGTGACGTAGAGCTTCTCGATCCGCACGCCTGGCACTTTGCCGCCGCCGAACAGTTCGGCGCCCGCTTCGGTCTGCGCGCGCAGGATCTGCACGTTCATCTTTTCCCAGGGGATCGCGCGCTGTCGCGCTTGCGTTTCCAAAAATTGCATGCGCGGATCGAGCGTCATGCCGCGCACGGTGCGCGGTTCGCCGCCGGATGCTTTGATCAACGCTTCGTCGGAACGTGACAAAGCAAGATGCACAAGCGCTTTGCGCAACCAGGACAAACTTTAGCTCCTAAGATCAGCTCTTGCGGGCGGCGCCCAGCAGGCCCTTCAACAGAAGGCCGGTTACGAAGTCTGCCGCAGCGTCAATATTGTGCGGCGAACGGCGCAACATGGCCGAACCAACCTCTTGCGCGATGCCGATGCAGGCGCAAGCCAGATAATCAGCATCGACGTGCGGTGCATCGCCATGTGCGATCGCATCTTCGAGGCTTTGGCGCACTTCCTGGTACACGGCTGTCATTTCTGGCGTGTCCATGCGCAGGATGTGCGGGCGCCGCTCTTCGATGGGCAGGCCTTCGAGTTGGTTGTCTTGAACGATGAAATGGAAATACGCGACGAAGGCCGAGTGCAGATAGTCGTCGAAGCTCTTGGCGTTCTCACGCGCCATGCGCAGGATTGGGCGAAAGCGGCGTGCGCCATCGTCCGCGAGCGCATCGAACACTTCTTCTTTCGACTTGAAGTAATTGTAGAAGGTCCCGCTGGCGAGATCGGTTCCGCGGATAATGTCGCGCACGGTGGCGGCTTCGTAGCCAAGCTCCGCGAACACGGCGCGCGCAGCGATAAGGATCGCCTGCCGATTGGCGACTTTGGTCTTTTCGCGCTTGCCGATTGGCTCGACGTTGGCCGCCGTTTCGCTCATCTTCTTCCCCGGATGACTCTCTCGTCACCCACAACGTCACAAAAGTGACGAAACGTCAATTTGCGACAATGGCGGGGCGGGTCAGGCCCTGGTAGCACCGCTTTATGAGCGACGAGCCCACTGCCTACGCCTCCCCGACCGACGATCCGCTGCAGCGGGTTCGAGCCATGATCCAGTTTACGCCGCAGGCCAAGGCGCTGGGTATGGAGGTGACCAAGATCGAGCCGGCGCGGGTTTGGGGGCTGGTGCCTTATCGCGAAGAGCTGATTGGCGATCCGGAGACAGGGGTCATCGCCGGCGGGGTGATCACGACGTTCCTCGATACGCTCTGCGGCACGGCGGCTGTGGCGGCGATGGAGCATCCCACGACGGTGGCGACGATCGATTTGCGGATCGATTACATGCGACCGGCGACGCCGCAGCGCGCCGTGCTGGCGGAAGCGCATTGCTACAAGTTGGGCAAGAGCGTCGCGTTCGTGCGCGCGGTTGCTTACGACGAGACCCCCGACAATCCCATCGCGCACGTGGCGGCGGCGTTCATGGTCAATTCGAACAACGGCCGGAAGTTCGGTGCGAACTTGCGGAAGAAAAAATGATGGCGCGAGACTTTTCTCATGCTCCCCCACCTGTGGGGGAGCCGTCGAACGCGCAGCGTGAGACTGAGGGGGACGTCCCCCTTTCCCTCGCTACGCTCGGGACTTCCCCCGCAGGCGGGGGAAGATCATGACGGAGACGCCGCAACAACGCGTCGCCGCCGCGATTGAGCGCGTGCCGTACGCGCGCTTTCTTGGGATCCGCGCAGAGCTTAAGGGCGATGAGCTGACGCTTGTGATGCCGTTTAGCCAGCACCTGGTTGGCAATCCCCTGCTGCCGGCGTTGCATGGCGGCGTGGTGGGTGCGCTGCTAGAGGTGACGGCGCTGACGCAGCTGGCGATTGCCTCGAAGAGCGAGCGGTTTCCGAAGACGGTGGATATTGGGATCGATTATCTGCGTTCGGGCAAACCCGTCGATACGTTTGCGCGCGCCAAGGTCGTGAAGATCGGGCGGCGGATTGCGAATGTGCAGGCGGAGGCTTGGCAAGGCGAGAAAACGCAGCCGATCGCGACACTGCACGGGCATTTCATGACGCCGGAAGTGGAAGACGCTCCGGCCTAAATGAAACGCGCGCACCTAAGTGCGCGCGCCTTCAAGTCGCTCATCGGTCCGGCGTTAGTTCAACACTCCAAACAGGTAGAGCAGAATGATGATCGGCAGCGGGATGCCGACGGCCCAGAGAACGCAACCTTTTCCGAGTTCACCCATGATGCATTCTCCTCAAACTTTTGGCGCTGATTGGTACGGCATGGAATCGTCGAGACGCGGACGCGTTTCCCACTTCGGGTGATGCGAGCCGAGCCAGCCGCCAGCGATTGAACCGGCAAGGCCGAGCGAAAGCGCGCCAACTGTCCACCATGCGAGGCCCGCAAGCGCGTCAGCCGTGTCTTCGGCGGTCGCGAGCGCGGACGCGCTGGCGCCTTGGCCATCGGTCGCGTCACTCAATTCGCCGATGGTCTCAGCAACGCCTGACGGGATTGCGTCGCCGCTTGAGAGCGCGCCCGCTGCAAAGGTTGCGAGCGAGACAGCAAACGCCACCGCGAACGCCCAAACCAGAAAACCAGTCAGCAAGCCGCCGAAATGGTCGGGATAGCGCGCGCCGCGCGAGGCGATGTAGGCGCCGACTTGGAATGCGACGAGCTGTGCGAACATCACGTAGAGGCCGCCGCCGATAGAGATCGTCTCGTCTTGGCTGTTGATCTCGTAAGGATTGAAGGCTGAGGCGCCGATCGCGAGACCGAGCACGTTTAGAAGGAAGCCAATCGCAATCGCGGCGGCGGCGCCGGCGAGTATCGTTGGCCACTGGATGAGCGGGTGCGCGTAGTGGCGTCCTGCGATCGTGTAGTCGGGATCGAATCTGTAAGCGACCATGCGTCTGGCTCCGGACGAGAATTTCTCATGCCGGTAACGAGACGCCGCGCGCTTAGTTCCCCTTGGCGTACGCGATTGCGCGCGAGACCAACGCGTCGGTCGAGTTGATGAGCGGAACAGCCAGCGCATCGGGCGCCAGCACGAGCGGAACTTCCGTGCACGCCGCGATGATGGCTTTCGCGCCACGCGCGTAAAGGTGTTGGGCGAGGGATTCCATGCGCCGGCGCACATCGGCGCCTGTGTGGCCGGCCTTCACGCGGAAGATGAGCTTCATGAACTCGGCTTGCACTTCGTCATCAAGGAAGAGCGGCGTGATTCCGCGCTTCTCGAAAGCGTGGTTGTAAAGATGCGCGCCGCGGCAACCATCGGCGGCGAGCACGCCGACGCGATCGACGTCGCCTGCGGCATCGGCTGTTGCTTCGATCATGCTGATGAGCGGGATGGTCACCGCTGCTTCTATGTCGGCTTGGAAGGCGTGCGCGGTGTTGCAGGCGATGACGAGAACGTCTGCCCCCGCTTGTTGAAGGCCGCGCGCTGAGGCTGCGAGGTTCGGCGCAGGTGATGGGCCGATGCCGGCAATGGCGTCGTTGCGGTTTGGGATGCGCGGATTGTTGTCGATGAGAATGCGGAGATGATCTTGATCCGTCTCCGCGCCGGTGGCTTCGACCAGCTTGGCGAAGAGATCGACGGCAGCGGCTGGCCCCATACCGCCGATGATGCCGATGGTTTTTGGCTCGCTCACGATTGTAGAACGTTCTGGTAGGCGTAGAGCGCGGGTGCGCCGCCTGTGTGAACGAACAGCACGCGCTCACCGCGCTTGAGTTCACCGCGGCGGGTCAGGCCGATGAGGCCGGCCATGGCTTTGCCGGAATAGACCGGATCAAGCAGCACGCCTTCGAGACGCGCGAGCATCTGCACGGCTTCGACCATCTCGTCGGTTGGGATCGAATAGCCGCCGCCGACCCATTCATCGAGTGCGGTTACATCTTTTGCTTCTGGAGATTCAATCTTGAGCAACGCAGCGGTCTCGCGCGCGAGCTTCAGGAGATTGCCCTCCTGCTCGGCGCGTGGGCGGCGAACGTTGATGCCGGTGATCGGCGCGTCGAAGTTGACGCTCTTGGCGCCGACGAGCAGGCCCGAGTGGGTGCCGCATGAGCCGCTGGCGACGATGATGCGATCGAAGCTTACGCTTTGCTCAAAGCTTTGCGCCGCGATCTCGTGCGCGCACGAGACGTAGCCGAGCGCGCCGAGCGGGTTAGAGCCGCCGCCGGGAATGATGTAGCCTTTGCGGCCCGCGGCTTCGAGTTCGGCGGCTTGCGCTTGCATTGCGGCGTTGAGATCGTCGCCGCCGTTGACGACCACGATCTTCTCGGCGCCGAGAAGATTGTAGAGGAAGTTGTTGCCAGTGGCGTTCGGATTGTAGGAGCCGGCGACGCGCTGCTCGAGCACGAGGCGGCATTTCAGCCCCTCTTTCGCGGCGGCCGCGAGCGTGAGGCGACAGTGGTTCGATTGCGGCGCGCCAACTGTAATAAGCGTGTCCGCGCCCTGCGCGAGCGCATCAGCGACAAGAAATTCGAGCTTGCGGGTTTTGTTGCCGCCGGCCGCGAGACCCAGAAGATCATCGCGCTTGATCCAAATCTCGGGACCGCCAAGCGCTGCTGTCAGGTTCGGCAGTTTTTCGAGCGGGGTGAAATGCGGCGTGTAACGCCGGCGCGGGAAACGAGCGAGTTGCATGGGCAATGCCTAGCGCATCGCCCTCAATACCAAAAGCCATCAGCAGATATGCTAATGCATTGACACTATGCCAATCCATTAGCATAGTGCGCGAATAATATCGGATACCTGCATGGCCAAGCGACCCACCCAAGATCCCGCGTCTCAATCAGAACTCGGGCGCCGCGAGCGGCAAATCATGGAGATTGTCTATCGCCGCGCCCGCGCGACCGCTGCTGAAGTGCTCGGCGATCTCGCCGATCCTCCAAGCTACTCGGCCGTGCGCGGCATGCTGCGCTATCTCGAAGAAAAGGGTCATCTGAAGCACGAGCAAGAAGGCCCGCGTTACGTCTATCTGCCGACGGCGCCGCAAAAGAAGGCGCGCGCTTCGGCGCTGTCGCAGCTCGTGCACACGTTCTTCGACGGCTCTGCGAGCGAGGCAGCGGCTGCGTTGATCGAGTCAAAGGCGCTTTCGCGCGCAGAGCACAAACGGCTCGTTGAAATTCTCGAAAAGGCCAGAAAACAAGGGATGAAAGATGAGTGACATTCTTTCGCCTGAGATCACCTTCGCCCTCTCAATGCTCGTTCGCTCGACACTGATCGTGCTCGCGGCCTGGCTTATCGTCACCGCAATGATGGCGCTCCGCGCCGATGCCCGTGCGCGACATCTGGCTTGGCTCCTCGCGTTTACCGCGCTTGCGGCGCTTCCCGTATTGTCGCTCGCACTGCCGCCGGTTGTGATCCCGCTGCCGCACGCGCTGGCGTCGTTTGCTAGCCCGGATTTGTCCTCACTTGGAGAGCACGTGCGCGGCGGTGCGGGCTTCGCGCTTTGGGTTTGGGGCGGCTACGCGCTGGGCGCGGCCGCAATGTTGGCTAGGCTGATGCTCGCGCGATTGGCACTGGCGGAGCTATGGCACCGCGCCGAAGCACGCGACGTGCCGGCGGATCTCTCCGCGCTCGCTGCCCTGGCGGGCGTCAAAGGACCAATCGCCCTTCGCTGCGCGGCAGATTCTATCGCGCCGATGACGTGGGCCAATCGTATTTTGCTTCCCGCTGAAGCGATGGAATGGCCGCAACAGCAGCTGCGCGACGCGCTGCTTCACGAGCTCAGCCACATAGCGCGGCGCGACAGCCTTACGCAATTTCTTGCGGCCATCGTGCGCGCGCTGATTTGGTTTAGCCCCGCCGTTTGGTTTGCTCTGCGCGCACTTCGGCTTGAACAGGAGCGGGCATGCGACGAGCGCGTTGTGGCTGCCGGCGCTGCACCTGCCGCCTATGCGCAGACGCTGTTCGATGTTGCGACTAGCCTGCAAACGCCCGCGCTGGGCATGGGCGTCTCGACGGCCATGGTTCACCGCTGCGATCTTGAGCGGCGGCTATTAGCGGTCCTCAGTCCGGTTCAGAGTCAGCCATTGGCGACGCATCACATTGCTTTGTTCGGCGTCGCAGCGCTCGCGTCGCTTACGTTGATCTCGAGCGCGCGACTGAGGGATCAGGCGCTGATCTTGGCGCCACTCGGTTCATTGCCTGCAGCGACGCCGATGTCCGCGGCGCTCTCGACGCCACTGCAGCCATTGGCAACGCCGCTGCGCATGCCCGATCCGCCGCGCGAAACACCTGCACCGCACAACTAACTAAGGAAAAGACCGATGTTCGCACGACGCACCCTTTTGGGCGGCGCGACCGCTGCTGCCTTGTCGCCTGCCCCTGCTCAAGCCGACACCACTGACCTCGCGATCCTCACCAGAGCGATGGAAGGCACGACCACGCCAGGCATGGCTGCGTTGGTTATCCGCGACTTCCGCGCCGAGCCGGAATTGGTCACTGGTGTGCGGCGACTAGGGTCCGGCGCACCCGTGCGGCGCAACGATCGCTGGCACCTGGGCTCCGACGGCAAAGCGATGACCGCAACGATGGTAGCGCGGCTGGTGGAACGCGGCGCGCTCTCGTGGGAACGCCCGCTCGCTGAGATGCTCCCGCAATTTGCCGCGACGATGCATGAACAGTATCGCGACGTGACGCTCATCGATCTAATGTCGCATCGATCCGGCCTCCCCCACGATCTCAACGATGCGCAGACCGAGTTCTTCAACGCGTTCCACACTGACACGACGCCGTTCACCGCGCAGCGCCTTAGCTATTTAGATCGGGCGCTGCGCGAAGAACCAGCCGGACCAAAACGCGCGGAGTTCTCGTACTCGAACATTGGCTTCATCGTCGCTGCCGCATGCGCGGAGCATGCGACCGGCCGATCCTATGAATCGTTGATGACAAGCCAAGTTTTTCAACCGCTGCATATGCGCTCGGTCACATTCAATCCTTATGGCGCCGCCAACCAGCCTGCGGGACACATCGATGGACGCGTCGCTGATCGCCCGCTCGACACTAATCCGCGCATGTTCGAGCCAGCCGGCGGCATGAGCATGTCGCTGCCGGATTGGGGGCGCTTTTGTATTGATCTGATGAGCGGCGATCATGGTCGCGGCCGATTGCTCACTGCCGAGAGCTATCGGGTGCTGCATACGGCGTACGGCGGCGTCGCCGCTCTCGGCTGGGGCATTTTGCCGACAGTGTTTGGCAGACGGGGTCCAGCCTACTTCCACGCGGGCTCGGACGGAAACTGGACGGCGGTGGCGATGCTGTTCAGCGAAACTGGCAACGGCGTCCTCGTAGCGTCGAATGCGTACGAGAGCATGCGCGGCGATCGCGCCGCGAACGGCGCGATGCGCGCGATCGTGCCGTTGATTGCCGAAGCCGTACCTGCTTAGGCGGCGTTCTTGCGACGCGTCAAAGCAGCGAAATCGTTGAGCAGCATTTCGGTCATGCTGGCGGGCTTGAATTGGAGGCCGGCGATTTCGCGGACGGGCGTGATCTCCGCGGCGGAGCCGGTGAGGAAGACTTCGCTGAAGCCAGCGAGTTCGTTCGGCCAGATCGCGCGCTCGACGACTTCGATGCCGCGCGCTCTGGCGAGACCGATGACGGTTTGGCGCGTGATGCCGTTCAAGAAGCAATCGGGATACGGGGTGTGCAGCACGCCATCCTTCACGAAGAAGATGTTGGCGCCGGTGCCTTCGGCGATCTGACCGCGCCAATCCATCATGATGGCGTCGTCGAAGCCTGCGTCGGTCGCGGCATGGCGTGAGAGCGTGCAGATCATGTAGAGGCCGGCGGCTTTTGAATTGCACGGCGCGGTGTCAGGTGCGGGACGGCGCCAAGGCGCAACCATCAGGCGCACGCCCTTCATCTTGTCGGCGAAGTAGTCGCCCCACACCCAGGACGCGATCGCGACATGGACGTCGTCGCGCTTGGCGGAGACGCCCATCTGCTCGGAGCCGCGCCAAGCGATGGCGCGCATGTAGCAATTCGGTGTTTTTTGCCGCGACACCAATTCGGCTTTAGCGCGATCGAGTTCTTCAGCGGCATAGGGAAGTTGGAAGCCAAGCAGCTTAGCTGATGTATGAAGGCGTTCGCTGTGCTCGCGGCTTTTGAAGATGACGCCGTCGTAGGCGCGCTCGCCCTCGAACACGGCGGAGGCGTAGTGCATGGCGTGGGTCAAGACATGGACGCGAGCGTCGCGATGCGGGATGAATTCGCCATCCATCCAAATCCAGCCATCCCGATCATCGAAAGACTGCGCCGCCATCCGTTCCTCCTCTATGATCGGCCCTTGCCGATCCGCTGCGCCGGTGGAATTGTGCGGTGCAACAAGGTTGGTTTTTCAAGGTATTGTGTGTCTCGCGGCATGAGTGTCAACGATCTTGCATTGAGCGTAGAATTATCTGCCTTTGAATTAGGTAAAATGGGGTCGTTTGCACCCCATCGCACCCAGGTTTGCCAGGGTCGCCGCATATGAATGCCGCGCCTGCCTTTGATGCGCTCGACCGGCCGCCGCATCTCCTCTTGGTTGATGACGATGACCGCATCCGCGAACTGCTCAAGAAGTACCTGTCGCAGGCTGGCGCTCGTGTCTCAGCGGCGGCTGATGCGACCGGCGCGCGCAAGCTCCTCGACGGCATGGATTTTGACCTCTTGATCCTCGATGTGATGATGCCCGTCGAAGACGGCTTCTCGCTGGCGGAGAGCGTTCGGAAAACGTCCAAGGTGCCGATTGTATTTATGACGGCGCGCGGACTGGCGGAGGATCGCATTCGCGGGCTCTCGATTGGCGCGGATGATTATGTGCCGAAGCCGTTTGAGCCGGCGGAACTCACACTGCGGATCAACGCTATTCTGCGCCGCACCTTAGCGACGCGCGGCGAGGCGCCGGAGATCGTCACGTTTGGACCGTTCAGTTTCAACAGCGCGCGCGGCGAACTCGCGCGCGAGGGCGCGACAGTGCGGCTGACGGAAGCTGAGGTTGCGCTGTTGCGCATTCTGGCGACGCGGCCGGGCGAAGTTGTGAGCCGCGAGGAGCTTGCGAAGCGGACGGGCGCTGGGCTTGAGCGCTCTGTCGATGTTCAGGTGACGCGTTTGCGGCGCAAGGTGGAAGTCGATCCGCGCGCGCCGGTGTTTCTGCAGACCGTGCGCGGTGTGGGCTACAGGCTGGCGGCGGATTAATGGACGCAGCCCCCAAACCACGCATGCGCTTTCGCGACATTCTGCCGAAGGGGCTCTATTGGCGCACGCTGCTGATCATCGTGGCGCCGGCGGCGTTGCTACAGCTCATCATCACGCTCGTGTTTTTGGATGATCACTGGCAGGCGACGTCGAAGCGCATGAGCCAAGGCGTGGCGGCGGATGTGGCGCTGATTATTCAACTCTACGAACGCGATCCGACACAGGAAAATTTTGAAGCGCTGCGCGAATACGCCATGCGGCCACTGCGCTTGGAAATCGAACTGCAGCCTGGGGCTGAACTCGCCGTGCCGCGGTGCCGCGCTTGGGGCTCGACGCTCGATCGCTATTTGCTGCGCTCACTGCAGACCGACATCAACCGCGAAGTCTTTTACGATTCCACCTGCCCCGGCCCACAGGTGGTCATTCGTGTGCCGATCGAGCACGGCGTGCTGCAGCTGAAGGCGTATCGCGACCGGGTGCAAGCGCGATCGGGACCGTTGTTCGTGGCGTGGATTTCGGGGGCGACGATCTTTTTGATCGTTGTATCCGTCATTTTCATTCGAAACCAAGTGCGGCCGATTGAAAACCTCGCCGACGCGATGGAGCGGTTCGGGCGGGGTGAAGATACTGGATACATACGTGCGCGCGGGGCACGTGAGGTTCGCGGGGCGACGCTGGCGTTCCAAGATATGCGCCAGCGAATACGAAAGCACATAGACCAGCGATCGCAGCTTCTCGCGGGCGTCAGTCACGATCTGCGCACGCCGCTGACGCGCTTGAAGCTACAGCTAGCGATGATGGCGCAATCGCCAGAGATCGATGACATCAAGCGCGACCTCGCTGAGATGGAACAGACGCTCGACGAATATTTGGCGTTCGCCAAAGGCATCTCGGACGAAGCGCCCGAACTCGTCGACATCACCAAGGCTGTCTGTGAGATTGTGGCTGATGCCGCGCGCGGTGGCGCTGACGTCGCTGTCGTGGGCGAGCAAGGTGCGGTCTCGATGCCGGGACGTGAGCGCGCGCTGAAGCGCTGCTTGGCCAATCTCATCGACAACGCCGCCGCTCACGGGGATCGCGTTCAGGTTGCCGTTTCGAGTACGGACCAATTCATCACCGTCAGCGTCGATGACAACGGGCCGGGTATTCCCGAAGAACTTTACGAGGAAGCCTTCCGCCCCTTCTCGCGGCTCGACGAAACGCGGTCGCGTAACCAGAAAGGCGTAGGCCTTGGCCTTGCGATTGCACGCGATGTCGCCCGCAGTCATGGCGGCGATATTCTCTTGAGCGGCAGCCCTTTAGGGGGCCTGCGCGCATCGTTGCGCCTGCCGCGCCCTGCGTAAGGTCTGTGGATAAAATCTTGTTCACCTGCATGCGCGCCTGGCGCGGAACGCCGGGTTGGCGCTAAGCGCGCCGGCGTCGTATAGGGCATGTGATGGACGATACCGGCGAACGCGACTGGACCTCCCGCGCGAGGATTTGCATCGACTTCGGCACAGCTTTGTCGAAGGCGGCAATTTGCCTTGACCCGATGCTGCCACTGGAAGTTGGCGTGAAGCCGCTGCCGATTGGCGCGATCTCCGGCGCGGAGCATCCGCTGCTGACGCCGTCGGTGCTCTATGTCGATGACGGGCGCGTCTATTTCGGACCGCAAGCGCTGCAACATGCGCATCGCGGCGTTGATACGGCGCGCGATCCGCTGATCTCGTTCAAGACGGTGCTCGGCGCCACCAATGTGCAAGAAGCGCTGCAGACGAAGCTGCGTCCGTCGATGGATCCGACCGGCACGTTCAAGCATCGCGATGCGCTGGTGCTTTACATCGCCTATCTGGATCAGCTCATCCGCGAAGCGCTAGATCTGGCGCCGAACATGCCGCGCGGCATCGTCAATGCGCGCCGCCGCTACACCAGCCCAGTCTGGCGCCCGGGCAGCGGCATCGATCTTTCGTTCGAGCAAATCTTCAACGAAGCTGCGGCGGTTTCTGAGCGCCTTGGCCGTCAGTTCATGCTGCAAGGCGAAGGCATCTCGATCGCGCAGTGCAAAGATGCGCTCGATCGCGCCGCTCAGGCGCCTGGCAACGGCATGCTTGAGACGGGCATTTTCGAGCCGCATGCGGCCGCTGCTGCGGCGCTCGCCTTCACCTCGCAACCGACACGCTTTGTGATCGTTTTGGACATCGGCGCCGGCACCAACGACATGGCGGCGTTTGATTTCGACGAAAGCGTCGAGCCGCCGTCGCTGAGCGAAGTCAAAGAAGCGCGCCAGTGCAGCGCGCTCGCCGGCGATGAAGTCGATCGCATTCTGATCGAGCTGATGCTGCGCAAGGCTGGTTTCGACCGCAACAATCCGGACGATATGCGCACGCTGCGCGCCGCTCGCCTCACCGCGCGCGAGTTGAAGAAAGATATCTTCCGGCATGGCAAATGCACCATGCGCGTTGGCCGCAAGCAGATCACCGTGCTTGCCAAAGAACTGGCCGACGATCCGAACTTCCGCACGTACCAGCAAGCGCTGGCGCAAACGATTGCGGCGAGCCTGCGCGTTGTCGCACAGCGGGCGCAGGCGGTGGGGGCGCCAACGATTGACGTCGTGCTCGCGGGCGGCGGCTCGCACTTGCCCTTTTTGCCGGCGCTCGTGCAGCACGCCGGCAACAGCGTCGCGCAGGGCATCCAATTGCGCATCGGCGCGCTCTCGCCGAACAACCCGCTCTACACCAGCATCGACTCTTCGCTTCGCGACGTGTTCCCGCAGATCGCCATGGCGGTCGGCGGCGCGCTGGTGGAGATGATGCCGGCGCGATGAGCGCCATACTCAAGCTCGCGCGCAACGATGAGGGCGAGCCTGAAATCTTCCGCTCCATCCAGGGCGAAGGTCCGGCGCTGGGCCGCCCGCGTACGTTCGTGCGGCTTTCGGGCTGCAATCTGCACTGCGTTTGGTGCGATACCGCTTACACCTGGAATTGGGCCGGCACGCCGTTCGCGCACGAGAGCGGCAGGAAGTTCGATCCAAGCGCGGAGATGATCAAGCTGAGCGCCGCTGATACGGCGGAGCGCATCCTGGCGCTACCGAGCGACGGCGTCGTCATCACCGGCGGCGAGCCGCTCTTGCAGATGGATGCGCTGGTCGAGATGATCGATACACTGCGTCAGTACGATCATCGACATCTGGTTGAGATCGAGACGAACGGCTCTATTGCGCCCAGCGAAGCGCTTATGGATCGCATCGACTATTTCGTGGTTTCGCCGAAGTTGGCGCATTCTGGGAATGATGCGGAACTCGCGCTCAAGCCGGAGGCGCTTCGCCGCTACGCGCAACTGCCCGGGGCATTCTTAAAGTTCGTTGCGCAAGACGTGAGCGACATTGAGACGGTCGCCGAGATTGCGGACCTGTACTCATTCCCAGCGCCGCGCATCTACATCATGCCGGAAGGCGCCACCTCGGAGGCCGTTCGCGCACGTGGCGCGGCGTTGATCGACGCCGTCATCGCGCACGGCTTCAACTATTCGGACCGGCTGCACATCCATCTCTTTGGGCAGAAGCGCGGCGTTTAGAGCTTCGTCATTCCGGACGCGCACAGCGCGATCCGGAACCCAGGGGCGACGCACTGTGTGCTGGCCCATGGGTTCGGGGTTCAATGCTCCGCATTGCCCCGGAATGACGAACCAGCCAAGTTCGGAAACACCTTCGCGACTTTGCTCATCAGGTACTCGCCATACGTGCCGCTAAAGGCGTGCACATTGGCTTGATCCCAGCGCTCGCGGCTGTCGTCGCGCGCGTTGGCGTGCGCCGGCAGCGGCACGATCTCGGCGTTCCAGCCTGGATCGAAGAAGAACGGAAACGAGAGCCGGCTTTTTCCGCTGACATTGCGCACGCGATGCGGGGTTGAGCGATATATCCCGCCGGTGAGGCGATCGAGCATGTCGCCAATGTTGCACACCAGCGCGCCTTCGATCGGCGGCGCTTCGATCCAACCGTTTGGTGTCTTCACCTGCAGGCCGCCATTTTCATCCTGTGCGAGCAGTGTGAGCAGCCCGTAATCGGTGTGCTCGCCGACGCCCCACCCTTCATCATTGCCTGCGGGATATTCGAAGACGCGAAACAGCAATGTGGGATCGGCGGTGTAGGTGCGGCGGAAGTATTGCGCATCGAGGCCCAAACTGAACGCGACGCCTTCCATGATCGCATGCGCCGAGCGCGTTGCTTCATCGATGAAGCGCAGCACTGCTGGCTTCAGCTCGGGCACAGCATCGGGAAACAAGTTCGCACCGTGCAATGCGAGGCCTGCGCTCACGCGCGCATCGTCTGCGCCGAGTTCCTCGCCAAAATAGAGGCCCTGTTTCAAGTCTGGCTTGCCGCTGGTGAGTTCGCCGCCGACGGGAAAGTAGCCGCGCCACGCGCGGCCGCCTCGCGCCATTGCGATTTTCATCTTCTCTGTTTCAGGGAGCGCGAAGAACGCGCGGCTGCTTGAGTTTAGTTTTGCTAAAGTGTCGGCGCCGATTGCGTGACCCGTCGCGTAGAAGAAACCCAAACTTTTGCAGGCGCGACCGATCTCCAACGCCACGTCGCGCGCATCACCACCGTTAAGCAGCGGCGCTACATTGATGACCGGCAAGGTTTCAGTGTTCGACATAATGACTCATAACGAGGAGGCGCCCACTCAGCGTGCTAAGCTATCCGTATGCGGGCAGCATCGCACCTTGGCCGTGTGGAAATCATCCTACATGATTTCGTGGAGCCAACGAGAGGGATGCGGCCATGGACGGAAACGCAGCCATCAAGTCGCAAGACGGCGCAGCTTATGTCGTCGCGACACCGACCGGCCCACTGCTCGGCGCGGAGATTCGCGGCATCGATCTCACCAAGCCGCTGAGCGAAAGCGAAGTTGCCGCCATCCGTGCGGCGCTGTTGAAGCACAAGGTGCTCTTCTTCCGCGATCAGGACATCAGTCACGAAGATCACGTGCGCTTCGGCCGCTATTTCGGCGAGCTGGAGGGCCATCCAGTCACCAAGCACGTGCCGGGCTTCCCGGAAATTCTCTTTATCGAAGCTGCGGATGGCATGAAGATCAGCGACAAGGTCTTCCCGATCGCACGCCCGACCAACAAGTGGCACACGGATGTGACATTCCGCGAAAAGCCTTCAATGGGCGGCATTTTGCGGATGCGGACGATGCCCGCTTATGGCGGTGACACCATCTTTGCAGACACCGCAGCGATCTATTCGGACCTCCCGCCCGATGTGAAAGATAAGATCGAAACGCTGGATGCTGAGCACGACATCATCCGCTCCTACGGCTATCGCGTGACGCCTGAGAAAGCCGCCGAGCTGCGCGAGAAGTTTCCGCTGGTCACACATCCGGTCGTGCGCCGGCACCCGGAGACTGGTGAGAAGCACCTCTTCGTCAATCACGTCTTCACCGGGCGCATTCTGGGGCTGCCGGAAGATGAAGCGACGAAGCTCCTCGCCTATCTGCTCGATCGTGTGAAGGCGCCGGAATATCAGATGCGTTTCCGTTGGAGCCCAAACGCCATTGCGTTCTGGGACAACCGCGCCACGCAACACTATGGCGTTCTCGATTATTGGCCCCACGAGCGCGTCGTCGAACGCGTCACAGTGATGGGCGAAGACAGGCCCGCGCGATAGCGGGTCGTCGGGCCGGACCAACGCGACGAACTACCCCGTCACACAAGCGTTGCGTCCGGCCTGTATGTTCTGGAGCAAAGCAATCGCAGACCCGCTTGGGAACAAAACCACGACCACCCGCGTAGTCGCTTGACGCGCTTGTATGGGGATCGCTGTGCGCTGCTGGCTGTTTTTCAATCGGGACTTGGGCCCTGACGTCCCTGAAGCGCCAGAGGTCGTGCGCTTCCAGGAAGCAGCGCGGGCGCTCGATATCGAATTGCTGGTGTTGAAGCCGAGCGAATTCGACCTCGTGGTAGACTCCAAACACGGGTGGTCGGCGATCTACCAGGGCCGCGAACTCTACAAGCCGGATCTCATCATTCCCCGCTGTGGCAGTGAGACGAGCTACTTCACGCTTGCCGTTTTGCGCCACTTCGAGCGCCAGGGCGTCGCGATTGCGAACAGCCCGGCTGCGGTGGAGTCGGTCGCAGACAAGCTGCATACGCTGCAGGTGCTGGCAGGCGCCAAGCTGCCGATCCCGAAGACGATCTTGGGCAAGTTTCCAGCTGACGTTGATCTCGTTGAGCGCGAACTCGGCTTTCCAGTTGTCGTGAAGAAGCTGCGTGGCACGCGTGGCGCAGGCGTCGTACTCTGCAACAGCCGCGGCGATTTCGACGATCTCGCGGCGTTGCTCGATGGCGCGACAGCGGCCTCGGACTTTCTGTTTCAGCAATACATCAAGGCTAGCCACGGCCGGGATGTGCGCGTGCTGGTGATTGACGGGCGCGTGGTAGCCGCGATGGAGCGGCAATCGAACGATGGCGGCTTCAAGTCGAACATCTCGCTCGGCGGCAGCGGCAAGCCGTTTGTGCCGACCCCGGAGATGGCGGAGCTTGCTGTGCAAGTCGCACGTGAGTTGAAGCTCGATATCGCCGGCATCGACATTCTGTTCGACAAGGACGGCTATCGGATTTGCGAAGCGAACTCAGCGCCAGGCTTCCAGGGACTCGAGAAGGCTTGCGGCATCGACGTGCCAGAGTTGGTTTTCCTCGCGATGGGTCGCAAATTCGGCTTGCCGGTGCGCCATTCAGAGCGTTGGGAACGCGCCATCGACAAAGCCGCGCGCGCCATGTTTGGCGCGATCAAGACGCCGGACGTCGAAGGCTTGGTGGAAGACTTGCCGGCGCCGCTCGCGCCCGCGACGGCGCGTGTCCGCAAGCGGCGCAAGCCGCTGGGCTAGCTGCGCGCCGCGCGATTGATGCGCTCGACAGCCATTGCCGCCAATTCTTGCAGATCGTGGACGGCTGATGTCTCGCGCGCGGGCATGCGGTTGAACGCATCGAGCGCGGCGATTTTGTAGGCTTCGGCAAGCGTTGGGTAGTTGAACGTGTTCTCGACGAAATAGTCCAAGCCGCCATCGAGGTTGAGCACGGCTTGGCCGATGTGAATGAGCTCGGTGGCGCCTTCGCCCACGATGTGCACGCCGAGCAAGCGGCGCGTATTCAGATCGAAGATCATTTTCATAAAGCCCGAGTTGAGCCCCATGATGTGGCCGCGCGAGGTTTCCCGGAAACGGGCGATGCCTGTCTCGTATGGAATGTGCTTCTCGCGGACTTGCTCTTCCGTCATGCCGATCGTGGATATCTCCGGCACCGAATAGATGCCGTACGGAAAGAATTCTGGCGGCGCATGCGCTTCGGCGCCGAAAGCGTGGCACGCGGCGATGCGGCCCTGCTCCATCGAGGTTGAGGCAAGACTCGGAAAGCCGATGACATCACCGACCGCATAGATGTGCGGGACGATGGTGCGGAAATTTGATTTGTCGGCGAGGACGCGGCCGCGATCGTCGGCGGCCAGGCCTGCGGCGTCGAGATTGAGCGATGCGGTAGAGCCGACGCGGCCGGCGGCGAAGAGCACCATGTCGGCGAAGATTTGGCGCTGATCTTCGAGCTGCACGAGGCAGCTTTCGGGACCGAGTTTTTCAACGCTCACGGCTTTGCTGTTGAAGCGCAGAATGACGCCGCGGTCGCGGAGGTCGTGGATGAATTCGTCCACCAGCTCGCGATCGACGAAGCCGAGCAGGCTTGGGCCGGGCTCGATCACCGTGACTTTCACATCGAGCGCCGAGAAGATGGTCGCGTATTCGATGCCGATGACACTGGCGCCGATGACGGCGAGCGAGCGCGGCAGGCGCTTCAATTCGAGGATTTCGTCCGCGTCAACGACGGTCTCGCCGTCGAACGGAATGTGCGGTGGGCGATACGGCGCGGTGCCAACGGCGAGGATGATGCGGTCGCCGTGGAAATGGCGCACGTCGCCGCGCTCGGCCGTGACTTCGACCGCGTTGGGGCCGAGGAAGCGCGCTTCCCCGGAGACCCAGGTGACGTTGTTGCGGGCGAACTGGTGCTCCAAAACTTCGACTTCGTGGTCGAGCGTAATGTGGAGGCGGCGACGGAGATCTTCGGCGGTGATGTCAGCCTTGTTGCGGTGGGCGCGGCCGTAGAAGCCACGCTCGCGCCAGCCGGAGAGGTTCAGCACAGTTTCACGAAGCGTCTTCGACGGGATCGTTCCGGTGTGGACACAAACACCGCCGACGCGCCGCCCACGTTCGATCACCAGCACGCTCTTCTTGAGCTTGGCGGCTTGCACGGCAGCTCGACGGCCAGCCGGGCCAGAGCCGATGACGATGAGGTCATAGTGCTGCATGCGATGGAACTTGCGCTCGCCCCATCGCCAACACGTTAATTCACGCGCTTCCCGGGATCCGGGAGTGACCTGCTCAGTTTGTTGCCGCTGGGTCCCGGCTCGCACCCCGGCTTATCGCCGGGGCTGCGTCCGGGAAGCGTGGGTGCGATTGTAGGAAACGGAGATTGCCATTCGTCCTCGGATCAAACAGGAGACCCCCATGCGGAAGATCATCGTCGGCGCCTTCGTTTCCATGGACGGCGTCATGCAGGCGCCGGGTGGGCCGACCGAAGACCCGACCAAAGGGTTCAAGTACGGCGGCTGGTTCGTGCCGTATTTCGATGCGGAGTTCGGCGAGGAAGTCGATGCGATCTTCAAGTCGAAGCCGGATCTGCTGCTCGGCCGCAAGACCTACGAGATATTCGCCGCCTATTGGCCCTACTACGACGAGAGCGCTGAGGACGGCGGCATCGCAACGTTGTTCAAAGAGATCAAGAAGTATCCGGTCTCGCGCTCGGGCGATGTCGATACCAGTTGGGACGGCACCACGTTGCTGCGCAGCGTCGATGACGTGAAAAAGCTGAAGCAGACGGACGGGCCGGACCTCATCACCCAAGGCAGCACCGAATTGGTGCATGCGTTGCTGGCAGCGGACCTCGTTGATCAAATGACCATCTTCACCGCCCCACTCGTGCTCGGCGGCGGCAAGAAGTTGTTCGCCGATGGCTCAGCGCCGCGCGGCTACAAGCTCACGAAATCGCGCATCTCCTCCTCCGGCATCATGATCGGCCACTACGAGCGCGGCGGCGAAATCGGCATCGGCGACACCGCTATGGCGACGACGAGCGAAAAGGAAGTCGCGCGCCAGGAGCGAATGAAGCGTGAGGACTAGAGGTTTGCGGACGCCGTCGAACCGGTGAGGACGAGAAGCGCGTCGTAGCCGTGGATGGTGCGCACCAGGTCGGCGTCGAGCGCTTTGTGACGCTGGCCGAACGCGAGGGCGCGTAGCGGACGCAGGTCGATGAGCGTGAAGCTATCGGGATATGCCGCCGCCATCAGCGGCGTCATGCCTTCGTCGTCGTACGTGCCGGCGTCGGCGGCCCGATAGGTCCAAGCGGTGGGGTCGAACTGCGCGTGTTGCGAATGGGCGCCCGGAAACACGGCAACGTGGAAGCTCTTCTCGCCACGCAGTTCAGCTCGTTCGGAAACATGCGTGCCTATGTCGAGCACCTGCGTGTGGCTGAGGCCGCGGACGATGTGGCTTGCGCCGAACTTGAACATGACTTTCGGATTGCGCTCGCCTTGCGCGGCCCAATAGCGCCGCAGGTTGGCGCGGTTGAACTGGGCGCGGTGTTGGTTTGAGAGCCAGGCTTGGCCGTCGACCCAGTTTTTGTTGATCGCGAACGTTTCTTCGAGCGTCTCCATGATCCATTGCGCTTCGTCATCGGCGTTCGGCCAGGCGGCGCGCAGCGCCGCAACGAGTGCGGGATCGCCAGCGAAGCTGAAGATGTGCTCGGGCGAATGCGTTTCTGCGTATCTGGCCCAGCTTGCGTTGGAGGCGGTCTCAAGCGCGGCCAGCGCAGTCGCAGCCGCAGCTGGCTTTCGTTTCGCTTTCAGAATCTGAATGAGCCGGCGATCGCCGCCGACTTCGTAATCGAGGCCCCAGATCGCCTGCTCTCGGCCGGGCCGCGCCGCTCGCACCGCCGCCAGCCACTCGGCCTCCTCGCGCATACCAAAGAACGCCACCTGCGAGCCGGGATCGCGGAAGAGGTTCTGCAAGCCGCCGACGCCGCCGCGCGCGGCGCGATCAAGCTCCGCGGCCATGGGCGGGGAAATCTCGACGCAGGCTTTGTCGTAGTTCATCTCGGCAAACAGCTGGGCCGCAAGTTTCGGATTCTCCGCGATGCCGTGCTCTTCGCCGATGCAGAAATATTGCGCCGCGCGGCCTTCGCTGACCAAGAGATCGTAGGCCGGGCCGGAAAAGCGGCCGCCTTCGAATGCAAGTCGATGCCGGTTCTCTGTCGCGCGCTGAGTGATGCGATCGGTGAGGCTCGGTTGCGTGGGCGGAGTGGCCGGCGTCTGCTCCGCTTCCTGCGCGCCAGCCGTGCCGGCAGCGACGCTAAGCCCAAGCGCACCCAGCAGGGCGCGGCGGTCGAGTTTCATGGAGTTCCCCTTTCTCTTGCGAAAGGAGATGCGGCGCTCGGTGTGTCTGGATGCGCCTTAGAGCGTGAAGCTGGCCAGCTTGTTCGAGAAATTGGTGGCCGCGTGGGAGAAGCCGTCATTCAGGCGGTTCAATTCCGGCGCCAGGCGCTCGTCATATTGGATCGAGGCCATGGCCAGGACCATGAATGCGAGGCCCGCCAATCCGCGCCAATGCGTATCGAACGCGGAGCGGAAGTTCTGCTTCAGTTCAATCAGAGCAATCTTGAACATGAGCGACGCCTTCTTGGCTAATGCGCGTCAATACTTGCGCGCTAAGCGTAAACAAGTGCTAACCGAGGGGTTAACACAAGCGCCGCACGCATATGTTTTGCAGTGAAACTACAGTTCAGTCGTAGCGAACGACGTAGCGCTTCTTCATCGGCTCGATGACGCGCCACACGCCGCTGAATCCAGGCTCGATGACGAAGCTATCACCTTCGGAATAGCGCACCGCTGCGCCGCCATCTGGAACGAGCTCGCACACGCCTTCGAGCACGTGGCAAAATTCCCATTCTTCGTATTTCACGCGCCACGCCCCGACACTGGCGCTCCACTCGCCGGCGAAGATCTTGTCGTCACGTGCGTAGTCAAGCGTTGAGACGGTGCGCGGCGAGCCTTCGACGAGGCGATCAGCGTCGACCGCTTTCTCTTCGCGCTCGCCACTGCCTGTGATCGCAATGAGTTTGCTCACGGCGGTGTTGCGTCGTCTGATTTTGGTTTTGCTTCGAAGCCGGCCCAGCGGCCGAACATTTCTTCAGCGCGGCGGAGGTTGCGATCGAGCGAAGCCATGGTCTTGGCGAAATCACCGGCGCTGTCGCCGCGCCAGGCAGCGCGGGCTTGGCCGATGATGACGCCGAGGCCTTGTGCGCGGGCTTGACCGGTCATGCCGTCGGCTTCGAGCCCAGCGATCGCCAGCACCCAACGCGCGCAGCGCACGTGACGCTGGTGCGCGGTGGCCAGCAATGTTGGATCGCGATCGACGCCCTGCTCCATGGCCGTCACCGCCACGCGATGCGGCTCCATTGCTTCGAAGCGTCGCATGATGAGTTCGAACAGACGGTCGCGCACGCTCTGGGCCGGATCGAGCTTGTCGAGGTTATCCCCGATGGCCCGATCGAACGCTTCTTCGACACAATCGAGCGCTTCACCGACGCTGGCGCCGTAATATTCGGAGACCGGCCGGTTCGCCGCATCCGCTAATTTCGTCAGCGTCATCTCGCGCCACGGTGTGGATACCGCCAGCGACAATGCTGCACGGGCTAAATCGCGGCGAAGAGCGGGGTCTAGCGGAACGGACATGAAACCTTCGAACTGGAATTGAGTTGCGTTTTCATCAAGGCTTGGGTGCACTTGTCCGTCAAGCGGGCGCGCCCGACATGAAGCGCGAACGTGAGGAGTGAAGCATGCCGGATGGGACATTAATGGGGCGGCTCCGCCCCAATCCCCATCACGATCACGCGCTGCAAGCTGAGCTTGCGCGCTGGAATCGTACGCGCCTAGCGCCGCAAATTCCACAGCAAGAGTGGCGTACTGCGTTCAACGAAGAGCGCGACATGTTGGCGCTCGAGCGCGAGTTCATCGAATTGACACGCGGCGCGCAGGTTGAGCGCGCATCGAACGCACCGCGAGAGCCGCAAGCTTTTGTCGCATGGTTCGAGGCGCTGAAGGAGAACGGCCAAGGACAGAGCGATCCGCTTTTTCCTTGGCTCGCCGAACGCGCCACATTGGAAGAGATGCGCTGGTTCGTTGAGCAAGAGGCTGCCGGCGAAGCGGGCTTCGATGATCTTGTCGCGATGGCGCAGGTGAAGATGCCGACGCAGGCGAAGCTGGAACTGGCGCGGAATTATTGGGACGAGATGGGCCGCGGCAATGCCAAGGGCATGCACGGGCCGATGTTGGATGCGTTAGTAAGCGCCTTGAAAGTTACGCCGCACATCGAGACGACGCTGGCGCCATCCTTGGCGCTGGGCAACACGATGGCGGCGCTGGCGACGAACCGCGCCTATGCGTACCACGCGCTGGGCGCGCTGGGCGTCATTGAGCTCACGGCGCCGGGGCGTGCAGCGCTGGTGAGCGAGGCGCTGCGGCGGCTGAAAGTTTCGGCGAAGGCGCGACACTATTTCGATTTGCACGCTGTGCTGGATATCAAGCATTCGGAAGCCTGGAATCGCGAAGTGTTTGCTTCCATCGTTGCCGAGACTCCCGAAGCTGCGCGCTACATCGCTGAAGGTGCGTTGATGCGCCTGCAATGCGGCGCGGACTGCTTCGACGCATATCGCTCGCACTTGTGGGGCGGAGATGGTTTAACGCCGCCATTGTGAAACTGCCCTTTCCGCTTGCCGCTCACGCTTTGCTCGCCGCGCTCGAAGACCGGGGCTATCGCTTTGTGACGCCAACACCCGCGACGCACGCGCGGGTGTTGGCGCGACGCGATGGCGCGCGCGATCTGCGCGATGTGCTGGGTTGGAGTTTGCCGTTCTCTGCATCGGCAATCGACGCGGACGTCGTCGACTTGCTGCGCAGCGCCGACGTGATTGAAGACCGTGGCGACATTCTGGTCAGCAAAGTTCGCGTGTCCTCGTTGGGCGAACATCTCTTCCTACACTCTACTTATCCTACGACAGCGCAGGACGCCGTGTTTTTCGGGCCGGACTCGTATCGGTTCGCGGCGTTTCTCGACGCGGAATTGCCGAAGCTCTCGCGGCGGGCGCATCTTGTCGATTTCGGTGCGGGTTCGGGTGTTGGGGCAATCGTTGCGGCGAAGTATGCCGATGACGTTAGCTTGCTCGACATCAACGCCAACGCACTGCGCTTAGCGCGCGCCAATGCACTTCACGCAGAGATCAGTTTTCGTATTTCCGGCGCTGAGCGTTGGCGATTCTTGAACGCGGGGACGCTCGCCGCGGTCGAAGGCACAGCCGATTGCGTCATCGCCAATCCGCCTTACATCGCTGACCCCGCGCATCGCACTTATCGTGACGGCGGCGGGATGCATGGTGGCGAGCTTTCGCTGGCGTGGGCGACCGAAGCGGCGGCGCGTCTGCAGTCCGGCGGAGCGTTCCTGCTCTACACCGGCAGCGCCATCGTCAACGGCGAAGACAAGCTTAAGGCGGCGTTGTTCAAGGCGTTGGATGATTTCGACGTCAGCTATCGCGAACTCGATCCCGATGTGTTCGGCGAGGAACTTGAGCGAGAGGACTATGCGGACGTGGATCGCATCGCTGTTGTGGGTCTCGTCGCGATTAAGCGCTGACCATTTTCCGGAGCGCTTCCGAAAGCAGCGTCGTCGCTTTCGTGCGATCGCTCCAATTCAGCACGACTGCGGGACCGGTGTCGGTCTTGTTCACGTCGACTACATAGAGCCGTCCGCTTGCGTGCTCGCGGAGCACGTCTAGGCCACCCCAGTCGAGCTTCATGGCGGCGAGGAAGCGCTTGAGTTGCGCGATTTCGTCAGCGGAGAAAACTTCCTCGGGCGTTTTGACCACCACGCTTGTGTTCTGGATTGAGAACCGCGCTGAGGCGGGCTTTTGCTTGACGAAGACGACGACGGGTTCGCCGCCGACGCATGCGGTTCGGAGATCGCATGCCCAGCCATCAGGGCCTTCGGTTTTGATCACGCGCTGATAGGCTTTGTCAGATTGCGGTGAGAGCGGGCACGTCACGAGGCGGCCGTCATGCAGGCCGTTGCCCTCGCCCTTCTCGACAGCTTCACCAACAAACGAAGTTGGATCGACGGCGAGTGGATATCCGAATGCTTCTTCCATCACGCGCGCGACGTTAGTCTTCGACACATCGCCGACGCCGAAGTTGAACGCCTTCGCGTGGCGCGGCGGCGGTGGCTCCGCGACGGTTTGATCTTCGAAGTAAAACGACGCGTCTGCGCGCTCAGGCGCACTAGCGAACTCAAAGCCGCCCCAGACCATCGCGGCCCAGATGATGTACCACGGGCGTGGGCGATACGGCGCGAACCAGATGCGCGGCCCGCGTGGTTTCGTTAGGCGCGACCAGAATCCGTGCAGGCGAACGAATGCGTAGTACGTGAACCAGCGCCAGATATCGGCCCAGAGTTGCCAATCGTTTTTGAAACGCGTGCCCGTCGATTTGACGTGCACGTAACCATCGACGAGTTGGAAATCCGTTCCCCAAAAACCGCGCTGTGTGTTTTTGCCGGGTGCGAGATCGAAGACGGGCATGCGCTGCTGTCATGCCAAATCGCGGCGGCGCTGAGAAGCTAGCCTTTGCCGAGTTGTCGCGAACGGGCGGCGGCTGCGCTGACGGCGCGGCGCAGCAAGGGGCCGAGGCCGTCGCCGGCGCCCAGGACATCAAGCGCGGCTTCGGTAGTGCCGCCGGGCGAGGTGACTTGTTTGCGGAGCGTGCCGGGCGGTTCGCCGGTTTCGAGCATCAACGCGCCCGCGCCGGCCACGGTTTGGCTGGCGATGCGCATGGCGGTGTCGCGGTCGAGGCCCTCTTGTTCGGCAGCAGCGGCGAGAACTTCAGCGAGCAGAAAGACGTAAGCCGGGCCAGAGCCGGAGACGGCTGTGACAACGTCCATCAGGCGCTCAGCCGCGATCGGCTCGACGGTGCCGAGCGGCAACAGCAATTGTTCGACAAGCTGGCGATCTTCAACGGTACATGCGGGCGAGGTCACATAAGCGGTGACGCCGCGGCCGATGCGGGCTGGCGTGTTTGGCACGCAGCGGATGATGCGCTGAGCACCCAGCTCGCGCGACAGCGTTTCCATCGGGATGCCGGCCATCACCGACATCACGCGCGTGTCCTCGCCCACGAAGAGCTTCACGCTTTCAACGACAGATGGAAAAATCTGCGGCTTTACCGCGAGCACGACGATGTCGACGGGCCCAGGATTGGGCGGGTTGATCACGGCTCCGACGGAGTCTAGCTCGCGCTCAAGTTCTGGATCGAAGTTCGGATCGACGATGCTCAGCGTGAGCGCACCGCCTTTGCGCACGGCTTCGATCCAGCCGCGCACGAGCGCACCGCCCATAGCGCCCGCGCCGACGAGAGCGATCGAGGGCGCGTCTAGGCTCACGCTTCTCCGACGGTCTCGAACAGAGCGGCGGCAGATGAATCTTCGGCCGACATGCCGCCGAGGATCACATACTGGAACGCTGGGCTGAAACGCTCTGCTGCATCCATCGCCGCTGCAAGCATGGCTTGCACTTCGCCGATGGAAATTTCGTCGCGACCGATCATCGGCATCGCGTGCCGGAAGATGATCGTGCCGTCGTCCGACCAAACATCGAAATGGCCGAGCCAGAGATTTTCGTTGATCAGACCCGCCAGCTTTACAGTCTCGGCTCGCCGCGACACCGGCGCTTGAATTTCGAAGCCGAGCGTGAACAGCATGGCCGGGAGTTCGTGGCGATACGAAAAATAGCCTACGCTCTCGCCCCAGCTGGTCTTGAAGGAAAAGTGCAAATCGCCATCCTCGGCGCGTTCGCACTGAAAGCGATCGTCGGAGCCGATCACGGTCTCCACGGTATCCATCGGATCGGAAGCAGTTTCGGCTTCGTCGTCGAGCCAGAGATCCATCAGCGTCCCCTCTTCGCGAGCGCTAGCGCCGCTCCCCCGAGAGCGACAGAATATGGTTCTCTTCCGCTTGGTTGCGCGCTTGAGGACGCGTCGAATCAAACCCCGATGACTAGGTAACGGCTGAGAGGGTTACCCGAAACTAAACGTCGCCGTATCTTCGCATTACACGAAGTTATGCTCGGTCCTTGAGCAGCGCTTCGAGCGCAGCGACGCGCGCTCTGAGATCATCAGCTTCGGCGCGCGCATCGGCGGCCATTTGCTTCACGACTTCGAACTCGTCGCGGCTGATAAGGTCCATTTCCGCGACGAAACGGTCAGCGTGAGCGCGCATGAAGCTTTTCGCCTCAAGTTGCGCTCCTTGGGCCATGCCCATGGCCCCAGTCATCAAACGGGCCAGATCATCGAACACCGAGCTTGTCGTTTGCATGTGGACCGATCCTTTCGGCCTACTTATTAAGCGCCGCGGGGCCGGACAATGCGGCCAATCAGCTAAAGGTGGATGCGGGTGATTTTAGAAGCGATCCAATTCCCCAATATCGACCCGGCGGCCTTCACGATCCCAGGGTTCGATCTGTTTGGCGCTCATCTGGGCCCCTTCCCGCTGCGCTGGTACGCGCTTGCCTACATTGTGGGCTTGGTGCTCGGCTGGCGCTGGATGGTTTGGCTGATCCGCCGCGACAAGCTGTGGGCGCCGAACAAGCCGGCGCTGAGCGTGCCACAGGCTGACGACTTTCTGTTTTGGGCGACGCTTGGCGTCATCCTCGGCGGGCGCATCGGCTACGTGCTGTTCTACAAGCCGGACATGATCTGGCAGAACTTCATGGAAGTCTTCCAGATCTGGCAAGGCGGCATGAGCTTCCATGGCGGCCTGATCGGCGTTGCCGTCGCTGCTTGGTGGTTCACGCGCCAGACGCACGTCAACGAAGAGCAATACGCAAAGCTCGCGGCAAAGCACGCGGTCGCGAAAGCGCCGGACGGCGAAGCGGCGAAGTACACGCGCATTGGCGATGACAAATGGATTCTGAAAACCGAAGCAGAAGCTGCGCGCGAGAAGGCCAAGACCGATAAGGTTGATTTGCTGCGCCTAGGCGACATCGCTGCTGCTGCAGCGCCGATCGGGCTCTTCTTTGGCCGCATCGCCAATTTCATCAATGGCGAACTCTGGGGCCGTCACACCGACGCGCCGTGGGGAATGATCTTCTGCAATGAGCGTTTGTTGCTGCAAGGCGGCGGCGCGTGCGCTGCTGGCATCGAGCCGCGGCATCCAAGCCAGCTCTATGAAGCGGCGCTCGAGGGTGTGGCGCTGTTTGCGATCATCAACTTCCTGACGCTGCGCTACGACACGCTGCGCCGCCCAGGCATGAACACTGGCGTCTTCCTCGTCGCGTATGGCCTCTTCCGCGCGCTGCTGGAGACCGTGCGTGAGCCCGATGCGCACATGCCGGAGGCGCTGCGCGGCTTTATCACCATGGGCATGTTGCTCTCGATCCCGATGATCGCGCTTGGCGTTTGGCTCATTCAACGTGCGTTGAAGCAACCGAAACTGGCGTCGGCGTGAGCCTCGGCGAAAAACTGATCGAACACATTCGCGACAACGGGCCCCTCACGGTTGCGGAGTATATGGGCGCGTGCCTCTACGATCCTGACGATGGCTATTACGCCACGCGTCCCGGCATTGGCGGCGCGACTGCGGATTTTCTGACGGCGCCCGAAGCCAGTCAGATGTTCGGTGAGCTCATCGGGCTTTGGTGCGCGCATGAGTGGGACGCGCTGGGCAAGCCGGCGTTCAATTGGATCGAGCTTGGGCCGGGCCGCGGCGTGCTGATGGAAGATGCGATCCGCGCGACCAAACGCATCGAGGGCATGCACGAGGCCGCGACATTGGTGCTGGTCGAAACCAGCGCGCCGTTGAAGGATGAGCAAAGCGAGCGCGTGCCGGACGCTGAGTGGGAAGTGCGTATCGAGGATGTCTCGCCGGGGCCCTGCCTCATCGTCGCGAATGAGTTCTTTGATTGCTTGCCGATCCGGCAGTTCTTCCTTGGCGAAGATGGCTGGCACGAAAAGCTCGTAGGCCTCGACGACGCCGAGAAGCTGACGTTTGGGCTAAGCGCCCCGATCCCCGCGCCAGATAGCGAAGACGAGATTGGCACGATACGCGAGATCGCACCGGGTCTCGAAAGCATGATCTACGACATCGAGCGCCGCTTGCATGATGCGCCCGGACGCGTGCTGATCATTGACTACGGCTACACAAAGCCTGAGGGCGCGGACACGCTGCAGGCGCTCAAGCGCCACAAGAAGGTCGATCCGATCGAAACGCCCGGCGAAGCCGATCTCACGGCACACGTCGATTTTGCGCGGATTGCGCAGCTTGCGGAAGCAGCGAACCTCGACGTGCACGGGCCGATCACGCAAGGCGCGTTTTTGCGCTCGCTCGGCATCGAGTTCCGCGCCGAGGCCTTGGCGCGCGCCAATCCTTCACATGCGGAGCGGCTGAAACGCGAAGTGCATCGCTTGACCCACGCCGATGAAATGGGCGCATTATTCAAAGTGATATGCCTGTCGAGCCCCAACTTGCCGCCGCCGGCGGGATTCTGAGCGCGCCGCCATCCTCGCGCGCGAGCGTGCTCGCAGGGGTGAAGCACGGCTTCTTCGGCCGCGAAGGCGGCGTGTCGACTGGGATTTACGCATCGCTCAATGCTGGAACGGGCTCAGGGGATGATCCGGCCAACGTGCTGGAAAACCGCAGACGAATTGCCGAGACGTTTGGCATCGAGCGCGATCACCTGACTGGCGTGCATCAGGTCCACTCACCTACCGCGGTTTTCGTCGATGCACCGTGGGAGGGCGAACGGCCGCGCGCGGATGCGCTTGTGACCACAACGCCGAACCTCGCCATCTCCATCCTCACCGCTGATTGCACGCCGATCTTGTTTGCCGATCGCGAAGCGAAGGTCGTCGGCGCGGCCCATGCTGGTTGGCGAGGCGCTGTTGGCGGCGTGATCGAGGCCACGGTCGCGCTTATGGAAAAGCATGGGGCGCGGCGCGAGCGGATCGCCGCCGCTATCGGTCCGTGCATCCACCAATCATCCTATGAGGTCGGCCCGGAGTTCGAGGCTGAGTTCATCGCCGCCGATCCCGCCTATGCGCGTTTCTTTGTTCCAGGCGCTGGCGATCGCCTGCATTTCGATCTGCCAAATTTCTGCGCATCACGGCTCACTACCGCCGGCGTGCGCGAGATCGAAACGCTGCCGCTCGATACTTACGCGGAATCTAAGAGGCTCCACTCCCATCGCCGCTCGGTTCATGAGAAAGCGGGCGATTATGGCCGCAATTGCAGTGTCATCATGCTCGGATGAGCGTCTTCGGTTCACTCGGCGCGCTACGCGACAAGCCTATTCCACCGCCGCCTGATCATCGTGCGCGCGGCTATCGCGAGCTCCCGATCGCGTTCAATGGCAGGGCCAACAAAGAACCGCTTGTGGCGCTGAGTGGATACGGCGTGCGCGGAGAGAACTTCTACGCGCAACCGCGAAACCCGCCCTACTACGCGGTCATACCAGGCTCAATCCAAACGCTCTCACTCCGGCAAGGTGCGGCTGAACGTTTGCGCGCCGTGAACGCTAAGCTGGCGGAGGCGCAGCTTGAGCTCTTCGTCTTCGACGCGTGGCGCCCGCAAGCGGTACAAGCGTACTTCCACGATCGCTGGCTTCCGGCGGAATTGCGCAAGCGCAAGCCGCACTTGAGCGAAGCCGAACTTGCCGCCGAAGTTACAAACTATTGGGCCGCGCCGAGCACCGGCGCTGATGCGCCCTCGCCGCACTCGACCGGTGGCGCTGTCGATCTCACTGTGCGCTGGCAAAACGGCGATCCGCTTTGGATGGGCTCGCTGTTCGACGATGCTTCGCCACTTGCGCACACGGACCGCTTTGAAACGGAGACCGACGACGCGGCGTTTTCGTTCTCCAACGAAGAAGCGCGCGCCAACCGGCGGTTGCTTTATTGGCTTATGGTCGACGCTGGTTTCGCTTCCAATCCATCCGAGTGGTGGCACTTCTCGTTTGGCGACCAGATGTGGGCCAAGCTCCGAAACGAACCTGAAGCCCTCTATGCCGGTGCGGAAGCACCCTAAATCGTGGCGCCGGGGCCACGTCACACGTTGCTGTCATTAAAGTGCAGCAAAAGCTTTCGACTCGCCCCGCTCCGCGCGTAAAGGGAGCCGATCAAGCGACGGGGCCGCTCCGATGAAACTCTTGTCCGGCAATTCAAACAATCCGCTCGCCAAGGCGATCGCGGAGCATCTCGATACGCCGCTCGCGCAGGCGGAGTTCAAGCGCTTCAAGGACAATGAGATCTTCGTCGAGATCCAAGAGAACGTGCGCGGCGAGGATGTGTTCATCCTGCAATCGACGTCATACCCCGCGAACGACCATTTGATGGAATTGCTGATCGGCATCGATGCGCTCCGTCGCGCCTCAGCGCGTCGCATCACCGCAGTGATCCCCTATTACGGTTACGGCCGGCAGGACCGCAAAGTCGGCGGCCGCACGCCGATCTCGGCGAAGCTGGTTGCGAACTTGATCACCACGGCGGGCGCCAATCGCGTGCTGACGCTCGAACTGCACGCCGGTCAGATCCAAGGCTTCTTCGACATCCCGACGGACAACCTTTTCTCGACGCCTGTGCTTGAGCGCGACATTCGCGAGAACTGCAAAGACACCACCAAGCTAATGATCGTGTCGCCGGACGTTGGCGGCGTGGTGCGCGCGCGTGCGTTGGCTAACCGCCTCGGCGCCGATCTCGCCATCGTCGACAAGCGGCGCGAGAAGGCCGGCGTCAGCGAAGTGATGCACATCATCGGCGATGTTGAAGGCCGCGAGTGCGTTCTGGTCGATGACATCGTCGATAGCGGCGGCACGTTGTGCAACGCAGCTGAGGCGCTGCTGAAGGAAAAGGCGAAGTCCGTCTCCGCCTACATCACGCACGGCGTGCTTTCCAACGGCGCGGTGAAGCGCATCGACGAGAGCATGCTTAAAGAGTTGGTCGTCACGAACTCGATCGACCCGAGCGGGCGCAAGCACAAGAGCTCGAAAGTCCGCGAAATTTCCGTTGCGGCGCTGATCGGTGACGCGATTTGGCGTATCGCCAACGAACAAAGCGTCAGCTCGTTGTTTGAATAACGCGGGTTAAGCGCTTTCGAAAATTTGATGAACAGCGGCTAAGCGTGCGCGAAAGCCACGTTTTGTACATGTAGTCGAAACTACATGCGTGTAAACGCACGCGACTGAACCGATCCTTAAGCGCGTTTGGCGTTTACTGGCGCGCAAAGGATCTCAATCCATGCGCCGCCCCCATTCCTTCTTCCGCAGCCGTGACGGCAACGTCGCCATGATGTGGGCGTTGATGGGCACCGTGCTCATCGGCCTCTTGGGCCTCACCATCGACTTCACGCGCGGCGTTATGGTGAAGACAGAGTTACAGAGCGCCGCAGACAGCGCGGTTCTCGCTGCAGCGCGCCAACCTGGCAACGTCACGATGGCTGCTCGCACCGCGAGCGCGCGCGCGTTCTTCGATGCCGAAGCGCCGGGTTACGCCAGCACCGCCACAGTGACGCTGACCGATATCGGCAATAACGGCTATCGCCTGCGCGCTACCGCGCCGATGCCGACCAGCCTCGCGCAGCTGATCACCAACCGCGACTGGACCGTCGGTGTGAACTCCGAAGCGGTGCGCGGCGGCATGAACCTTGAGGTCGCGCTCGTGCTGGACACGACAGGTTCGATGGCCGGCACGCGCATCAGCGATTTGCGCAACTCCGCGGGCGACCTGGTCGATCTGATCGTCCAGACAAATCAGACGCCGTATTATTCCAAGATGGCGCTCATCACCTGGGCCATGGGCGTCAATGCCGGCACTTACGCGCCGACTGTACGCGGCGCGATCACGGCGGGCCGCAACATCAGCGCCGCCGTTTGGGCAACCGGCGCGACACGAACCATCACCGCTGTCACCAAAGCGAACCCGGCAGTGTTCACGTCAAACGCTCACGGTTTTGCCAATGGCGATATCGTTGGGCTCGTCAACATTGCCGGCACCGGCAGCTTCGCAACCAATCTCAATGCGCGCTGGTACACAGTGCTGAACGTCACCGCGAACACGTTCCAGTTGCGCAATTCGAGCGGCACGGTCGTCAACACCTCGTCTTACAGCGGCACCTATCCGGGCAGCGGCACAGTCACGCGCTGTGTTGAGGCGGCTTGCCAGGTGCGCGTCACGTCCAGCGCTCACGGCCTCGCGAACAACGATTGGGTTTGGATCCAGAACGTCAGCGGCATGACGCAGATCAACTCGACGACCGACGTTGCGTGGCAAGTCACGGGCGTGGCGACGAACAATTACCTGCTCTCTGGCTCATTCGGCCCGAGCTACACGGCGTACACGAGCGGCGGCACGGGCTACTGCACCACGCCTGGCTGTCAGTATTATCGCTTCACCAATGCTTCGAACGTGATCCGCATTCTTCAAATCAGCAATTGCGTGTCTGAGCGCGTCGGCGGCCAAGCAACAACGGACGCGGCGCCAAGCACTGCGCTCGTTGGCCTCAACTACGCCGCACCAACCAATACCTGCGATACCGGCACAGGCATCATCCCGCTGACCACTGACAGAACAGCACTGCACAACCGCATCGACTCGCTCACTGCGACAGGTTCGACGGCGGGTCAGGTGGGCGCGGCGTGGGGCTGGTACATGGTTTCGCCGAACTGGGGCTATCTGTGGCCAGGCGCCGCCAATCGCCCTGCAGCGTACGGCACGCCTGAAACGCAGAAGATCGTGGTGCTGATGACGGACGGCGCGTTCAACTCGCCGTACTGCCAAGGCGTCATCGCGCGCGACGCCCTCACCGGCTCGGGCGGGACAGCAGATCACATCAATTGCAACGCCACCAATGGCTCATCTGCGGCGCAGACCATCGCCATCTGCAACGCCATGAAGCAGCGCAACATCATCGTCTACACAGTCGGCTTTCACATCGACAACGACACCACGGCGATGTCGGTGTTCAGCCAATGCGCGACGGATAGCTCGCACTTCTTCCTGGCCGACGACCGCGTGACGCTGCAGACCGCGTTCCAGCAGATCGGCCAATCGATCTCGCAGCTTCGACTAACGCACTAGCGGGCAGTTTCGCGCTGCCTATGACGGCGGCGCGAAGTGCCGTGCGCTGAAGTGATACTGCGGCTCCGCCATGGCGCTGGTCGCGGCGCTCGTGGTGATCGAATAGCTCTCGCCTGAACACTCGCCAGGGGCGCGCGGCACGGCGTTGTTGAACACCATCAACGTGGCATCCTCGAACTGGGAGGCATCAAAGACGCCGCTCCGGCCGAGCGGGATGACTTCAATCTGGCCATTGCGACGGCCAAGACCGACCAATTCAAGATTGTCGCCGCGCACTGCGTAATTGCGCGGGCCGCGCACGTTCACCGACACGTAGTTCGCGCCGAGCTGTTCGATGCGGCCCCGCGGCGCCCACTGCCCGTCGCGACTGATGGTTCCAGCCTTGTCGACCGTGCGGGTGAAGTGCGGCGCAAGGGCGTAATCACGCGCGAAGTTCTGCACGCGCCAACGCTTCAGAGCTTCGGGGATGGTCGTGCCGACACTTTCGAGCGAGTGCGACATGGTCTCGAAGCCGTCGTACTCGACGCTATTTTCCCAGATGCGAACGACGAAGCGATCGCCGTAAACGTCGGCAAGCGATTGCAGCAGCGTCCATTGGGCGTAGTTGAAGCCAGGCTGATTGGTCGTCCAGCAGGTTCCGGGCGAAGCGTAATCGAACTCGACGTAGTCGGTGGCGTCCTGATCGGCGCCGACTGTGACAGTCTCAGTCCACGACGCGGTCGATTCATAGAGCCAATTTAGACCCTCGATAGAATCGTAGCCGAACTGGATAACGTGGTTGAATTCGTGCGTCGCAGTTGCGCGCATGAGGCTTTCCGGCGGCGCCTTCTTGCCCATGCCACGGAAGTCATTGTCGATGACAAAGACCGCGCGCGCCGCGGCACGCTCGCGAACGCCAGGCGTATTGCGATTGTCGAACACCATCTCGACCGGCTTGGTGTAGCCCATGTTGCCGTTGGCTTGGCCGATATAGGCGCGATAGCGGCCGTCGGAGTCGCGAATGGGGGCGGCCCAGCCGATACGTTCGACCTGCTCCCGCAGCACGACTTCAAGCGCATCCGCCGTCGCGCGGGCGTATGGCTCCGTCGTCGCGTCGCGCCCTTCCAACGTGTAATGCACACGGAAGTTCGGCGTCTCGATGGTCTGTTCGGTGCCCGTTAGGGTGACAGAATTGTCGGCGAGCGCCTGCAACGCGGTGGCGACGGAGGCGTCGACCGAAGACAGCACTAGTCTGAAGTTGCCGTTGTTGTTGGATGCTTGGTAGCGCGACAGCTCGACGGTGTACGTACCCGCGATCGCGGCTGTGTAGGCGAATGCCGAGTTCAGCGAGCCATCGCCACGGTCATCGTTGATGGCGACCGGAAACCCGTCTGGATCGTTCAGCGTCAGAACCGTATCCAGATCGCCTGTCGTCGCTTCACTGACCGCGAGGAGCGTTTGCCCAGCTGCGAGGCGGACGGGGAATTCCTGCGCCGGCTGCGCCACGCTCAAACTGCCTTCGTGGCGTTCGATTTCGGTGCGCTCCACGGTCGCGAAATTGAATGGCGCGCGCGCACGCGGATCGAGCGCCAAGGAAAGCGCGAAGTCACCGTTTCCGGCGGCGTTGTAGGTGCTCGCAACCAACTCAAAATGGCCAGCTGCGCCGGTCTGAAATACGATCTGCGAATTCAGCGTGCCGTCGCCGCGATCGTCGCTGGTGGCGACAATGGCGCCGTGGCTGTCCAGCAGCGAAAGCGTGGTGTCGAGATTGTCTGTGAGCGCGAGCGTCGTCGCCACAAAGATATCGTTGGCGTTGAGATCAACAGGGTAACGCGCTTCCGTGCGCCGGCGATCGAGCGTCACATTCTCGTTGAGAAGGACGCGCGCTTCGGCGGAAAGATCGGCGCCTGCGCCGTACGCGACGTCGAGGTCGAATTGTCCGCGCGCGCCGTTGTAGCCGGTGACCACCGCGGTGTAGTTGCCGGCCTCGCGCGCGACGTGAACGATGCGCGATGTGAGAATGCCCGGCTGCACGTCATCGTTCTGGGCGATGCGTCGGCCGTTCGGGCCATTGAGCGTAAGCACAGTGTCGAGGTTGTCGGCGGACGAAGTTGTGAGCGTGACGACCTGCCCCGCCTCAACTTGAATCGGAAAGGAGACGCGCTGCGTTCCAGGGCCGATCTCGCCGCTCAGATGCCGCGAACCAGTTTGCCCCGCGGCGCTGCCCGCCATGAGCACAAGAGCAACGAATGCAATCCAACCGCGCACGGGCAACCCCCACCAGAGCCGGCCCCCGCCAGCGACAGCGCTATTAGACACATTTTGCGACCGGGCAAAACGCCCGGCGACACGTCGTCCGTGTGGTGACGAAAGCTGCCGCACCGGCTACATGGCGATCCATGCGGAAAATAATGATCGCACTCGCCCTTACCCTCTCCGCCTGCGCCATTGGCACGACTGAGGACGAGAACGACCGTTTCCCAACATCGAGCGCCTATCCGCCGGGCACGATGGAGCGGATCACGTTTACCGCAGGCGTTCCTGAGCAATGGCAGATCTCAGCGCTGCAAACGCCGCCGCGTGCTGAGGCGACCTGGAGAATCGTCATCATCACCGGCACGCCGTCCTGGAGTGAATACTGGGCGCCGACGATCGCGGCGTTGCCGCAGACGCGCGAGATGATCGTCGCCGACCGGCCCGGCTTCCGCGCCTCCGAGCCACACGACGCGGTGCGCGATCTGGCCAAGCAGGCCGACGCGCTGGCGCCGATGCTCCAGCACCGGGAGGGTGAGCGGGTTTTGCTAGTGGGCCAGAGCTTTGGCGCGCCGGTCGCAACCTTGATGGCGCAGCGCTATCCGGATCAGGTCGATGCCGTGGTCCTGGTATCGGCCTTTTTTGGCGACCGCGGCCCGACCGCGCGGCGGTTGATCGGCGCGGGCAGCCTCTTCCACGGCATGCTGCCGCGGGACTTCAAGAACTCAATCAGCGAGATCACGGCTCAAAGACTCCAGCTCCCGGCCGTCTGGGCGGCGCTGCGGGGACTGGAGCAGCCGATCGTCTTTGTTCACGGCGACGCCGACACCTTCGTGCCCCTGGAGGCCGAACAGCGGATCGCCGCCGAATACGGCCATACTCTGATCACCGTCCCGGAGGGGGACCATTTCCTGAACGCCTGCTGCGTCCCGGCCCTCGTCGGAGCCTTCGAACAGGCCATTTCCGAGGCCGAGGGACGGCAGGCGGCGCGGCCCCCGGCGACGCAACCCACCGATCCGGACCCGGCCGGCGGGCCTACCTTGCGGTGAGCACCACTCTCCGCTAGAAGCCCCGCTTCCATTTTTCCCGGCGCCCCGGAATTTAAGGCTATCAGCCATGGCTGGCATTGTTCTCAACGTTGATGTGCGTGAA
>JBEBHI010000077.1:0-16554 GCA_040080935.1 Terricaulis sp.
TTCGACAGGCCGGGCCGCGCGAAATTCGACAGCCAATTCATGCGGGTGTTCCTTCAAGTTCACGCGCTGATCGCACAGCTTCGCTCAATTGAGCGACCTTGCGCAAGACGCGTTCAACCACTTGGGGCGCTGGCCCGGCGGTAATTTCGTCCACAATGGCGGAGCCCACGACGACGGCGTCCGCATTTACTGCAATGGCGCGAGCCGCTTCTGGCTCACGCACGCCGAAACCCACGGCGATGGGGAGGTCCGTGGCGCGCTTCAGTCTTTCCACCGCTGCGCGCACCTGGGCTGAAGTCGCGGCGTTAGCGCCTGTGACCCCAGCCACCGAGACATAATACAAGAAACCTGAGGCCCCATCGAGCACCTTGGTTAAACGGCTATCATCCGTAGTCGGCGTCGCGAGGCGGATGATCGATAGGCCGTTCGAGGTAAACGTAGCGCGAAGCGGCGCATCTTCCTCGGGCGGCAGATCAACGATGATGACGCCATCCGCGCCCGACGCCGCCATCGATTTCGCAAAGGCCTCGTAGCCCATGCTCTCGATCGGATTGGCGTAGCCCATGAGAATGAGCGGCGTGTCTTTATCCGTTTCACGAAAGCGCCGTGCCAGTTCGAGCGATTGCTTCAACGAACCGCCGGCTTTCAGTGCGCGCAACGCCGCCTTCTGAATGCTCGGCCCGTCCGCCATCGGATCGCTGAACGGAAAGCCAAGCTCGATCACATCCGCGCCCGCTGTCGGCAATCCGCGCAAAATCTCGAAGCACGTTTCGTGATCCGGATCAGACGCCATCACATACGCGACAAGCCCAGCGCGGCCTTCGCGTTTCAATGTAGCAAAGCGGGAGGCGAGACGTACGCTCAACCGGGTTGCGTCTCATTGCAACGCGGCGTGCGATCGAGTGCAAACCAGAGCACCGTGATATCGGCGCGCTCTTGGTTCGGCGGATAGTCGCCCGGGAAAATGTTGAGCACGCGGCGGCAGTTGTTTTCGTCGGTGCGCACGGCCGTCATGCCGCCTGGCACGTAGCTGCCCTGATGCCAACCTTGGGCGCCGAGTTGGCCAATATATTGCGAGCTGATCTCTTGGCCGATGATCGCGGGCATCGTCACGCAAGCGACTTCAAAGCGCGATGAGTCAGTGATTGATGCAGGATACATGCAATCGTCTGGCACGATCGAGCCGTCGACGATTTCGAGATTGAGCGTGTCTGGCATGAGGTGCGTAGCGTCGGCCGCGAAAGCGGACGTCGACAACGCGAGGATTGAGCAGAGGCCGGCAAATACTGATGTGAGTTTCACAGTTTCACTCCTAACGCGTCCGCGACAGTGAACACGTCCTTATCCCCGCGCCCGCAGAGGTTCATGATGAGCAGACCGTCCTTGCCGATCTCGCGCGCCACATCTCCAACACGCGCCAGCGCATGAGATGGTTCCAACGCCGGCAAAATGCCCTCAAGTTTCGCGCACAATCTGAACGCTTCGAGCGCTTCAGTGTCGGTGGCGCTGAGGTATTGAGCGCGGCCGATGTCGGCCAAGTAAGAATGTTCCGGGCCGACGCCAGGATAGTCGAGACCGGCGCTGATCGAGTGGCCTTCAAGGATTTGGCCGTCTTCGTTCTGCAGCAGATAAGTGCGGTTGCCATGCAGCACGCCAGGCCGCCCGCCATTGATTGCAGCGCTGTGCTCAAAGCGCTCGTCAATGCCGTGACCTGCCGCTTCAACGCCGATCAGACGCACGTTCTCGTCAGCAATAAACGGATGAAACAGTCCGATCGCATTCGAGCCACCGCCGATGCACGCCATCACCGCATCCGGCAAACGCCCCTCGCGCTCCAAAATCTGCTCGCGCGCCTCGCGACCGATCACGCTTTGAAAGTCACGTACCATCTCCGGATACGGATGAGGGCCCGCTGCGGTTCCTATGCAATAGAACGTATCGCTGACATTGGTCACCCAATCGCGCAGCGCTTCATTCATCGCATCTTTCAGCGTTGCCGCGCCGCTCGTCACCGGACGCACTTCAGCGCCGAGCAACTTCATCCGAAACACGTTCGGCTTCTGCCGCTCAATGTCGGTTGCCCCCATAAATACCACGCACGGCAAACCCAA
Source organism: Terricaulis sp. (assembly GCA_040080935.1). Lineage (GTDB taxonomy): Bacteria > Pseudomonadota > Alphaproteobacteria > Caulobacterales > Aquidulcibacteraceae > Vitreimonas. The sequence goes on from JBEBHI010000077.1 coordinate 2,112, forward strand.
GCGCGCGCAGATTGTCGCCGTCGCAACACCATGCTGACCCGCGCCGGTCTCGGCGATGATCCGCGTCTTGCCCATGCGCAGCGCGAGCAGCACTTGGCCGAGGCAATTATTGATCTTGTGCGCGCCGGTGTGATTGAGCTCGTCGCGCTTGAAGTAGATTTTCGCGCCGCCGTGGTGCTCAGTCAGGCGCTCAGCAAAATACAAAGGCGAGGGTCGGCCCACATAATGGGTCCAGAAGTCCGCCATCGTCGCCGCGAACGCGGGATCAGCCTGAGCCGCCCGATACGCGCGCTCCAGCTCCAGCACGAGCGGCATCAAAGTCTCGGCGACGAACCGCCCGCCGTATTGGCCAAAACGGCCTTCGGCGTCGGGTAGGTCCTGCCAGTTGCGGCGCACGTCCATGGGGGAGGATTTAAACTTCCGCAGCCGCCAAGAATTGGGCGATCAGGTGGGGGTCCTTTAGTCCTGGGCTGCTTTCCACACCAGAGGAGACATCCACAAGGTCGGCACCGGATACCTGAATCGCTTCTTTGACGTTGCTGGGCTTTAGCCCGCCAGCCAGGAACCACGGCCGCTCAATCCGAGCCCCCGCCATGACACCCCAGTCAAAAGGCAGCGCATTGCCCCCCGGAAGCCCGCCCTGGGGCATCTGGGCGTCGAACAGGAAGAAGTCGACGAGCGGGTAGTAGGGCGGCAGCGTCGCGAAATCCTCGTGCTTGGCGATGCCTACAGCCTTGATCAGCCCACGCCGGGCAAACGGCCGGACCTCCGCCGCCCGCTTGGTATTCTCCGTCCCGTGCAGCTGGATCCAGTCCGGCTGCGCAGCGACGTTAGCCGCCGCGAGGTGTCCATCATCGGCGTTCACGGTGACCAACACCGTCTCCACCCGCCCGCGCGCCCGCGCCGCCAACGCCGCGAGCTTGTCCATCGACAAGAAGCGCGGGCTTTTCGGATACGTCACGAAGCCAACAAAGCGCGCACCGCCTTCGATGGCGGCGTCGAGCGCTTCAACCGTGGTGATCCCGCAGATTTTGGCGTCAGGCATGAGCGGACACGTAGCGACGAAATCAGCCGCCGTCATCCCGTGGCTGATCTCCAGGCGAAAGTCGGCATGCTTGCGCTACTTCTTCAGCAGGTCGCGAATTTCCGTGAGCAGCTTGATATCAACCGGGACTTCCGGCGCGGCGGCAGGAGCTGCCTCTTGCTTGCGCTTCATCGCGTTCATGGCGCGGATGATCAAGAACATGACCCATGCGACGATCGCGAACTTCAGCACCGCCGTCAGAAATTTCCCGTAGGCGAACACCGCGCCTTGCTCGCGCGCCGCGTCGAGCGTCGTCGCCGTAACCGCATCCGAGAGCGGCACGAAGTAATTCGAGAAATCAAGCCCGCCCGTCACGGCGCCGACCAGAGGCATGATCATGTCGTCGACCAGCGATGAGACAATCGTCCCGAACGCCGCGCCAATGATCACGCCGACCGCGAGGTCAACAACGTTGCCCTTCAGAGCAAATTCCCGAAATTCCTTGAGCATGGACATGCGCTTGTCTCCGCTAAAAGGCCCCCAATGGCTTGCGCGAGCCTTGGCAGGATTTGACGCGGCTTGCTAGGTCGGGCAGGGGAGTAAAGCTCTATGACAGCCGAGCGGCGCGTCTCGACACCAACGATCATTGCGGTTTCGGCATTTGCCGCAGCGGCTATCGCCGCGCTCGGCTATGCGCTCGAAGGCGGTTGGTCCGCCGAAGGCGCCGCCGCTGCCGCGCGTCTCACCGCGCGCTTCTCGTTCTTCTGGTTCATCACCGCGTGGTCGGCATCCGCGCTCTCCAAGCTGTGGCCCGGTGGTTGGCGCACGGTGCTGCTGCGCCGCCGCCGCGCCGTGGGTCTTGGCTTTGCTGCCGCGCATTTCGTGCACTTGGGCGCATTGCTCATCGCGGTGCTCGTGTTCGCGCCACCGCGTAGCGCGACGACAATCTATGGCGGCGGCTTCGGTTACGTGATGGTCGCGCTTATGGCGCTGACGTCGAACGATTGGTCCGTCCGCACGCTTGGCCCTCGCAATTGGAAGCTGCTGCACACGTTCGGCGGCATCGTCATCGCCGGTATATTCTTCGTGTCGTACTTTGGCCGCCTTGAAGACAAGCCTTGGCTTGCTATCCCAACGCTCTCGCTTCTCGGCGGCGCAGTGCTGCTGAAATTTGCAGCGTGGATAAAGGGCGCTTTGCGCGCGCGAGCCGCCTAGCTCTCGCGGCGGCTATGCAATGGAACGACGTTTCCTCCAAGCAACCGCTCTAGCGTCGCCGCGACCTGCTCTTCGGTGAAAGGCTTTTCAACGATCGGTGCGTCGTCAAATCCAGGCGGCAGCGCCTCGCGCCCATAGCCCGTCACGAATGCGAAGGGGATGCCGCGCGAGCGCAGCGTGCCAACGATTTGATCGACACGGCGGCCGGCCAAATTGCCGTCAACAAGCGCCGCATCGACCGTTTCTTCGGCCGCCATCTGCATCGCTTTCTCGGCGGTTTGCGCTGGGCCGACAGCTTTGCAACCGGCGTCGCTGAGATAGTCGGTCAGCACCATGCCGATCAGCGGCTCGTCTTCGACAATCAAGATGCGCTTGCCGACGAGGCCGGATTGTTTTCCAGCGGTGACGTTAGCAATCGGCGCCACCTCGCGCGCCAGAGCGCCGATCGGATGCGAAAGTTCTGGAAGCGGCAGATTGATGTCGCACGTCAACCCATCGCGTGCGTAGGTGATAACGACTTCGCCGTCATGCGCGCGCAAGCTTGTCCCGATCAGCACCGAGCCAAAGCCTTGTGCCGTTGGTGCGCTTACGGGCGGCCCACCAACTTCGCGCCAGTTCAGTTGTAAGTTGCGACCACTGCTGGACTGCACTTGCCAATGCACCGACACCACGCCGCCATGAACGGAAAGCGCTCCGTGTTTGCGCGCGTTAGTGCCAAGCTCGTGCAACACGAGCGCCAAGTGCAGCGCCGGCTGTGCCTCGAGCGTCACGGATGGCCCTGACCACGAAATGCGGCGATCGTCTTCACCGCCAAGCAGTAATTGGTCGCGCACGAGATCGGTGATCTCGGCGCCTTGAAATGAGCCGCCGGTCAGCAGGCCGTGCGCCCGCGCGAGCGCTTTGATGCGGCCATTGAAACTATCGACGAAATCCGCCGGGGTCGCCGCGCGCCGAAGCGTTTGCGACGCGATCGCCTGAACTGTCGCCAGCGTATTCTTGATGCGGTGGTTGAGCTCATCGACGAGCAGGCGCTGTGTTTCTTCAGCGCGCTTACGATCGCTAATGTCGCGTGCAACTTTCGATGCGCCAATAATCCGTCCGCCGGAATCGCGCATGGGTGAAACGGTGAGCGATATATCTACGCGGCGGCCATCTTTGGTGACGCGCACGGTCTCGAAATGCTCGATCCGCTCACCGCGCGCGAGCCTGCCGATGATCTCCTTTTCCTCGTCCATCATGTCGGGCGGGATGATCTTAGAGATGTGCTGGCCGATGATCTCTTCGGGCTCGTAGCCGAAAATCCGTGTCGCGCCGCCGTTCCAAGAGGTGATGATTCCGCTCAGAGTTTTGGAAATGATGACGTCATCAGAATTGGCCACGATCGTTGCCAATCTTGCAGCCATAACGTCGCTCTCGGAGGCCGCGTGCGGCCCAGGCGACTGGTCGTCGATACCCATAACTTTTTGTAGTCCCGCCTAATCAGGGAACAAAACCGCTGAACAGCCGTTCGGGTTCCCTTGCGGGCTGCGCTGAGAGCTTACGGCTCTTCGCCGCCATTGACCTTCAGCCGGAGCTCCTTGCCCGGCTTGAAGAACGGCACCTTCTTGGCCTCGACCTTCACGGTAGCGCCGGTGCGCGGGTTGCGGCCCGTGCGGGCGTCGCGCTTGCGTACCGAAAACGCGCCAAATCCACGTAATTCAACGCGGCCGCCTTGGGCGAGGGCCACAGCCACTTCGTCCAACACGATATCGACAGCGTGCTCGATCTCAGCCGCCTTAAGCGACCCCATCTCTTCTTGCAGCCGGTTGACCAGCTCTGAGCGCAACATGTGCGATCCCTTGAGTTCCCCGTTGAGGCGATAGAGGACCGCTCAGCGGTCCGCGTCAACACCCATGCGTTTGAAAAGGCCAAGAAAAAGGCCCGACGTCGCCGCCGGGCCTCAATCAAACCGCTGGTAGCGGCTTATGCTTACTTCTTGTCCTTCAGCGCGGCGCCGAGGATGTCGCCGAGCGAAGCGCCGGAATCCGACGAACCGAACTGCGCGATCGCTTCCTTTTCGTCCGCGAGCTCCATGGCCTTCACCGAGAGCGAGACCTTGCGGGTCGCCTTGTCAAAGCCAGTCACCATCGCGTCGAGGCGATCACCGACCGAGAAACGCTCAGCGCGTTGCTCTTGGCGGTCGCGCGACAGATCCGACTTGCGGATGAAGGTGCGCAGTGCGTTGCCTTCGCCGAACGAGACTTCGATGCCGCCGGTCGACACATCGACGACTTCCGCCGTGATGATCTGACCGCGCTTGAAGTCGGCATCGGCCATCGGGTCGTTGTCGACTTGCTTGATGCCGAGCGAGATGCGTTCCTTGTCGACGTCTACGTCGAGAACCTTCGCCTTGACCATGTCGCCTTTGTTGAAACGGGCGAGGGCTTCTTCGCCCTGAACGTCCCAGGCGATGTCGCTCAAGTGAACCATGCCGTCGAGTTCCGGCGTGAGGCCAACGAACAGACCAAACTCGGTGATGTTCTTGATCTCGCCTTCGATGACCGAGCCAACGCCGTTTTCAGCGATGAACGCATCCCACGGATTGTTCTGCACTTGCTTGATGCCGAGCGAGATGCGGCGCTTTTCGCCGTCCACGTCCAGCACTTGCACATCGACTTCCTGAGACGTGCTCAGGATCTTCGACGGGTGCAGGTTCTTCTTGGTCCAGCTCATTTCGCTGACGTGCACCAGGCCTTCAACGCCCGGCTCGAGTTCAACGAAAGCGCCGTAGTCGGTGATGTTCGTGACGCGACCGGTGAACTTGCCACCCGCCGGGTACTTCGCATCAACGCCATCCCACGGATCGGTCAGCAATTGCTTCATGCCGAGCGAAATACGCTGGGTATCCGGGTTGATTTTCACGATCTGGACTTTCACCGTGTCGCCCACGTTGAGCACTTGGCTCGGGTGGGAAACGCGCTTCCAGCTCATGTCGGTGACGTGCAGCAGACCGTCGATGCCGCCGAGATCAACGAACGCGCCGTAATCGGTGATGTTCTTGACCACGCCTTCACGGACTTCGCCTTCTTGCAGTTGGCCGACGATTTCGGCGCGTTCCGAAGCGCGGCTCTCTTCGAGCACGGCGCGACGTGACACGACGATGTTGCCGCGCTGACGGTCCATTTTCAGGATCGCGAACGGCTGCACGATGTTCATCAGCGGGCCGACGTCGCGAACCGGACGAATGTCCACTTGGCTGCCCGGCAAGAACGCATTCGCACCGCCGAGGTCGACAGTGAAGCCGCCCTTCACGCGGCCGACGAGTGCGCCGTTGACTGCTTCTTGCGCAGCGAACGACTTCTCGAGACGCGTCCATGCTTCTTCGCGACGCGCCTTCTCACGGCTGACGACAGCGTCGCCGAGCGCGTTTTCGATGCGGTCTAGATAGACTTCAACGATGTCGCCAACTTTCGGCGCGCCAGCGCCGTCGTCGACGAGGAATTCGCGGAGTGGAATGCGGCCTTCGGTCTTGAGGCCAATGTCGACAACGACGAAGTCGTGTTCGATCGCAACCACGGTGGCCGGCATAACGCGGCCTTCAATCATGCCCTTTGAACCGAGGCTCTGGTCGAGCAGGGCCGCGAAATCATCGCGGCTGGGGTTCAATGAGGGGTTTTGCGTTTCAGACGCCATACGTGTTTCAACTCCAACAATGATAAGGGCCAACCGGTTGGTTCCGGCGGTCTCGGCCCCACAATGGGGCCGTCCTCAGATTTGGCTTTAGCTAACGCCAAGCGGCCCGGGGGTTCGAAACCCTCAGGAACGCGGGCTCTCTATAGATAGGGAGGCCCCACCCAGCAAGCGAGTATCGGTCTAAACTCAGCCCTCGGTGGCCAAAACGCGGTCCACGATGGCATAGGCCGCTTGAGCCGCCGCCTCGATCGAAAGCGCCGTTGTATCCAGCAAATGCGCGTCCGCAGCTTGGTAGAGCGGGGAGTCTTTGCGGGTCATGTCCCGCTCATCGCGCTCGGCGATCTGGGCCTGCAAATCCTCAAAGCTGATCTGCTCGCCGCGTGCACGGAGTTCAGCGAACCGCCGGCGCGTACGCTCCTTAAGCGACGCCGTCACGAACAGCTTCACCTCGGCGTCGGGGCAAATGACGGTGCCAATGTCGCGCCCATCCAGAACCGCGCCGTTTGGATCGTTGGCAAACGTCTTCTGCGCGCGGCGTAGGACCTCGCGCACTTCGGGGATCACGGCCACCTTTGAAGCCGCTAACCCAGCCGCGCTTGAGCGAATGCGGTGTTCGTCGATCGCGCCAAGATCAAGCGCCTCCGCGGCGGCCACAGCGGCGCGCACATCCGAAGGATCGCCGCTCGCATCCAGCACCGCGAGCCCAACGGCGCGATAGAGCGAGCCGGTGTCGAGCCTCTTAAGCCCATAGTGCTCAGCTAAGTTCTTGGCGACCGTGCCTTTTCCCGAAGCAGTCGGCCCGTCCACGGCGATAATCATGGCCGGTGTCTAGCAGAGGGATGCTTCCACGCCAGCCCGGTAAAATCTCCTGGCGCGGCGTGTGAAGCGATTGCTACACGAGAATAGATCGATCAGGAGGAATCGCAGCGGACATGGAAGCTGCGCCGGCAAACCAGGCACTACCGAGCGCGCTGTCCTATGTGGATCTGCGTCGCCGCGTGCTGACGGTCGCGGGTCTATTCGGCGCCTTCGTCTTGATCGTGTCCTTGGTCGGCTTCGCTGGTCTGCACCAAAACGCCATCGATGCGGCGCGTCATCGCGCGCAGAGCTACAGCACCATTCTCGGAGCGCATCTCGATCGCACGATGGGCGCCATGGATGCGCGTCTTACCCAAATCGCGGTCCAGAGCGAACGCCTTGGCGGACCAGACGGGCCGCAGGGACAATGGGAGGCGGTGCTTGAAGCGGCCAGGGCCGGCGCCACCACAATCGATTCTTTGTCGGTGATCGACACCAGCGGCATCGTCCGTCACTCAACCCATGCGCAATTCGTTGGCGAGCCGCGCCGCGATGGCGCAATCTTTCACTCGCTCCGAGACAGCGACGCGCCTGAGATCATCAGCGAACCGCCATTTACGTCCGCCAACGACGGTCAGCTCCTTGTCCCGTTTGGCCGACGCTTAACCGATCATGGCCGTGTCACCGGCGCCGTGATCGCGACCTTCTCACCGGACTCCTTGCGCAACTTCTACAGCAGCATCGACGCCGAGGGCGGCGTTGTCCGCGTTCTGCACCGCAGCGGCACGGTGCTGTTGGAAGAACCTCGCCTTGCCAGCGACTCGTACGTCGACCCGCACGTCCTGAGCGGCGAGGGCATCATCCGCGGGCCCATCACTCAAGGCGGCGCGCTGATGATCACGGCTTACGCGTCCTCTGGCGAAAGTGACCTTGTGGTGGCGGTCTCGTTGTCGGAAGCGCAGGCGCTCGCGGCTTGGCGGCAAGAAGCAATCGTCGGCGGTTTGATCATCGCGGGAATGCTCATCGCACTCAGTCTCGCGGTTGCATTGATATTGCGCCAACTAGAAGCGCGCGCGGCCGCCGAGGCGGCGTTGCTCGCGCAGCAACAGCGGTTCGCCGAAGCGCAACGGCTTGAGTCACTGGGCCAGCTCACCGGTGGTGTGGCCCACGACTTCAACAATTTGCTCACGGTGATCATCGGCGCCGCGGATTCATTGCTTACGCGGGTGTCAGAAGATGTGCGCCCGCGCGTCGATGCGATCCTTTATGCCGCCGACAACGCCACCAATCTGATCAAACAATTGCTGGCATTTTCGCGCCGCCAAGCGTTGCAGCTTTCAGCTGTCGACGTGAACGGCACCGTCACCGCCATGGAGGATATGCTCCGCCGTTCGCTTGGCGCACGGGTAGAAACGCAATTCGTGCTCGCGACCAACCTCTGGCGCGCGCATGCCGATCGCGCCCAAGTCGAAAGCGCCTTGCTCAACTTGGCCATCAATGCGCGCGACGCGATGCCCGAGGGCGGCAAGCTCACGGTCGAGACACACAACGCGCACCTCGATGAGCACTACGCGTCACAAAATTCCGACGTTGCGCCCGGCGACTACATCGCGCTCGCGGTGACCGACACCGGCGTTGGCATGGCGCCTGACGTGCGCGAGCGCGCTCTTGAGCCGTTCTTCACCACCAAGGACGTCGGCAAAGGCTCCGGCCTCGGCCTCAGCATGATTTACGGCTTCGCGCGCCAATCGAAGGGGCACGTCAAAATCTACAGCGAAGTAGGGCACGGCACGACCGTGCGCCTCTACCTGCCGCGCGACACTTCAAAATGTGAAAGCGTACCGCTCGCCGAAGCGGGCGCTTCCGACCAAGGGACCGAGAGCATTCTCGTCGTCGAAGACGATGCACAGGTTCGCCTGCTCGCATCCGCCAGCCTCAAGGAGCGCGGCTACGCGGTGACGGAAGCCACGAACGGCGCCGAGGCGATCACGCAACTCGACACCAACGCGCACTTCGACCTCGTCCTTACCGACATGGTCATGCCCGGCGCGCTGACCGGCAAGGATGTGGCCGAGCACGCGCTGAAAGCCCGGCCTGGTGTGAAAGTGCTGTTCACCTCCGGCTACGCCGACGCCTCGGTCATGCGCAACGGCCTCGTCCAAGCCGGCGCGCGCTTCCTGGCCAAGCCCTATCGCGGCGGCCAACTCGCCGCGACGGTGCGTTCGCTCCTCGACGCGTGACACCTTCCGCCGCGTGCATCTTGACATCGCGTCAACTTCGGCGCGGGATTCAATCCCATGAGCACTGAACATTTTGACGTCGTCGTCGTAGGCGCCGGCATCTCCGGTATTGGCGCGGGCTACTACCTGCAGCGCGATTGTCCGAACAAAAGCTACGTGATCCTCGAGAACCGCGCCGACATGGGCGGCACGTGGGATCTCTTCCGCTATCCGGGCATCCGCTCGGACAGCGATATGTTCACGCTCGGCTATTCGTTCAAACCGTGGACGGAAGAGAAGGCGATCGCTGACGGCCCCTCGATCTGGAAATACGTCCACGAAACCGCTGCCGAATACGGCATCGATAAGCACATCCGATTCAAGCATGGCGTAAAGCGCGCGAGCTGGTCATCCGAAGATGCGCTCTGGACCGTCGAAGCCGAGAACGAAGGCGTCACCAAGCGCTTCACCTGCAACTTCTTCCACGTCTGCGCTGGCTACTACAATTACGAGGACGGCTATCAACCCACGTGGGATGGAATGGACTCCTTCAAGGGCCAGGTGATCCACCCGCAGCACTGGCCAGAGAACCTCGACTATGCCGGCAAGCGCGTCGTCGTGATCGGCTCTGGTGCGACGGCCGTGACGTTGGTGCCGTCGATGACTGACAAAGCTGCGCACGTGACGATGCTTCAGCGCACGCCGACTTACATGGTCTCGCTGCCGGCCGAAGATAAGCTCGCCAACTGGGGCCGCAAAAATCTGCCGCGCCATTTCGCATACGATCTCACGCGCCTGCGCAAGATTTTGTTCCAGCAATTCTTCTTCCGCGTCGCGCGCAACAAGCCCGAGCAAACCCGCGAGCGTCTGCTCGGCCTCATCCGCGAACAGCTCGGCCCCGATTACGACATGGAGACGCATTTCACGCCGCCCTACAATCCGTGGGAGCAGCGTCTCTGCCTTGTGCCCGACAACGACATGTTCATCGCGATCAAGGCAGGCAAAGCCTCCGTCGAAACCGATCATATCGAGCGCTTCACCGAGAAGGGCATCAAACTCAAGTCCGGCAAAGAACTCGAAGCCGACATCATCATCACCGCAACAGGCCTCAACCTCCGTATGCTTGGCGGCGCCGAGATTGTTGTCGACGGCAAGAAGATCGAGCCGGGTCAAAGCTACACCTACAAAGGCGCCATGTTCTCCGACGTGCCGAACATGGCCTTCGTCTTCGGCTACACCAACGCGTCCTGGACGCTTCGCGCAGATCTGATCAACGAGTACGCCTGCCGTTTGATCAACTACATGGACATGTACGGGCTCGGCTCAGCAACGCCGCGCCTCGACGCCGGCCCGCACGAAGACAAGCCATTCGCTGACTTCTCATCCGGCTATTTCCAACGCGCCAACCACTTGCTGCCCAAGCAAACAAGCAAAGCGCCCTGGAAGCAGAACCAATCGTACGGCCACGACATCATGGACCTGCGTTACGGCGGCATCGAAGACGGCGTCCTCGAGTTCAAGAAGAAGCCGGTCGTCGTCGGACACGCCGCCGTCGCGCGCGAGTCAGTAGCGGCGGAGTAGCGCTGCGTTGCAGCATAGGCTACGACCGTCGATCTCGCTCCCCCGAGGTCACGCGTGAAGTCCATCTCAATTATCGTACTGTTGTCGCTTGTTGCCGGCTTGGTCGCGGGTGCGCTCGTGCGCGCCAGCGGCGATCCGACGCTCTCCAACATCGCCAGCATCATCGAGCCGTTCGGCGGCCTGTGGCTGAACACGTTGCGGATGACGGTCGTGCCGCTCGTGGTCTCGCTGCTCATCACCGCAATCGCATCCGTCGCTGACACAGCAAAAACCGGCGGCCTCGTGGCGCGCGGCATCTTGCTCTTCACAGTCCTGCTCTTTTTCGCCGCCACCTACACCACGCTTGTCACCAACGGTTGGCTCGCAATCTGGCCGCTGGATCGTGCTGCAGCTGACGCGTTCGTCGCCGGAGTAGGCGACCAAGCCGTCAGCATCAGCGAACCCCCGACATTCGCGTCATGGCTCCAAGGCCTCGCGCCTTACAACCCAATCAAAGCTGCCGCCGAAGACGGCATGCTGGCGCTTGTGGTGTTCTCGATCTTCTTCGGCTTCGCCGCCGCAACGCTCGCGCCTGAAATGCGCGCGCAGATCGTGAACTTCTTCCGCGCCGTGTCGGAAGCGATGATCAAGATCGTCCACTGGGTGCTGCTCGCTGGTCCCGTCGGCGTCTTCGCGCTGGCGCTTGGCGTCGGCTTGCACGCGGGCTTTTCCGCCGCTGGCACGCTCGCGCAATACGTCGTCATCGTCACCGGCGTGACCGCTGGGTCGACCGTCATCGCTTGGCTCATCGCCATCATGTTCGGCGGTCAGTCGATCGCGCGCTTCACGTCGGCTGCGACGCCGGTTTGGGCGATCGCCGCCTCAACTCAATCGTCACTCGCCTCGCTGCCAGCCATGTTGGAAGCCGCGCTGCGCGGTTTGCAAATTCAGCCGCGTGTCGCTGATGTGATCCTGCCGCTCGCCGTCGCGATCTTCCGCTTCACCAGTCCGGTGGCGAACCTAGCGGTCTGCTTTTTCATAGCGCACCTCTACAATCTGGAACCGTCGTTGATTCAGATCATCAGCGCGATTGTTGTCGCATACGCCGTCAGCATCGCCGCTGTCGGTTTGCCTGGCCAAGTTTCGTTCATCGCATCGATTGCGCCGATCTGCCTCGCACTGGGCGTGCCGACGGAAGTGCTTGGTATTCTGATCGCCGTGGAAGTGATCCCGGATATTTTCCGCACGCTCGGCAACGTCACTGGAGATTTGGCGGCCACCTCCATCCTCGCGCGCAATCAACCGCGCGAAGATGAAGGATCGCCGGCCCCTTAGCTACGGAACGAGGCGCAAGCGTCGGCGTAGTGGCCTTCGACTTGCTCGATCCGCTCTGCCGAGCTCATTGCTGCTGTAGCATCTGTCTGTTCAGTCGAACCGAGATCACCCTGCGCTGTGATGCGCTCGCGAATGGTGCGCCCAGCGATACGAACCTCTTCGGGCATCAGTGCTTGCGCAACGCCCGCGGTCACGCAGTCACAGAACCCAGCGGATTCGTATAGATTGCATTGCGCGCGATAATACCGCCGCGCTTCACCAACGGCTTGATCGCTGGCCAGGCTGCGAGCATCGGTCGCCGTGAGATCCGCTTCTGGCGGCAGAACAGCCGCCGATGTCGCAGGCATGGGCTGCGTGTCCATCGGCTGGGCGCGCACGCCTTCCATAGGCGTTTCGTCTTTGATTTGTGCGTAAGCGATTGCGCCTGCGCTCACCGTGATCGCCAACACTGCGCTGGCCAGCAGTTTTCGCATAACTTTGCTCCTCTGCGCGCGACAACGCGCACGAGGGCAGGGAGTTCACTCGGAACTTAGGCTGCGTCGCGCGTTTGATCGTTTGCCGGAACATTGAGTTCTAGCGGCGCGCTGACAGGCACCCGCAAAGTAAACGCGGAACCTTGTCCGATCGCGCTTTTCACAGTCACGTCACCGCCTAGCAGGCGCGCGAGCCGTCGCGTGATCGCAAGTCCCAGACCCGTGCCGCCATACGCACGCGTCGTCGTCGCGTCCGCCTGCACGAATGGCTGGAAGAGTCGCGTCTGCGCTTCAAGGGAGATACCGATGCCAGTGTCGATGACATGGAAGCTCACCCATTCAAGATCACGCTGCACCACGAGTTTGATTTGGCCGTCTTTGGTGAACTTCGCCGCGTTGGCCATCAGGTTCAGCAAGCATTGGCTGAGCTTGAAGCCATCGGTTTCCAGGGCGCCAAGGCAAGGCTCAGCTTCGACGACAATCTCTGTGCCGTTCGCCGCCGCCGCCGGTTTTACCGTTGCAACCGTTTCCACGACAACCGCGTCAATGTCGATCGTGTCCGGTGAAACGATCGCAGCACCAGCTTCGATCTTGGAAAGGTCGAGCACGTCATTGATCATCGACAGCAAACGATGCGCCGCACCGTGAATGCGGTTGAGATCGTCCCGATCTTGATTGTCGCCGCGCTCGTCGGCGTTCTCGATCAGCATCTCGCCGTAGCCGATGATGGCATTAAGCGGCGTGCGCAGCTCATGGCTCATCGTCGCGAGGAATTGCGACTTAGCGACGTTGGCTTGTTCGGCCGTCGCGCGCGCCGCTTCGATGTCATGGAACGCGCGCTTTAATTCGACGTCGCGCCGTTCGATTTCATCAAGGATGTGCGCCAGACGCTGTGTCGGACCATGTTTCTTGCCCTCGTCATTGGCCGGCCGATCAGCGCCGCGACGGGCCAAGATCTCTTCGGCGCGGCCAACGGCGCCAAGCATGGCGCGGCGGCTGCGATAAATCAGGAACGCGATCACCAAGAGACCGATGACGCACCCGCCGGCCATCACCATGGCCAACGTCATCATCTTCAGCGTCTGCGCTTGCAGTTCCGATTGGATCGCCTGCGCTTCGGCCCGCGCCTCCGCCTGTGCAACTTCGCTCTCCATCGTCGCGCGCAGTTCGCGCACGCCGGCGTTGAAGCGCGTCATCTGATTGTGCTCGGTCGCTTCGTGTGCGCGCAGCATCGCCGCGAACGCGTCGGCGTGACGGCCTTCAGCGTTGAGGATTTCCGGCTCGATCACGTCAAGCTTCTCGCTCAAGCCCGGGTCGCCGCGCTCCGCCGCCATGTGACGCAATTCCTGCATCGCTGCGCGCGCATCCGCGCCGCGTCCAAGCCGGGCCAGCGCGTGAACGCGAAACACCAGCAAGCGCGTCATGTATTCCACCGGCGCGCCGCGCATCTGGCGGCCTTCGTCGGCGCACAGAACGGCAGCGTCGTAATTGCCCGCTAGCAAGTTCACGCGCGCACACAGCATGTCCGTGAAGAACGTTTGCACCGGGTCGTTCATTGTGCCGACGACGTTGCGATGAATCTGAGAGAGACGGATAGATTCCTCCGCCGCGCCCGCCTGCGCAAACATGCCTGCGACATTGTTGATGATCACGGTGCCGTCGATCGGACGCCCAGCGAGCGTATCTAGCTCGACCGTGCGTTCCAGGTGGGTCAACGCCGTCTCGTAATCGCCCACGCGGATCGAGTTGTAGGCCATCGCGTCGTGCAGGCCCGAGCGCAGCGGCCGTGTCTCAGCCGTATCGGGCAGGTGCAACAACCCCGCACGCGCGGCTTCCAGCGAATTGCCGAACATGCCGAGATCGGTCAGCGCGTAGGCGCGCAGGCGCTCGCCGGCGGCGCGCACGTAAGGGTCAGTGACATTGGCAAGGGCAGCAGCGAGATTGGACCGCGCCGCGACGTAATCGCCGTCGAGAGCAGGAGCGTACGCACGCAGCATCGCCGCCATTGCCGCATAACGCGCGCTAGCTTGAACGCGCGCTTCTTGTTCGAGTCGGGCCACCGAAGCCGCCGCCGCTTCCGCGTCGGAGGCAACGTAGTCATCCGCGGCCATATCGTAGAGCACCATGAGGCGCGCATCGCCTTCAAG
>JBEBHI010000078.1:0-16468 GCA_040080935.1 Terricaulis sp.
GACGAGTTGATGGACCGCCTCGTCGCTTCGCTCAAAGCTGTTTGGGCGATGTGTCCAGTGCATCTGACCGCGTGAGCGGCGAAGAGCGCGAAGTTATTTTCGAAATCACCCGTATCGGGGACGCTCAACGCGTCGCCGCGGTGGATATTGCAACGGGCATAGAAGTTGTCGTGCAGGCGCCAGCAAACGCCGCGCTCGCGGACGTGCGCGCTCTGGCGCTTCGGAAGTTGAAGCGGGCTTTGGGCTCGGATGACGATGGTGCCGGCGACAGCGGCCCTGGCAGCGATGGCCGGCCGGGTAAGCTGATCTAGCCGTCCTTGCGGCGGACGCCTTTGCCGAGACCGATCTTTTTCGCAAATTCGGAACGGCGGGCGGCGTAAGCGGGCGCCACCATCGGGTAGTCAGCCGGGAGGCCCCAGCGCTTGCGATAGTCGTCGGGCGACATGTTGTAAGTCGAGCGCAAGTAACGCTTGAGCATTTTGAGCTTCTTGCCGTCTTCCAGGCAGATGATGAAATCGTGCTGGACCGACTTGTTGATCGGGGCGGCGGGCTTCGGGCGCTCCTGGACCGGCGCGCTGGCGCCGTCAGAAAGACCGATCAAAGTGCGGTGAACGGTGCGAATTAGCTCGGTTAGTTCGTCCGGCGACACTTTGTTGTTGGTGACAAAGGAGGCGACGATGTCCGTGGTCATGCGCATCGCGTCACCTTTCTCAGTGACGTCGTGCTGGTCATCATCACGCATCGACGCGCCTTTTCCCAAACGAATACAATGGTATTTGGTGCCGTATAGGCGCCAAAAGCTAGGACCATCAAGTATAACTATCGACCTAGACCGGATTTCTACAGTTTATGTTCCTGATTACGCGAGCAGAGCGCCGATTTTGCTTACGGGCGGCGAGCGAACTATGTTGCGACAGAATCCAACACCTGAAGTTGTGGACCACACCAAATGACCCAGACAGCCGGCAACGCCGCCGAGCGCGATCGTTTCTTTGAAGCTCCCTTGGATCGAGCGGACCCTGAGGTCTTCGCATCGATTGCCAACGAGCTTGGACGCCAGAAGCAGCAGATCGAATTGATTGCGTCGGAGAACATCGTCTCGAAGGCAGTGATGCAAGCGCAGGGTTCGGTACTGACGAACAAGTACGCTGAAGGCTATCCGGGACGCCGCTATTACGGCGGCTGCGAGTTCGTCGACGAAGTCGAGCGGCTGGCCATTGAACGCGCGAAGCGGCTTTTCGATTGCAAGTTCGCGAACGTGCAACCGCACTCAGGCGCTAACGCAAACCAAGCTGTATTTTTTGCGCTGCTGCAACCCGGCGACAAGTTCTTAGGCATGGACCTGGCGTGCGGTGGCCACCTCACGCACGGCTCTCCGGTGAACATCTCGGGCAAGTGGTTCAAGCCAGTCGCGTATGGTGTGCGTCCAGACGATCACCTCATCGACTATGATGAAGTGCGTGAGATTGCGCATCGCGAGAAGCCGAAGCTGATTTTGGCTGGCGCCAGCGCCTATTCGCGTCAAATCGATTTTAAACGCTTTCGCGAGATCGCAGACGAAGTCGGCGCGCTGCTGATGGCGGACGTTGCGCACTATGCCGGCCTCGTGGCCGGTGGCGCCTATCAATCTCCGCTGCCGCACGCGCATGTCGTGACGACGACAACGCACAAGACGTTGCGCGGTCCACGCGGCGGCATGATCCTCTCGAACGACGAGGACATCGGCAAGAAGATCAACTCGGCGGTATTCCCAGGTCTGCAAGGCGGCCCGCTGATGCACGTCATCGCGGCGAAGGCAGTGGCCTTCAATGAGGCTTTGCAGCCGGAGTTCAAGATCTACGCCCAACGGACGGTTGAGAACGCGAAGGCGCTGGCTTCGCGTCTCATTGAGAACGGGCTCGCGGTCGTTTCTGGCGGCACGGACAGCCATTTGATGCTGGTTGATCTGCGACCCAAGAAAGTCACTGGTAAAGCGGGTGAACAGACGCTTGAACGCGCGCTGATCACGACGAACAAGAACGGCATCCCGTTCGATCCGGAGAAGCCGATGGTGACGTCCGGTATTCGTCTTGGTTCACCGGCGTGCACGACGCGCGGCTTCGGCCCGGCTGAATTCCGGCAGGTCGCCGACCTCATCTGCGAGGTGTTGGACGGGTATTCGAAGTCGAACGGTGACAATTCCGCGACCGAAGCTGCAGTTGCGGCAAAGGTCGAAGCGCTGACCGCGCGCTTTCCGATATACAATTGATCATGCGGTTGCGCTGATTCGGCGCTCCGCAGGGAGTTTGCCGAATGCGCTGCCCGTTTTGTCAGAACGAAGACACGCAAGTGAAGGATAGCCGTCCGACTGAGGACGGCGCTGCGATCCGTCGTCGCCGTCAATGCGACAAGTGCGGCTCGCGCTTCACGACGTTTGAGCGCGTGCAGCTGCGCGACCTTGTGGTGCTGAAGCGTTCGGGGCGGCGTGTGCCGTTCGATCGCGACAAGCTGGCGCGTTCGCTGGCCATCGCGTTGCGTAAGCGGCCGATCGAGCCGGATCAGATCGAGCAGATGATCTCCGGCATCGTGCGGAAGCTCGAGAGTTCGGGCGAGAGCGAGATCACGTCGGCGACAATCGGCGAGATGATCATGGAAGCGCTCAAGAACTTGGATTCCGTGGCGTACGTTCGCTACGCCTCGGTCTATAAGGATTTCTCGGAAGCGAGCGATTTTGCCGACTTCATCGAAGAATCCGACAAGTCCGGGAAGCGCGGCTAGCGACAAGCGAGCGTGCTGGACCGAGCGCGTACGAGCGCGCAATAAGTCTGGATGAACCGGCCGCAGGTCACCCTCAAACTGGCGACTTCGCTCGACGGGCGCATTGCGACTGGCGCGGGCGAGAGCCGTTGGATCACGGGTGAGGCTGCTCGCACCGAGGTGCAGAAGCTGCGCGGGGCACATGATGCGGTGCTGATCGGCGCCGGCACAGCGCGGGCGGATGATCCGGAATTGCTGGCGCGCACCACTCCCCCGCCACAGCGACAGCCGGTGCGTGTTGTGTTGGACACGGAGTTCTCTTTGGCGCCGCGCGGGCGGCTTTTCGAAACGCTCGATCGCGCAACATTGCTGGTGATTGGCGCCGGCGACGGCGATGCGGTGCGGCGGAAAGCACTGGAAGACGCGGGCGCGCGGACGGCGGCTGTCGCGCGTGGACCGCTTGGGATCGACGCGGAGGCAGCGTTAGCGGCGATGGCGGAGCATGGGGTTGAGCGCGTGTTGTGTGAGGGCGGCGGGCAGCTCGCTGCTTCGCTTATCGCCGCGGAAGTTGTCGACCGGCTGGAATGGTTTCGTGCGCCGATGGTGTTGGGCGGCGAAGGCCGTCCTGGCGTTGCGGCATTGGCGTTGAGCAGCCTTGCAGCTGCACCTCGCTTCAAACGCGTTGCATTGCGCGAGCTTGGACCCGACATCTGGGAAAGCTACGAGCGGGTTTCCTGATGTTTACTGGCATTGTCACAGCGCTAGGTGAGGTGAAGGCGGTGGAGACACTGCCCGGGCTGACGCGGCTGACGATCTCTGCGCCGTATGCGGGCGCAGAGATTGGCGCGAGCATCTCGCATGATGGCGTGTGTCTCACTGTGGTGGAGACGGAGACGCATCAGAACGGCATGCGGTACGTTGTTGAAGTGGCGTCAGAGAGCTTGGCGCTGACGACGATGGGCGATTTGAACCCCGGCGATCGCGTGAATCTGGAGCGTTCGCTGAAGGTCGGCGATGAACTCGGCGGGCATATCGTCCAGGGGCACGTCGATGGGCTCGGCGAAGTGCTGTCGGTACGGCAGGACGGCGAGGGTTGGCGCATCCGGGTCAAGCCGCCGCGCGAAATTTCGCATCTGATTGCGCAGAAGGGCTCTATCGCCCTCGCCGGCGTGTCTCTGACGGTGAACGAGGTCGACGATGAGGGCTTTGGGGTTCTCATCATTCCGCACACGTGGGCGGTTACGACGCTGTCTAAATTGCGTGCCGGCGATAAGGTGAACCTGGAAGCCGACATGATGGCGCGCTATGCCGCGCGGCTCGTCGAAGCGCGGAGAAATCAGTAATGGCGGCCAAGCCGTCCCCTCTCGAAGAACTCAAACGCGCTATCTCGCCGATCGCGGAGATCATCGAGGAAGCGCGCGAAGGGCGCATGTTCATCCTCATCGACGAGGAAGATCGCGAGAACGAAGGCGATCTCGTGATCCCCGCGCAGTTCGCGACGCCGGAGAAGGTCAACTTCATGGCGCGCTACGGGCGCGGCCTGATTTGTTTGACGCTGACGCCGGATCGCACCGAAGCGCTGGGCTTGGATCCTATGACGCCGCGCAATCAAACGCGAATGGGCACGGCATTCACAGTTTCGATTGAAGCGCGCGAAGGCGTTTCAACCGGAATTTCCGCGCACGATCGCGCGCTGACGATTGCGACCGCGATCGATCCGACAAAGGATCGCCGCGATATTGTTTCGCCTGGACACGTGTTTCCACTGACGGCGCGCGACGGTGGGACGTTGGTACGCGCGGGGCATACCGAGGCGAGTGTCGATATTTCGCGCGCGGCCGGGCTCAATCCGTCGGCTGTGATCTGCGAGATCATGAACGATGACGGCACCATGGCGCGGTTGCCAGAGCTGATTGCGTTCGCGCAATTTCACAATCTGAAGATCGGCGCGATAGACGAGCTGATCGCGTGGCGGCGCGTACATGAGCGCTTGGTCGAGAAGGTCGCCGAGGCGCCGTTTGAGACCCGTGCGGGTGGCGGCTTCAAGGTTGTAGTGTTCCGCAACAAGCTCGATGGCGTTGAGCACGTCGCGCTGGTGAAGGGCGCGATCGATGCGGACAAGCCGACCCTAGTGCGTGTCCACCGCATCGATTTCGCTGCGGACGTTATGGGTGGCTACGGCGCGCGGGCTGGCTTGATCGATCGTGCTGTCGCGGAGATCGACGCAGAAGGCGCCGGCGTGGTTGTGCTGCTGCGGGACCTGGTGCCGGATGTGGTTTCCCGGCGGCTGAGCGGTGAGCCTCTTGAGTTTGAGGCCGACGACATTCGCCGCGTGATTGGTTTGGGGTCGCAAATTTTGCGTGAGCTCGGCGTAGGGCGGATGACGGTGCTTGGCGCACCACAAAAGATCGCTGGCCTCGATGGCTACGGCCTGACCATCGAAGGTTGGCGCGAGTTCACATCGTGAAGGACGTCGCTGACAAATCACCCGTGCCGAAAGTGCCGGGCGCTAAGTTGCTGTTGGTTGTGTCGCCTTACTATCGCGGCGTTGCTGACATGATGCAGCGCGGCGCGGAGGCGGTCGCGGCGCAAGCCGAGGCGACGCTTGATCGCATCTTTGTGCCAGGTACGTTTGAGTTGCCGGCCGCGATCGCGCATGCGTCCAAGGCGAACATCTATGATGGTTTTGTCGCGCTCGGGTGTGTCGTGCGCGGCGAGACCAGCCACTATGACTATGTCTGCGGCGAGAGCGCGCGGGGGCTGATGAATCTTTCGACGTTCGACGGTTTGGCGATCGGCTACGGCGTGCTCACGGTTGAAAACCTTGAGCAGGCGGAGGTGCGGGCTGATCCGGCGCGCGGGGATAAAGGTGGTGAAGCGACGAAGGCGGCGCTTGCCATGGTCGCGATCAAGCGGCGTTTTGCGAGTGCGCCGAAATGAGTGCGAACAACAATCTATCTCGCAGCGTCGCTCGCTTGGCGGTCGTGCAGGCGCTTTATCAAATGGAAGTATCCGGCGCGACCACAGCTGATGTGATCGCCGATTTTACTGCGGGTAAACTGCCGCGGCCGACGGAGGCGTCTTACACCGAGGCCGAGGGCGACTTCGAATTGTTCAAAGTATTGGTCGAAAAAGCCGTTGATCGGCAGGCGACCTACGATCGCGCTATCGCGCGGCACCTGAGCAAAGGCTGGCGCTTGGAGCGCTTGGACGCCGTGGCGCGCGCGATTTTGCGATCAGGTGCGGCAGAGTTGGAGCAGCGCACTGATATTCCAGTCGCCGTTGTGATCAACGAGTACGTTGAGGTCGCAAAAGCGTTTTTCGACGGGCCAGAGCCGGGCTTCGTCAACGCGACATTGGATGCTGCAGCGCGCGACTTGCGTCCGACGGAACAAGGCGCATAAGCGGGCGCCATGTCCGCCAACGAATTCGCTGTGATTCGAGATTTGTTTGCGCCGTACGCGATGAGCGAAGGCGCGCGCGCATTGCGTGATGATGCTGCGGTTCTCGAAGCAAACGGCAAGCTTGTCGTAACGACAGATACGATCGTCGAAGGCGTGCATTTTCTCGCCGGCGACCCAATCGAAACCGTTGCGATGAAGGCGTTGCGCGTCAACGTTTCGGACGTCGTCGCCAAGGGCGCACGTCCAGTGTCGGCGTTGCTGAACCTAGTGTGGAGCGATGCGCGTCCATCGGCGGAGATCGCCACGTTCGCGAACGCCTTCGGGCGCGATTTGAAGCTCTTCGGTATCGACCTGATCGGCGGCGACACCACGTCGACACCGGGTCCACTGGTGATCTCGGTGACGCTCATGGGCGAACCGCTTGGCGCGCGCGTGCCGGCGCGTGGCGACGCACAAGTGGGTGAAGACGTTTGGCTGATTGGCGGCGAGATCGGTTCAGCCTGGATGGGCCTCCAATTGCGCAGAGGCGAGATTGATCTCGCGCGGTTGCGTGAAGGCCGCGATGAAATGCAGGCGCAAGCAGAATCGCGCGGGTTGTCGCAGTCGATGCCAGATTATTTAACATTGCCGAATGAGGATTTCGACGCGGAAGCCGCATGGCTGATGACGTCGTATTTGGCGCCGTTTGTGCGGCCGGAGTGCGCTTCGATCGTCTCGAGGTTCGCGTCAGCGTCGATGGATGTGTCCGACGGACTGGTGACAGACGCGGCCAAGATCGCTGATGCATCTGGCGTTGCGTTGAAGATCGCGATCAACGCGGTGCCGTTCTCAATCGCGGCGGAGCGCTGGGCGTTCAGTGGTGGTGACGTGCGCAAACTCATCACCGGCGGCGATGATTACGTGATGCTGTTCACGGCGCCGTCCGAATTGCGTGGCGCGATAGAGGCGGCCGAGGGCAGCCAAGCGTTGCGCTTGTCGCGGATCGGCGTGGTGGAAGCTGGCCGCGGCGTGACGGTGGTGGACGCTAAGGGACAAGCGATCCCCGTTCCGGACGTGGGATATTCCCACAAATTGGGGCGTTAAAGTCTCGCTAACCAATGTGGCGGACCTTCCCGCCAATGAAGAAGCAACACGCCGTCGCGCGCGCGATCGCCGCTGCCATGATCGCTTCGACCCTGCTTGCCGGGCTCGCGAACGCGTCGGGGCCGGCGGCCAAGAGCGAAGAGAAGGCCGAGGGCGGAGAAGGCGCGCAATCGTCAGGGCGCTCGATGGACGCGCCTTATCTGGCGGTTCCGGTGGTCCGTAACGGCCAGCTGGTGAACTACCTCTTCGTTTCGATCCGTATCGAGATCGCGCAGGGCGTCGATTTGTGGCGCACGCGGGAGAAGGCGCATTTCCTGCGCGACGCCTTGGTGCGTGCGAGTCATTCGAATGACCTCGTGGATCCCAATGATTCCAACGCGTTGAATGAAACGCGCGCGCTTGAGGTGTATCGGGCGGCTGCGATTCAAGCGCTGGGCGAGAACGCGGTCGGTCCCATCTCGATCGTTGCGACCTATTCGAGCCAAGGCTCCGGCATCTAACAAACCCGCAGGGCTGTCACGCCATTGCGGAATCTAACGGGTTTTGGCAGATACCCGCCCACCTGAGGGGGAAGCGTACCGCAGACGGACTGTCGCGGGGCGGCCAACCCAATTCCCCAACCCGGCGCCGTTGTGAAAAGCGCGCGCCCAGGACCTCTCAAATGAGCAACGAACTCGTCCTTTGGTTGGTCGTGATCGCCGGCGTTATCGCCGCGCTTTACGGCTACCTCGAAACACAGGCCATCACGAAGGCCAGCGCCGGTTCTGACCGGATGAAAGAAATTGCAGCAGCGATTCAAGAAGGCGCGCGCGCCTATCTCAATCGCCAATATCGCACGATCGCGATGGTCGGCGTCGGCGTCGTCATCGTGTTGGCGGCGTTGTTCTGGCCGATCTGGCAGATCCCGGTGGGCTTCATCATCGGTGCGGTGCTCTCGGGCGCTGCAGGCTTCATCGGCATGAACGTGTCGGTGCAAGCGAACGTCCGCACGGCGGAAGCTTCTCGCCACTCGCTCGCGGGCGGTCTGAAGATGGCGTTCAAGGCCGGCGCGGTGACGGGCATGCTCGTCGCTGGCGGCGCGCTCTTTGGCGTTGCGTTCTACTACGCGATTTTGACCCAAGTGCTCCACCTTGAGCCGACCAGCCGCGAAGTCGTGGATTCGCTTGTGGCTCTCGGCTTCGGCGCTTCGCTGATCTCGATCTTCGCCCGTCTTGGCGGTGGCATCTTCACCAAGGGTGCTGACGTCGGCGGCGACATGGTCGGCAAGGTTGAAGCCGGCATTCCGGAAGATGATCCGCGCAACCCGGCCACGATCGCTGACAACGTCGGCGACAACGTTGGTGACTGCGCTGGTATGGCCGCTGACCTGTTCGAGACTTATGCAGTCTCGGCCGTCGCGACGATGGTGTTGGGTTCAATCCTGTTCCGCGAATATGCGGGCGTGGTTGAGAACGTCATGCTGCTGCCGCTTGCGATTGGCGGCTTGGCAATCATCGCTTCGATCATCGGCACGTTCTTCGTGCGCCTTGGCCCGTCCAACAACATCATGGGCGCTCTCTATAAGGGCCTCATCGTTGCCGGCATTCTCTCCGCTGGCGGCTTGGCGCTTGCCATCAACCTGATCGTTGGTTGGGGCCCACTGGTGACGGACGTTTCGGCGCCAGCCACTCTCACGACCATCACTGGCCAAGACCTGTTCGTCTGCGGCATCGTCGGTCTGCTGGTCACCGGCGCGATCGTCTGGATCACGGAATACTACACCGGTACGGGCTTCCGTCCGGTGAAGAGCGTCGCTGAGGCCTCCAAGTCGGGCCACGGCACGAACGTCATCCAAGGTCTCGCGGTCTCGATGGAATCGACGGCTCTGCCGGCGCTCACCATCGTTGCTGGCATCATCGCTTGCTTCACGCTGGCTGGCCTCTTCGGCATCGCGATCGCTGTCACGACCATGCTTTCGGTCGCGGGCATCATCGTGGCGCTTGACGCGTTCGGCCCGGTTACGGACAACGCCGGCGGCATCGCCGAAATGGCGGAGTTGCCGAAGGAAGTTCGCGTGACGACGGACGCGCTCGACGCGGTCGGCAACACGACGAAGGCGGTGACGAAGGGCTACGCGATCGGTTCTGCCGGTCTCGGCGCACTCGTGCTGTTCGCGGCGTACTTTGAAGATCTGAAGTACTACGCCAGCAACCCGACCGAGTTTCCGTTCTTCTCGAGCCTGCAACCGAGCGAGCTGGATAGCTTCTTCGCGCTCAACAATCCGTACGTGATCGTTGGCCTCTTCATCGGTGGTTTGCTGCCGTATCTGTTCGGTGGCTGGTCGATGACGGCCGTGGGTCGTGCGGCGCAAGCGGTGGTCGAAGAAGTCCGCCGTCAGTTCAAGGAAATCCCGGGCATCATGGAACGCACGGCGAAGCCGGATTACGGCCGCGCTGTCGACATCCTTACGCAAGCGGCGATCAAAGAAATGATCATCCCGTCAATGCTGCCGGTGCTCGCGCCAATCGCGCTGTTCTTCTTGATCTATGCAATTGCTGGCGTGGCTAACGCGCTCGCTGCACTGGGCGCGCTGCTTGTCGGCGTGATCGTGACTGGCTTGTTTGTCGCGATCTCGATGACTTCGGGCGGTGGCGCTTGGGATAATGCCAAGAAGCTCATCGAAGAAGGCAATTACGGTGGCAAGGGCTCTGACGCTCACAAAGCCGCCGTAACGGGCGACACCGTCGGCGATCCCTACAAGGATACGGCTGGCCCGGCTGTGAACCCGATGATCAAGATCACCAACATCGTCGCGCTGCTGCTGCTCGCGGTGTTGGCGCACTCTGGCTAAGAGCGGAAACACCGCTCAAAAGCAAACGCCCCGGCAGTGATGCCGGGGCGTTTTTCTTTGTCTCTCGCTTGAAAATCTTAGTTGCGTTGTCCCGGACGCCCGCCTTGCTCTTCCATCTGGATCGGCGGGGTGCGGCCAACGTTGCCGAGCAATTGTTCGATGACGCCAAGTTCGCGTCCACGCGTCGGTGTGACGTGATCGTCGTACGCGACCAAGCGGCCGCGCTCGAGGCCGTACTTTTCGACGGCTGAAACGGTCTCGCCATCGAAGCGAATAACCATCACGCGGCGCTCGGTGATGCGCGGCGTATAGAACGCGACGCTCTCCTGCACTTGGCTCACATAGTACCAAGCGGTCTGATCGAAGACCGCCGTAGTGGAGGGCGAGCCGAAGCGCTGAACCACGGTGTCGCGTGTATCGACGCCGACTTGCGGATCAGGAATTTCTGTGTTGTTGCGGTCAGGCAAAAACCCGTTGTACTGGTGCGTCGGCGCGCACGCCGATGTCGCTGCAACCGCAGCGACGAGAGCCGCAGCCGAAAGACGCAAAAGTCCGCGCTTCATCCGTCACCCTTTTGGGCGTTATGCCCGCTTGGAGACGGGTTACGGCGTGCCGGGCGGACCGGCAAGAGGGGAGCACAGGGCAAGACATGCCGATCTGGCCTTTTCACCGGACGCGGGCAGAGACCGACGCGGAAGCGCTCCTTTCGGGCGTTACCAGCGCGAGCCGGCGGACTGAATTCTATGGGCCGGACAGGGCGCCGGACACGATGGACGGTCGTTTCGAGCTGATGGCCGTAAATGGCGTGCTGGCAATGTTGCGCCTACAGGCCGATCCGGCCCTGAAACCGTTGGCGCAGGCCTTTGCCGATCAGTTGTTCAGCCAGTTCGATGCTGGCCTGCGCGAGGCCGGCACTGGCGATACGGCCGTCCCAAAGCGAATGCACAAATTAGCTGGCGACTTTTACGGCCGCTTGGACGCTTACGGCAGCGTGCTGGCCGATCCCGTGGCTCTGGAGGCTGCGTTGGCGCGCAATGTGTGGCGTCTGGAGTCACACGCCTTCGCGGCGCAACTTGCCTCATACGTCGCGAAGTCGGCAGCGGAGCAGGCCCAGGCCCCGATTTCGGCCATGTTTACGGCTGAGGGCTGGCCTGCACTTTAGGCGCGAGCGTTTGGCTTTCCGTTGGGGCGGGACTATGGTCCGCCGCGCTCCGCCCGAGCCAGGCAGGGACTTAGGACAATCACGCTAAATGACGAACGGTCTCGTTCTTTCCATTGACGGGATGGGCGGCGATTCCGCGCCGGACATCGTTGTCGAAGGCGTGGATATTTTCGCGCGCTCACATCCTGACGTTCGCTTTCTCGTGCACGGCGACGCCGCGCGCATTGGCGTTCTGATGGACAAATATCCGGCCGCAAAGGCGGCGTCGGAAATTGTCCCCGCCGAAAAGATGATCGGTATGGAAGTGAAGGCGAGCCAGGCGCTGCGCCAAGGCAAAGGCTCAAGTCTTTGGAACGCGGTGCAAGCGGTAGAGCTTGGCAATGCACACGCTGTGGTCTCGGCCGGTAACACCGGCGCGTACATGGCGATCGCGATGTTCCGCTTACGCACAATGCAAGGCGTGCATCGGCCGGCGCTTGCCACACGCTGGCCCACGATGAAGGGCGGCTACACGATCATGCTCGACGTCGGCGCGAACGTAGAAGCAGACGCCGAACAATTGGTTGAATTCGCGATTATGGGCGAGGCGTTTGCGCGCGCCGTTTCAGACGAACCGCGGCCGAAAGTGGCGCTGCTCAATGTCGGCGCCGAGGATCAAAAGGGTCACGAAGAGATCCGATCGGCAGCAAAGCTCATTCGCGAGACCGACGTCGACATCAATTTCCAGGGTTTCGTTGAAGGCGACGACATTGCCAAAGGCACAGTAGATGTCGTCGTGACGGATGGTTTTACCGGCAATATCGCTCTGAAAACCGGAGAGGGCACTGCGCGCCTCGTGGGGCAATTGCTGCGGGAGGCGCTGACCAGCGGACCCTTGGCGCAGCTCGGTGCGTTGATAGCATATCCCGCTCTTCGAAAGCTTCGTACGCGCATGGATCCGGGCACGTTTAACGGTGCATTGTTCCTCGGCTTGAATGGCCTCGTGGTGAAGAGCCACGGCAGCGCCAACGGACGCGGCTATGCAGCAGCGATTGGCGTCGCGGAGAAGTTGGCGCGCAGTCACTATCGCGAAGAAATTGTTTCGAACATCCAGCGCCTCTCGCAGGCGAATGCGAACGCAGCTGCGGCCGCCGCCGCCGCCGGAAGCGCCAAATAATGGCGCTTCGCTCAGTTCTAACGGGCGTTGGCTCCTATTTGCCCGAGCACGTGCTGAGCAATGCCGAGTTAGCCAAGCGCGTCGATACAAGCGATGAGTGGATCGTAGAGCGCACCGGTATCCGTCAGCGTCACATCGCTGCGGATGATCAGCGCACGTCCGATTTGGCATGCGAAGCGTCTGTCAAAGCGCTAGAGGCCGCCGGTCGCGAAGCGAAGGACATCGATCTCATCATCGTCGCGACGGCGACGCCGGATCTCACATTTCCAGCGACGGCCGCGCGTGTGCAAGCTGAGCTCGGCGTAACGCAGGGCGCAGCGTTTGATTTGCAAGCTGTGTGCTCAGGCTTCGTGTTTGCGCTGGCGACGGCGGATAATTTTCTGGTGCGTGGTCAAGCCAAAGCGGCGCTAGTGATCGGCGCCGAGACGTTTTCACGGATCGTAGATTGGGAAGATCGCGGCACGTGTGTGCTCTTCGGCGATGGGGCTGGCGCTGTTGTGCTGGAGGCCCGTGAGGAGACCGGCGATCGCGGCGTCATCTCCACGTTTTTGCGCACGGACGGGCGCATGCACGATCTGCTCTATGTCGACGGCGGCCCGTCGCAAACGCAATCGGTCGGAAAACTCAAAATGGTCGGGAACGCCGTTTTCCGCCAGGCCGTCGAGCACATATCGGGCGCTATGTTGGAAGCGTGTTCGCGCGCCGGCATTCCGTTGGACGAAGTCGATTGGTTCGTGCCGCACCAAGCCAATCAGCGCATCCTGGATGGCGTGGCGCGCAAGCTCGGAATCGATGTGGATAAAGTTGTGTCCACCGTCGCGTTGCACGGGAATACCTCCGCTGCT
The DNA here is from genome assembly GCA_040080935.1 of Terricaulis sp. GTDB lineage: Bacteria > Pseudomonadota > Alphaproteobacteria > Caulobacterales > Aquidulcibacteraceae > Vitreimonas. The sequence goes on from JBEBHI010000078.1 coordinate 13,217, forward strand.
TCGGTGCCGCTGGCGCTCGACGTCGCCACGCGCGACGGACGCATCAAAAAGGGCGATCTGGTGCTGATGGAGGCCCTCGGCGGCGGCCTCACCTGGGGCGCAGCGCTCGTTCGCGTATGAACGCCCCCGCAACAATTGACCTAAACCACAGAGACGACTAGCTTTTCCGTGCGCATGAGGTGTGCGCGCGGAGGGGGCTCCGGTGACTGGCAAGACCGTTACACGCGCCGATCTCGTCGAAGCATTGGCGAAGCGCGCCAATATGCAACGCGCCGACGCAAATCGGTTGCTCACGCGCATGCTCGAAATGATGCAGGACTCGCTGGTGGACGGTGAAACCGTGAAGCTTTCGCGGTTCGGGAACTTCAACGTGCGCGCCAAGCGTCAGCGTATCGGACGCAATCCAAAAACCGGTGAGGAAGTTCCAATCACGCCACGCCGGGTGGTGACGTTCCGTCCTTCGCAAATGCTGCGCGAATTTGTGGAAAAAGGCGGTCGCGGCCGCGCCAAAACCTGAACAGCGCGCAAGCGCTTGATCTTTTCCGCTCGAAGTTATGTTGTGCCCTTCGACTTACTCGGAGGGTGGGATGAGATTTGTATCTTTGATCGGCGCAGCGGCGCTTCTCGCGGTTGGCGCATGCACGACGCTGACGGGTGGTGAAGAGAATGCGCCCGCACCGGCGTTCAATGCAGCAGCGTGCGTAGAGAAGGACTTCGTCATTTATTTCGACGAAGGCCAAGCAGAACTCACCGAAGAAGCGCGTCGCGTCATTGATCTGCAAGCGCGCGATATTCGCGGCTGCTCGATCGATAGCGTCCGCATCATCGGCTTGTCGGATCAGGACGAAGGCAATGCCGAATCCTCGCGTCAGCTTTCAGTGCGCCGCGCTGAGGTGCTCGCCGAGTATCTGGCAACCCGCGCCAGCTGGCCGCGCTCGCACTTTGAATTGTTGGCGACAGGCGCACGCGGCGCGGTGACGGCAGAAGGCCTGGACGTGCCAGTGCGCAACCGCGCGCGTATCATCGCCGCGTCGCACGCTCCGTAAGATGGGCCAAAAGCGGCGGTTCGCAGGACTCTGCGGATTGCCGCCTCGCGGCGAGGGGGCTAAAGACGCGTTCCCGCGAGGCAAGCCCTCGCGGTCGGTCGGAGCGTGGCGCAGCCCGGTTAGCGCACTAGTCTGGGGGACTAGGGGTCGTGGGTTCGAATCCCGCCGCTCCGACCATTTTTCTAAGCGCGCGTTCCTGTCGCGGTTGGGCGTGTGCGGCGCTTGCCGGAGCCGGTGTGGGCTTCTTTTAGGGCGGTGACGAAACTGTCGCGCCAAGCCATGACGTCATCGCGCTCAACCCCGTCCATCAACGCGCGCCAACGGCGGCGACGTTCTTCCACCGGCATGGCGAGCGCCCGGCGTATCGCGTCAGCGACATCTTCCTGGCTGAACGGGTTGACGATGATGGCGTCGTGCATTTGCGCGGCTGCGCCGGCGAAGCGAGAGAGCACGAGTACGCCGGGATCGGCTTCGTCTTGGGCGGCGACGAATTCCTTGGCGACCAGGTTCATGCCGTCGCGGAGCGGCGTCACCAGCGCGACGTCAGCGGCGCGATAGATGCCGGCGAGTTCGTCGCGGCCGTGCAGGCGATGGACGTTGCGGATCGGGATCCAGTCCATTTCGGCGTGGGCGCCATTGATGCGGCCTGAAAGCGAGTCCAGGCGCGCGATCATGTCTTTGTAAGCCTCGACTTCACTCCGCGTGTAGGTGGAAATCTGGAGCAAGAAGATTTGACGCTTCAGTTCGGGGCTTTCGTTCAGCAGGCGCTCAAAGGCGAGCAGGCGTTCATCGATGCCCTTGGAATAATCGAGACGATCGACGCCAAGCAGCATTTTGCGGCCGGCTTTGCTTTCGATCATGCGTTGGTAGTTTTCCTGCGCCTCCGGCGCGGCGGCGAGCGCGGCAAAGCTCTTCGCATCGATCCCAATTGGAAAGGCTTTGGGAAGAACGGTTCGGCCGAACGCGGTGGCGCGGCCGTCGGAGAGCGCCATGCCGCCGGCGTCGTAGAGGACGTAGGAGAGGAACGCGTTCTTCCATTCTTCGGTGTGGAAGCCGACGACATCGTAGTGAAAGAGAGATTCCACAAGTTGGCGGTGGCGCGGCAACGTGAGGATGAGCTCGCGTGCGGGCCACGGGATATGAAGGAAGAAGCCCATCGCGTTCTTCAAACCGCGCGCACGTAGTTCGCGCCCGAGCGGGATCAGGTGATAGTCCTGCACCCAGATGACATCGTCGGGTTCGATCAGCGGCGCGAGCATGTCTGCAAAGCGTGCGTTGACGCGTTCGTAGCCTTGGCCGAACGAGCGTTCGTACTGGGTAAGATCAATGCGATAGTGGAAGAGCGGCCAGAGCGTGCGGTTGGCGTAGCCGTTATAGTATTCGTCGATGTCCTGTTCTTCGAGGTCCATCGTCGCCACTGTGACGCCGTTGACGGTTTGCGTGTGGAGCTCGCCGGTGAATTCGGGCGTCGATTGACCGCTCCAGCCAAACCAGATGCCGGAATATTCGCGTAGTGCGGCGGCGATCGCCATCGCGAGGCCGCCTTGGCTCGCGGCGCCTTCGGGGGCGGGCGGCGTGACGCGATTGGAGACAACGATAAGGCGGCTCATCGGACACTGCTCCAGGGATTGGAGAGCAGCACGGCGCAATTGATGAGGCCGGCGAGCGAATAGGTTTGCGGATAATTGCCCCACGGCGCGCCGGTGGAGAGATCGCAATCCTCCGAGAGCAGGCCCGCGCGTGTGCGGCGGGCGAGCATTTGGTCGAAGAGCGTGCGCGCTTCTTCACGGCGCCCGACGAGATAGAGCGCTTCGATCAGCCAGAAGGTGCAGAAGTTGAACGCCGTCTCCGGTAGTCCGAAGTCGTCCTTCTCGGCGTAGCGCAACACGACGTCGCCGCGACGTAGCTCATGTTCGAGGTGCTTAAGTGTTTCGATGAAGCGCGGATCGTCGGCGGCGAGGAAGCGCGTATCGATCATTTGCAGCAGACTGGCGTCCATTTCTTTGCCGCCGAACGTGGCGGCGTAACGGCCGAGATCGGCGTTCCAGGCTTCGCTTTCGATGGTCGCGCGCATTTCGTCGGCGCGCAAGGTGGCGTTGTATTCCGGGCGCTTGCCGCTGTCGCCCATGCCGGACAGGTCCAGCGCCGCCACGCGATAGTCGCGCGTGAAAAACGGCGCGATGAAGCGCCACCAGTTGGCATGGGC
>JBEBHI010000079.1:0-16271 GCA_040080935.1 Terricaulis sp.
CCCTACCCCCGCCCCACGAGGGGGCGGGGAGAAGAGGAGATCGATATCGATCACGCCCTCTTCCGGCAGCGCCAGGTGCGGCAGCAAACTCTCCATCAGCCCGGCTTGGCGCGGCTTCAGCGTCCGCGCTTTGATCCGGCCGAAGGTGCGTAAGGGGCGGTGTTCGTCCATTCCGCGCCCCATAGCGCAACATTGCCGCCGCGCGAACTCGCCGCCCCTCCCTATATCTGCTAGGGACGCGGAAAATCTCCCGGAGGAACGAGCATGCGCGAGAAGCTGAATTTCTACATCGACGGCAAATGGGTCGCCCCAGCCAAGCCGCGCACGCATGACGTCATCAGCCCGGCCAACGAAGAGCCGATCGGCCGCATCTCACTCGGCTCCCCGGATGACGTGAACAAAGCCGTGGCCGCCGCCAAGAAGGCGTTCGAGACCTGGTCGGTCACCACCGTCGACGAGCGCAAGGCCGTTCTCGACAAAGTCATCGCGGTCTATCAGCGCCGGATGGGCGAGATGGCCGAGACGATCTCCATGGAAATGGGCGCACCACTGCCGCTCGCGAACGCCGCGCAGGCGCCTGCCGGCCTCGGCTATCTCATTGATGCACGCAAGCAGCTCGACACCTTCGACTTTGAATACGATTACGGCAAAGGCCGCCGCATCCTGAAGGAAGCGATCGGCGTCATCGGCATGATCACGCCGTGGAATTGGCCGATGAACCAGATCGGCGCGAAGGTCGGCCCCGCCCTCGCCGCCGGTTGCACCATGGTGCTGAAGCCATCTGAGCTTGCGCCGCTCAACGCCATCCTCTTCGCCGAGATCCTCGAAGAAGCTGGCGTACCGGCTGGCGTCTTCAACCTCGTCAACGGCGACGGCCCTGGCGTCGGCAACGCGCTCTCCTCTCACCCGGACGTCGACATGCTGAGCTTCACTGGCTCAACGCGCGCCGGCACCTCGGTGATGCAGAACGCCGCTGTTGGCATCAAAAAGGTCGCGCTCGAACTCGGCGGCAAGAGCCCAAATATCATTCTCGACGACGCTGACCTCAAAACCGCCGTCGCGCGCGGCATGCTCCACATGGCGATGAACACCGGCCAATCGTGCAACGCACCGTCGCGCATGCTCGCGCCGAAGGCCAAGTACGAAGAAATCGTGCAAATCGCCGCCGCCACCGCGAACTCGATTAAGGTGCAAGCACCGGATCAAGCCGAACCAGGCGCCATCGGACCGCTGGCCAACGCCAACCAATTCCAAAAGGTGCAAGGCCTCATTCAAAAGGGCATCGACGAAGGCGCTCGTCTTGCCGCCGGCGGCGTAGGCCGTCCCGAAGGCTTCAACCGCGGTTATTACGTGAAGCCAACTGTGTTCGCTGACGTGAACAACAACATGACCATCGCACGCGAAGAAATCTTCGGCCCGGTTCTGGTCGTGATCCCGTACGAGACCGAAGAAGAAGCCGTGCGCATCGCCAACGACACGCCGTACGGCCTCGCCGCTTACGTCCAAGGCACGTCGGAAGAACGCACGCGCAAAGTCGCAAAGAAACTCCGCGCCGGCATGATTCATATCAACGGCGCACAAGGCGGCCTCGGCTCGCCGTTCGGCGGCTACAAGCAATCAGGCATCGGCCGCGAAGGCGGCGCGTTCGGTGTTGAAGAATTCCTTGAAGTGAAGGGCGCCTACGGCTGGGGCGAACAGCAAGCGTAAACGCAAGTAAAACGCGCGTTTCACGGCCCATTAGTCATAAGCGGGCAGAGTGGCGGGATGACCGTTCCGCCACTCGACCCCTTCTCGCAGAGTTTCGACGCTATCGAAGTCGATCCCACGCGCACGCAGCCGCGCGAAGCGATTGAGCACGCCATGGCTTACGTCGCGCCACAAACGCCGATCGAACCGCCCGCGCCGGGTTTCTATCTTCTGAACGACGCCAACGGCCGCTTCGTTATCGATCGCGACATGGGCATCGTGACGCTCGCGGACGATTCGATTCTGCACACCGAGCGCAATTCGGTGCACGCCGCACGCCTGCGCGTCATCGAACCCTCAGGCGCCACGTACGAACTCGAGATGCAGCTCCGCATCACCGGCCGCGTGCCGCAAATGCTCGGCGCCGAAGAGTTCGCCGCGATCGCTGGCCTGACGGATGAAACCATCCTTGTCGCGCCGCGCGTACCGCTGCTGATCATACAGAAGGAAGAGCCGGCGCCGGTCACTCAAACTGCGCCCGCAACACAACAGCTCTGGACGCGCTTTTCGGCCGCTCAAGGCCACCAAGCGCGCGCGCCACGCGTGCAGCCGCGCCGCAGCTTCATCGTTCCGGAACTTCCGCCAGTGAACGAGCCTGCGTCCTTCGAGTTCGAAGGATTGCCCAGTGCATTCTCGGCGCATTTGCCTTGGTCGCTCTAAGCGCTATTGCGCTGGCGGCGTTTGCTGAATGCCGCGCAGATAGTAGATCAGTGCATCAGCGCCCTGCGGGTTGAACTGAAACTCGGGCATTGGATGCGAGACCCGGATGCCTTCGATCAGCTCTTCTTCCAACACATCGGGGTGATAGCGAGAAAAGAGCGTGCGAAACACCGGCGCGTCCGGGTTGGGGCTGTTGCCATAGGTGCCGACCGCGTGACACGCCGCGCATTGCGCCTCCGCAATATCGCGCCCTGTGGCTTCAAGCTCCTCTAACTCGGTCCCTACACTCACTGCGGCTGGATCAGGCGCCACGGTCTGCGGCGCGCACGAACCTAGGGCAACAGCCACCGCCACAACTAAGAACCAACGCATGAGCCACTCCTGTGCCGCGAGCTTAGCTTAGCAGCGCGCGCTTCTATATAGACAGATCATGTCGATTCCCGCCCGCCCTACCGATTCCGCCGTCACAGAAGCGCTCAGCGCGCTTTCTGACCGAACTCCGGTAGTCATGCTGGTTGGGCGCGCAGGCACGGGCAAAAGCCACTTCATCCGCACGCTCGTCGAGAGCAATCCCGGCTATCCACAAGCGCTGTTGGCGCCGACCGGCCTCGCCGCCATGAACATCGGCGGCCAAACCGTACACTCGTTCTTCGGTTTCCCGCCGCGCCCGCTTATCGGCAACGCCGAAAAGCCGAGCTACTTCTTCACACGCACCGCCCGCGCCATCTCGCGGCTCATCATCGACGAAGTCTCGATGCTGCGAGCCGATGTGCTCGACGCGATGAATTCGCACCTGCAGATCGCACGCAAAAGCTCACGCCCTTTTGGCGGCGTGCAAATGCTGCTTGTCGGCGACTTCTACCAATTGCCGCCCGTCGTGCGCGGCGACGAAGGCCAACTGTTGGAAGACGCCGGCTACAACAGCCCCTACGCCTTCTCCGCACATTGCCTGCGCGACGCGCCAATCGCCGGCGTCGAGCTCACTGAAGTCCATCGTCAAACCAATCAGGACTTCATCCAGATCCTTTCTTCGATCCGCGAACGTCGCGGCATCGAAGAAGCCGTAACGATCCTCAACACTGTCTGCCTTGATCGGTCGCTCCCAAAGCGGCCGGTGCTGCTTTGCGCCACCAACGCCGTCGCCGACGGCTACAACGTCCGCGGCCTCTCCTCACTGGAAGGCGCCGCTGCGCGTTACACCGGCGGTTTCGAAGGCGAAGCGCCAAAGGCGCAAAGTGATCGCTTCCCGGCGCCGATGGAATTGGTGCTGAAGCGCGGCGCGCGTGTGATCTTCACGCAGAACGATCCGGAGGGGCGCTGGGTCAACGGCTCACTCGGCACGGTGAAAGCATTCGACGAAGACATTGTGCAAGTGCTGCTCGACGCCGGCGATGAAGTCGACGTCGGCCGCGCCGTGTGGCCGCAAGCGCGTTGGACCTGGAATCAAAAAGAAAATCGCATGGAAGTGAAGGAGGAATTCAAATACGTGCAATTCCCTCTCGCTCCGGCGTGGGCGCTCACTATCCACAAAGCTCAAGGCATGACGCTCGATAGCGTCGAGATCGATCTCGGGCGCGGCGCATTTGCACCAGGCCAAACCTACGTCGCGCTCTCACGAGCACGCAGCATGGAAACACTGCGCCTCACGCGGCCCATCTCTGCGCGCGACGTACAAGTTGATCCTGCGATCGCTGAGGGCCTTCGGCGCATCGGCGTTTAGCGCGACGGCAAATTCGCCTCAGCCGCATCACGCAACCGGTCGCGCAAATGCGGCACGCAAGCCTCATGCGCTAAGTACTCTGAGACCGGCATCATCTCCCAGCGCTGACCTTCATTGCCAAAGACGATCTGTGCGATGTCCTGCGGCCCGATGTGCGCGACCATAAAGTGCGAAACGAGGTCGGGGTTCGACCAGCTCGGATAGACCTGCCGCCAAACGATGCGCGCCGGATTAAGCCGCAGCCCAAACTCTTCAAAGAGCTCACGCAACGCACACTCGTCCGGCGTCTCGTCGTTCTCGCGCCCGCCACCGGGCAAATCCCATGTGGCCGGAAACGGAATGCTGGCTTTGTCGTCGCGAAGATAAACAAGCACACGGCCGTCGTGAAACAGCGCGATCTTCGAGCCCGTGAACGCGCCGTCTGCTTCGCTCACATGAACGGCCGGCGTGGGCTCGCGGTGTGCTCGGCGCGAACCGTGCCGGCATCGTCCGCTTCCACCAGCTTCACGTCGTAACCCCAAAGGTCCGCGACATGCTGCAGCACTTTATCAGTGTCGCCGTCTTCCAACGTCATGCCATCAAGCACGCGGTGACTGAGGACGAGCTTGCGATCGCCCGCCAGGTCAACATCCACGATCTGAATGTCCGGATCGCTGTAAGCCACATCATAACGCTTCGAGAGAGCACGCCGGATCTTGCGATAGCCGCGCTCGTCGTGGATCGCCGCGACGTTCATATCCTCATCTTCTTCGTCATCGTGGACGTTGAAGAGGCCGAAGCTGCGGATGCATTGCGGCGAAAGATACTGCGAGACGAAGCTCTCATCCCGGAAGTTCGCCCAAATATTGCGCAATGAGCCGTATGGATCGTTGTTGCCGGCAATATCCGGCATCCATTCGCGATCTTCGTCGGTTGGATTCACGCAAATGCGCTCGATGTCGCAGCACATCGCAAAGCCCAGCGCGTACGGGTTGATGCCTGAATAGCGGCGATCGTCGAAGTCCGGCTGCAGCACCACGCTCGTATGCGAGTGCAGGAATTCGAGGAACGCGCCGTCGTCGATCTGCCCCTTTTCGTGCAAGCGGTTCATGACGCGGTGGTGCACGAAAGTCGCGCAACCCTCGTTCATCACTTTCGTCTGACGCTGCGGATAGAAATACTGATTGATCATTCGGACCATGCGCAAAATTTCGCGCTGCCATGGCGCGAGGCGCGGCGCCGTCTTTTCCAGGAAGTACAGCAGATTTTCTTCCGGCAGCCCGAGCAGCGCCTTGCGGCGCTCGTCATCACCGTCGTTCGCCTTACGCTTACCTTGTGGCACCGTGCGCCAGAGGTCGTTGAAGAGCTGCTCGCCATGCAGGCGGCGCTCCTCCTCCCGACGCTGCTCGGAGCGAAGATCCGGCATGCGCTTGCGCGGGAAGCGATGGATGCCGTGGCTCTGCAACGCATGCGCCGCGTCCAGAACGCGCTCAACCTCTTCGTGGCCGTACCGCTCCTCGAATTTCGAAATCAGCGTGCGTGCGAATTCCAAGTAGTCGAGAATGCCGTCTGCGTCGGTCCACTGCTTGAACACGTAATTGTTCTTGAAGAAGTGGCTATGCCCGTACCCCGCGTGCGCAATCACCAACGTCTGCATCATCGCGGAGTTTTCTTCCATGATGTAGACGAGGCACGGGTTCGAGTTGATGACGATCTCATACGCAAGACCTTGATAGCCCTTGCGATAAAGCGCCTCGTTGCGCGCAAACTCTTTCCCGAATGACCAATGCCGATAAAACAGCGGCATGCCGGTCGAGGCATACGCATCCAGCATCTGCTCCGTCGTGATCACTTCGATCTGGTTCGGATAGGGATCCAGTCCCATCTCGTTGATCGCGATCTCGCCGCACGCATCGTGGACGCGGCGAATGAGGTCGAAATCCCAGTCCGCGCCTTTGAAGAGCAGCTTTGAGTCAGGTGCGAGTAAAGTCATCAGGCGCCATCCGCCGCGACGCCCTCAGGACGGCGCGCAAACAATTCGCGGAATACAGGATAGATGTCGCGGCGATGCTTGACCTTGCGCATCGCAAACGGCGCATCGACCGAAACGCGCCGGTACGCACGCCAAAGATTGGTGCTGGGCTCGCCGGCGCCGGGATGATCGTCCTCATCGTCCATGCCGACTTCGACATAAGCGTAATACTGGCAGATGGGCAGGATCACATCGCGCAGCTGCGCCAATACGACAGCGTTGTCGCTCGACGTGTTGTCGCCGTCGCTGGCTTGCGCGGCGTAGATATTCCACTGATCGACGGGATACCGCTCGCGCACAATCTTCTGCATCTCGAACAGCGCTGTCGACACTACCGTGCCGCCGGTCTCGCGCGAGTAGAAGAATGTCTGCTCATCCACCTCAGATGCTTCGTGCGTGTGGCGGATGAAGACGACGTCCACATGCTCGTACCGGCGGTTCAAGAAGAGATAGAGAAGCGAGTAAAACCGCTTCGCCAAATCCTTCATATGCTCGTTCATCGAACCCGACACGTCCATCAGGCAGAACATCACCGCTTTGGCGATCGGCTTCGGGTTCGCCTCCAAGCGCCGGAAACGCACGTCCACCGGGTCGATATACGGAATGCGCTTCGAACGCAGGATGATTTGCTCAAGCGCCTTACGCTTTTCGACGAGCGCTTCGAATTGCCCGCCTTCCCGCTCCAGTTTCTCGATTTCTTCGCGCAGCGCGACGATCTCTCCTTTCTTCGGCCGCTTCAACGCGATGCGACGCGACATCGAATGGCGCAAAGTGCGCGGCACTGAGATACGCGACGGCGGACCGGAAACCGAATAGCCCGCCTGCCGCCATTGCACAGACTTCGCGCCTGAGACCTGCCGCTTGGCCAGATCGGGAAGCTCCAGATCTTCTAGATAGAGATCGAGATATTCTTCATCGCTCAGCGCGAAGCGAAACTCATCCTCGCCATCGCCGCTATCGCTGGCCTTCGAGCCCTGCCCGCCACCTTGCTGCGGCCGCGCGATGCTGTCGCCTTCGATGTACTTCTTATTGCCCGGCAGAACGTAATCGCGCACGCCGCCTTGGCCAGAGCGGCGTAGATGCGGCTCGTGCACACCGCCAGCAGGGATCGAAACCTCACCGCCCTTTCCTGCGTCCTTGATCGAGCGCGACGAAGACGCTTCACGCACCGCCTTGCGCACTTGCGCACGCGCGCGTCGCAAGAAGCGCTGACGGTTCGCGAAACTCTTCCCGCCGGGGTTCAGGCGGCGATCAATAATGTTCATGGCGCGGCCCGCCTTAGCCCGCTTGCTTGACGCGCATGTACCACTCGACCAACCGGCGGACTTGCCGCTCGGTGTAGCCGCGCTCGACCATGCGCAACACGAACTCCTCGTGCTTCTTCTCCGAGTCGCCATCCTTCTTCGAACCGAAGGAGATGATCGGCAGCAGATCTTCGACCTGGCTAAACATCCGGCGCTCAATCACTTCGCGGATCTTCTCGTACGACGTCCACGACGGATTTTTGCCGCCATGGCCCGCACGCGCGCGCAGCGTGAACTTTACCACCTCGTTGCGGAAATCCTTCGGGTTCGCGATGCCGGCCGGCTTTTCGATCTTCGAGAGCTCTTGGTTGAGCAATTCGCGATTGAGAAGCTGACCCGTGTCCGGATCCTTGTAATCGATGTCCTCGATCCAAGCGTCGGCGAAGTCGACGTAGCGATCGAACAGGTTCTGACCGAAGTCGTGATACGACTCGAGGTACGCCTTCTGAATCTCGTTGCCGATGAATTCCGCGTAGCGCGGCGCCAGATCGGCCTTCACGAATTCCAGCAAGCGCGCTTCCTGCTCCTGCGGATATTGTTCGCGACGAACTTGTTGTTCGAGCACATACATCAAGTGAACCGGATCGGCGGCGACTTCGGTCGTGTCGTGATTGTAGGTTGCGGCCAGCACCTTGAACGCAAAGCGCGTCGAAATGCCTTCCATGCCCTCATCGACGCCGGCGGCGTCCTTATATTCTTGCAGCGTTCGCGCCTTCGGATCAACTTCCTTCAGGCTCTCGCCGTTATAGACGCGCATCTTCGCGAACGCGTTGGAGTTCTCGTGCTCCTTCAAACGCGACAGCACCGAAAAGCGCGCCAGCATTTCCAGTGTGCCCGGCGCGCACGGCGCTTCGGAAAGCTCCGAACCACGGATCAGCTTGTCATAGATGCGCTGCTCTTCTTGCACGCGCAGCACGTACGGGACCTTGATCACGTAGATCCGGTCGATGAAAGCCTCGTTATTCTTGTTGTTCCTGAACGTCTGCCACTCGGCCTCGTTCGAGTGCGCCATAATGATGCCGTTGAACGGGATCGCGCCGATGTTCTCAGTACCAACGTAGTTGCCTTCCTGCGTTGCGGTCAGCAACGGGTGCAGCATCTTGATCGGCGCTTTGAACATCTCGACGAACTCGAGCATGCCCTGGTTGGCCCGGTTGAGGCCGCCAGAGTACGAGTACGCATCAGGATCGTTCTGCGCGTGCATTTCGAGCTTGCGGATGTCGACCTTGCCGACCAGCGAGCTAACGTCTTGGTTGTTGTCGTCTCCAGGCTCGACTTTGCCGACGCCGATTTGGCGCAAACGCGACGGATTCATCTTCGCAACGCGGAATTTAGCGATGTCGCCGCCAAATTCGTCGAGCCGCTTCACACACCACGGACTCATGAGCCCATTCAGTCGGCGTTGCGGGATGCCATAGTCATCTTCAAGACGTTGGCCCCAGACCGCAGGATCGAACAATCCAAGCGGATGCTCGAACACCGGCGAGAGTTCATCGCCCGCCTTCAGCACATAAATCGGCTGCTCTTCCATCAGCGCCTTGAGGCGCTCGGCCAATGACGACTTACCGCCGCCCACCGGGCCGAGCAGATAAATGATCTGCTTGCGCTCTTCCAAACCCTGCGCGGCGTGGCGGAAGAACGCGACGATCCGCTCGATCGTCTCTTCCATGCCGTAGAATTCCGCGAACGCCGGATAGAACCGCATCGTGCGGTTCATGAAGACGCGGCCGAGGCGCGCGTCCTTCGAGGTATCGACCATGCGAGGCTCGCCGATTGCGGCGAGAAGGCGCTCGTGCGCGCTCGCATAAGCCATCGGTTCGTCGCGGCAGAGCGTCAGGAAGTCCTGCAGCGACATTTCCGCTTCTCGACGCTGCTCGAACGAGCGAGCGTAACTGCGAAAAAGATCTTCAGACATCGTGCCTCCGTCCGTCTCAGCAACCTTTACTTAAGAAGCCCGGTTCCGAGACGCTTAACAAAAAGCCATGCAAATCTGGCGGCGATAAGGTGAGGTTTGTGACGCCGCGCACGATCCGCCCAAACAACACGCACACGATGACATGATTTGCGGCGGTGTGGTCGGAAAACGCCAGAAAAGTTCAGCGCGCCACAAACGTGAGCGAAAGCTGAACAGATTGTGGCGCGCCAAATTGGTCCGCAACTTTAACGAAGCGAAAACCTTCGATTTTACGTGGCCTTAAGCACGGTGCGGCATCCCTTGGGGCTGGGGACCGTAGAGGCTGACCAATGAGTGACAGTGCGTGGCTGCTAAAGGGCATCGATCCGGAGACGCGTGACCGCGCCGTCCAGGAAGCTGGCCGCTTGGGCGTTAGCCTGTCGGATTATTTGACCGACATGGTCCTACGGGCCGCAATCACGGACCAAGTCGTCAGCGTACAGCCGGAAGAGCCGGTTGCGCCGCAAGACGGCGTCGAGTCCGGCACCCGCCACCGCTTCCGCACGCTCGAACGTCGCCTTGAGCACTCGCTCGGCAGCCTCGACTCCGCGCAACGCACGCTGGATGCCTCGTTTTTTGACATCAGCGAGCGCGTTGATGAACTCGAAGGCCTCGCCAATGGCACCGCGCAAGCGCTGCAGCAGGGGCTGCAGGATACCGCCGAACAACTCGTCGCCCTCCAGCAACAAGCTGAAGAGAGTGCTGCCGCCCGCGCCAGTGAAAACGCTGCTGCGCACGAAGGCTTGGCCAGCTCAATCTCGGCTTTGGGCGCTTACACCCAAGACGTCGATACCATCGCCCGCCGCGCCGACACCAACGCCGGCGTCCTGGCGGATGCGCACGAGACGCTAAAGCACGCTGTCGCCACCGATTTCGCTGAACTCTCCGACCAGATCGCGCTCCGCCTCAATGTCGGCCTGCGCGATGTTGCCGCCGCGGCCGATGAAGCCGCCGCCCAAACCGACGCCGCCGTTGCCAGCCTTGTGGTTGAACTCCGCGACGCCCGTGAAGCGCTCGAGCAAAGCGTCGCCGACGGCGTCGATGAAACCCGCCGCCGCGTCCACACCGCTTTCACCGACGCCGCCAAGCGCATGGAAGCGCTGTCAGACCGCGTCGATGTCGCTGAACGCCAGGCCGCTGTCAGCGCCGACCAAATCCGCGCGCGCATGGTCGACATGGAAGATGCTGGCCAAATCGCACTTGAAGAAACCGCTGAGACGTTACGCCAAGCCGGCGCTTCGCTCGCCGCCGACCTTCAACGTGCGTCACAAGACCATCGCGCCGCGCTCGAAAGCGTGCACAGCGATCTTTCGGCCGAAATTTCTGAGCTGAACGACCGCCAACAGGGCTCGCTGGCGCGCCTGAAACTGCTCGACGCCGCCGTCAGTCATGGCGTCACCGACGTCAACGCCCTGCGCGAACAGATGCTTGCGCGCGTCGCCGACGCCGAACGCGCAGCCGCCGATCGCTCGGCGCAGGTGCTGAACATTGCGAACGAGCAAACCGACGCCGTCGCCGCCCGCCTCGCCCGTCACGTCTCGGAAGCGTCGGAAACGCACTTCACTCTGCGCGCCGACAACGAGCGCATTGAAGCCTCCACCATTGCCTCGCTCGAAAAGCTTGCCGGCGACATCGCGGCCTGCCGCAGCGAAGCGAGCTGGATGATCGAACAGGCACGCAGCCAAACGCAATCCGAAGTCGCCGAAATCCGCGAGCAACACTCCGGCTTCGGCGCGCGCCTCACCATCATCGATTTGGCGTTGCGTACGCAAACCTCTCTGATTGAGCGCATTTCCAAAGTCGAAACCGCGCTCAACGACGCCGCCTCCGCCGCGAAAATGACCGACATCGAAGCGCAGGTGAACGTGCTGCGCCAAGCGGTCGGCAAGAACGGCGACGAAGCCCTCGTCCGCCGCATCGAAGCGCTGGGTGACCGCCTCTCCGAAGCTGCCAATGGCGACGCTGCTCTCGACTCCAAGCTCGGCGACATGGAAGCGCAACTTAACGTGCTCCGCCAAGCCATCGCCAAGAGCGGCGACGACGCGCTGGTGCGCCGCATCGAAGAACTCCGCGAAGGCATGGCCGAAGCCTCGCGCGGCGATGCAGCCCTCGACAACAAGCTCGCCGAGATCGAAGCGCAGCTCAACGTCCTGCGGCAAGCCGTTGCCAAGAACGGCGACGAGCAACTGATGCAGCGCATGGCGCAGCTGGGCAACGAAACCCGTCTCAGCAGCGAGAAGACGGAAGATCTCGTCCGTCTCATGGGCCGCCTCACCTCCAACTACCAAGAGGCATCCACGCAAGCCGACGAGCGCATTCACAAGCTCGAAATGGCGCTCGCCGATCTACGGCTTGAACACATCTCGACCCGCGAGGCGCCTGTCGCCTCCGCTGACGATCTCGCCGCCCTGGCTAGCCGGATCAACACCATCGAGCGCCTTCAAACCGCGCCCGCCGACGTCACGGCGCTCGTCAGCCGCATCAACGCGGTCGAGCGCCTGCAAGCTTCCGCTGACGACGTCTCCTCGCTTGCAACTCGCGTCGGCGCGGTCGAACGCCTCCAAGCCTCGGCTGAAGACGTTGCCTCGCTCGCGAGCCGCGTGAACGCCGTTGAGCGCCTGCACGCCACCGCAATGCCGGAAGTCGCTCCGCAAGAAATTGCCGCACTACAACAGCGTCTGCTGGCGATGGAAACGCGGCAGGCCGAATTGCTGGACTCGCTGCGCGGCGACATCGTGCGCTTCGTTAGCGACAACGACCGCCGCATCTCGACGCTCGAACACACCGAGGTCGACTACAACCTCGCCGCCGAGTTTGACGACCTGCGCCGCCGCGTCGAAGAGCGCATCCTGGGCATCGAGCAACGCAGCGTCCGCACACTCGAACAAGTGGCCGATACGGTGCAGATGCTCGAAGAGCGCTTCGTCGCCCATAACGAAGCCGAGCGCCAAAGCGCCTAAGTACACTCTGGAGGGATATCGCGCCGGAACACATGGCTCTCACGCCACGCGTTTACGGCTTGGTAACTTCTGAAGCGCCTGGCTTACGCAATGGCAAAATCCAATACGCTCAGCACCGGCCTAGCCGCGTTTGCGATCATCTTCGCGGCGAGCCTCACCTACGTCGCCCTGAGCGCCGATCCCGCATCGCGCGCCGAAGCGCAGACCACGCAACTCGTCAGTGCGGACTCAAACGCACGTAGCGGCTTGATCGCCGGACGCGTCCGCGTCGTCGATGGCGATACGATCGAGGACATGAGCAGCGACATTACCTATCGCGTCGTCAACATCGACACGGCGGAGACGGGCTCACGCGCCCGCTGCACAGCCGAACGTGATCTCGGCGATCGCGCCAAAGAAGCAGTGCGAACGCTGATCTCCGGCGCACAGCGCATCGAACTCAACGCCACCGGCCGCATCGACCGCTACGGCCGCACCATCGCCTTCGTCGTCATCGATGGCCGCGACATGGGCGAGACGCTTATCGCTGAAGGGCTCGCGCGCCCCTGGCGTGGCCGCCGTGAGCCGTGGTGTGACGCCAGCGGCAACCTCATTCCGTAGGGCAGCCTTGCGGCGCAGCGCTTGTAAGCCGCGCCCGCGCGCCATAAGCCGGGTCTCCTCCCCGAGCCTGGAAATGCGCCGATGTCCGCAGCACTGGACGAACTGATCCGTATCCTCACCCTCGAACCAATCGAGGTGAACTTGTTCCGCGGCGTCTCACCGCCGGAAGAGCGCCAGCGCATCTTTGGCGGCCAGGTGGTCGCCCAAGCGTTGATGGCCGCCTACAAAACAGTGGGCACGCACGTCTGCCATTCGCTGCAGAGCTATTTCATCCGCCCCGGCGATCCCAGCATTCCTGTGCTCTACCAAATCGAACGTTCGCGCGACGGCAAGAGCTTCGCCACGCGGCGGGTCATCGCCATCCAGAAGGGCGAGCAGATATTCAACATGGCCTGCTCATTTCAGGCGCCTGAGGACGGCTACGAGCACCAAAGCGAAATGCCGACGCCAAAGTACTCGCCCGAGGAAGTCGGCAAGTTCGTCGAGGCTTGGATCAAAACCCAGCCAGAGGAAAACACACGCTGGCTCCGCAACGCGCCGATCGAGATGCGCGCCATTGATCCAGTCGACGTCTCAAAGCCGACGCCAAAGCCGCCACAACAAAGCGTCTGGCTCCGCGCCCGCTCCGACGCCGGCGACGACATTGCGCTGAACCAAGCGTTCCTCGCCTACTCATCCGACTATTCCCTGCTCGGAACCGCGATGCGTCCGCACGGCGTCAGCTGGCAGTCCGGCGTGCAGACGGCGAGCCTCGATCACATCATCTGGTTTCACCGTCCTACAAATTTTTCGAAGTGGCATCTCTACGTGCAGGACAGCCCGAGCGCGTCTGGTGCACGCGGCTTCAATCGCGGCGCGATCTATCGCGAAGACGGAATTCTCGTTGCGTCAACAGCGCAAGAAGGTCTCATTCGCAAGCGCTGACACACGTCGACATAACTTTGCGCAACGCCGTACCGCAACCGGCGCGTGCAGGGGCAGTTTCGCTAATTTCGCGTTAGCAATGCGGGCGTAGCTTTGCGCGCTGCAATGAACCGTAAGTGGGTCGACAACGAGGTCTATTTCGGACCTGACAGGCGCAAAGGCGGCCTGGGAAAGCGCTGGGGCGACCGGCGCTCGTACGACGACGCCGGTGAACCACCGCCGCTGGGCGCCGTCATGCGTCGCCTTCGCGTGCAACTCAACGGTGTGATCTCCAGCGACGACCGCCGACGTGTTTACGATCTCGCCCGCTTCGCAGCCTCGGAAGCCGAACGCCAGCATCTCGCCGCCTGCGCGGACCACCTCCGCAAAGTGCTCGACGCGGTAAAAGCTGGCGACTTCACCGCCGCCGACTATTCCGTGGTTCAAGCTCAATCCGTCTTCAACGGCGCACGCTAAGGCGTGTACCCATAACGCTCCGCCCAAGGCGCGAGCACCGGCAGCACCGGCTTCAACTCTTCCTCGTAACGCCGCCAGCGCCCAATGGAGCGATTGTAGAGCGGCTCGATAACTTGCCGCGCGCTAGGCGTAGCGATGTCGCGCTTTAGCGCCGTCTCGCGATAATTGAGCATGGCGGTCTCGAAGGAGACGCCGAGAAATGCGCAAAGCTCCCGCGCCGCTGTCTCAAGATTGGCGACGAGGTCTTCATACCGGACTTGATGCAGATCGAGGTCAAATCGCTCGCGACAGCGCTCAAACAGCGCCATGACCTCATCGTAGTAGGCGCCCGCGCGGCCGAGTTCGAGAAATTGAGCCATCGCGGCATTGATCGTGAAACGCTGCTGGAAGCACGAGAGCACGACATCACGCGGATCGCGCAGAGCGAAGATGATCTTTGCGTTTGGAAATACGCGCTTGATCAGCGGCAGCACAACGATGTTGAGCGGATACTTGTCCACGACGATCGGCGCGCCGTGGTCCCCCACCCGCCGCCAATAGCTTCCGCGGATACGGACAATTTCATCGTCAGTCAGCGCATCCGGTGCGAACGCGCGAGCGGGGTCGGAGATCACGTCCCCCAACGCTTCGCTAAAATGCTCACTCTCCTCCAAGCAAACGATGCCGCTGTGTGATGAGAGAATCTGGTCGAGTAAAGTGGTCCCCGAACGCGGAAAGCCGATCAGAAAAACAGGCGAGCGCGCGTCGCTTGCCGCGGTCCAGCCAGAAGCGTCGAGCCCAGCCACCGCATCCTGCATCCGCCGAACGCTGGCGGGGTGGTAGAGCCGCTCCGTCGCATCGAGCCACGCGCCGTGAAGCTGCAGCGAGATTTGATTGGCGGCAGTGAACGCCTGAAAGGCGCCGTGCGCATCATCCCGCCGATCGCGAGAGTCGCCAACGAGCCCCAGCGCCTGCACACGCCGCTCCGCCGGCGTCCGAGCCGATTGAACCACCAGCTCAACGGCCGCCTCCGCGCCGGCGAAATCCTTTTCCCGCAACAGCACCCGCGCCAAGGCCAAACGCGCGATGACATTGCTGGCGTCCAAGCGCAGCGCCGTCGCCGCATGCTCCTTGGCGCTTGTCAGATCATGGCGCGCCTCAAAGGCCTGCGCCAAACCCGCATGCGAAGCAGCGTCGTTGGGCGCGACTTCCAGGGCCTTCTGATAGGCCATGACCTGCGCCTCGCCCTTTTCTGTCACGCCAAGATTGCGCCAGCCGTCGACGAGCCCCAACTCGCCCGCGCGCGTGAAAGCTTCCCCCGCAGCAGCGGCGTCGCCCATCCGGCCAGCCGCCACGCCGATCATATTAAAGGTCGCTGCATTCGGGCGCGCAGCGTTCGACGCCTCAAGATGACGTCGAGCTGACGCCGCGTCGCCCGCATCGAGCGCCACGACACCGAGGATCTGCAACGCAGACGCATCTCCCGGCCTCCGCAACAAGGCCTGCCGTGCAAGCGCAGCCGCGCCCGGCTTGTCGCCGCCCGCATACGCGCGCTTCGCCGCATCGAGCAGCTTCTCGGCTTCAGGATCAAACGCGTTCGACACGCGCGCTCTCTATCATCACTGACCAAACGGTCGCGCAATTATTGTGCAGATCACATCGTGCGCGAAGCGCTTGTGTTGCTTAAGCGCTGCATCATCGACTCTCGATTGCTGCGCTTGCGAGATTTTTCGTTGCGCTCATCCACGAGCTGTGCGTCTATTGATGCGGGAGCATTTTTACGTGAACCGCGCACGCGCCATTACGTCTGCTGAATTCGCCGTTGAGGCGATTGCGGACGTGCGCGTCTTCTCGCTCATTCTCGTAGTCGTATCGCTTCTAAGCTCGCTCGCGCTTATTCTTAAGCTCGGAGCGGCGTTGTTGAATGTGACCTGACGAACCAAATCAGGACCGCAGA
>JBEBHI010000223.1:0-4309 GCA_040080935.1 Terricaulis sp.
TTCTGTGACACTCACCAGCATGATGTTCATGATGCCGATACCACCGACGAGCAGCGAAACAGCGGAAATTCCCCCCAAAAGGGCAGTGAATACGCCTGTCGTTTGCGCCATCGTCTCGCTGATCGAACTCAGGTTCTGAACGGTGAAGTCGTCTTCGCCCTCACGTGTTCGGTGCCTCTGACGCAGCGTGTTCTCGACGTCTTCCTGCAAACGGCTGAGCACATCTTCGCTCTGCGCCTTCACCGAAATCTGACTGACCGTGTCGCCGCGCCCACGCCGGCCTGCGATGCGGCGCTTAACAGTTGAGAGCGGGGCAAGGACGATGTCGTCCTGATCCTGGAACCCGGATTGTCCTTTCGACTCCAGAACGCCGATCACTTCGTACGTGCCGCCATTCATCCGCACCGATTGCCCAACCGGCTCCATGTTCGGAAACAGGTTCACTGCGACGGTATTGCCGAGCACGATCACGCGCCGCGCCTGACGCTCTTCAGTTTCGTCAAACATGCGCCCCTGTGCGATGTTCCAATCGCGGGCGATCAGAAAGTCCGGCGTGACGCCGTTCACTTCCGGATTCCAGTTGGCGCCGTTGGCAATGATTTGCGCGCGCGCTCTTTGCGACGGCGCAACAACTGCAACGTTTTCCAACTGCGCGATCGCGGCAGCATCATCCAAAGTAAGCGAGTCAAATCCGCCACCGGCGCCCGCCTGCCCGCGCACCCCGCCGCCGCCACGCATGGCGCCGGGGACAACGATGAGCAGGTTTGAACCCAAGCTCGCGATCGAGCGCTCCACTTGCGCTTGCGCACCCGAGCCGAGCGCCACCATCGCGACCACCGAGGCGACGCCGATAATCACGCCCAGCGCCGTCAGCGCCGAGCGCATTGGGTTAGCGCGCAACGCGCGGCCCGCGGAAGAAACAAGATCAGACGTTCGCATCATGGCGCGCACTCCGATCGTTCAATTCATCCGAAACAATGTGCCCATCGCGCATTTCGATCGTCCGCTTGGTCGCGCGCGCAACGTCGTGATCGTGCGTGACGATCACGATCGTCGCGCCTTCCTTGTTCAGCTGACTGAACAGCCCAAGGATTTCGATGCCGGTATTGGTATCGAGCGCGCCTGTCGGCTCGTCTGCGAGGATCAAAGCCGGTTGCCCGGCTAACGCTCGCGCAATCGCGACGCGCTGCTGCTGACCGCCTGAAAGCTGCGTTGGCCGGTGGCCCATGCGCTCGCCTAACCCAACGCGTTGTAACAATGCCGACGCGCGCTCGTGGCGCTCCTTCGGCAATACGCCGCCGTAGATCATCGGCAGCTCGACATTCTCCAACGCCGTCAGCCGCGGCAACAGGTTGAAGCTCTGAAACACAAAGCCGATCGTCTGATTGCGAAACACCGCGAGATCGTCGTCGCTCATCTCGCCGATATCATTGCCGGCGATGGTGATGCGTCCGCTCGTTGGCGTGTCTAGCCCGCCGAGAATATTCATCAGCGTCGACTTGCCCGAACCCGACGGCCCGACGATCGCGCAATAATCGCGCTGTGGGATCGCAAAGCTCACGCCGGCGAGCGCGTGCACGGTCTCATCGCCCATACGATAGAGCTTTGTGAGGTTGTTGGCGTCGATCAGGGCCATCGCGTCACGTGCCCCGAATGCGCGCGCCGCCACCCGGTCCGCCGCCACGCCCACCGCCGCCAAACGGGCTAGCTTGGTTGGCGTTCGCCGCTTGCGGGCCGCCGCCGATGATCACTTCGTCGCCTTCGTTGAGGCCGCTGTGAACCAACGTGTAGCCGTTGTCGGCGACGCCAGTCTCGACCAGCACGGGCGTCGGCTTGTTGTTACGCAGCACCCATACCACGGCCTGATTACGCACTTCCTGACGCGGCCCGGCGCCAGCGCGCATTTGTTCAAGCAGCGTGCGCTGCTCGGCGCTGAGCGTCGGCTCGATCGCGGCAATCACTTGCTCGCGAATGCGCCGGAACTGACCGCGACGATCGCCGCTGCCACCCTGACCGCGCGGGTTCGCCGCCATGGCATTGTCGAACGCGGTCTGTGCCGCTGCGCGTTGTTGTTCATTGAGCTGCAGTGCTTCGGCAATCTGAGCCACGCCGCGACCGCCGCGTTGACCGCCACCTTGGCCGCCTTGCCCCCGTTGGCCACGCTGCCCACGTTCACCTGCGGTTTGCGCTTGCGCTTCGCCTGAACCACCGCGCTGCCGGCCGCTGCCGCCCATAAGAGCTTGACCTTGCGCCACGAGATCAGGATCAGCCGGGCGGAAGCGCAGCGCCGTATTCGGCAACCGCAGCACGTTCTCGCGCTGCTCGAGCACGATCTCCGCGTTCGCCGTCATCCCTGGAAGCAGAGACCGGCCGGGGTTATCCGCTTCAACCACAACCGTGTAACTCACGACGCCACTCTCAGCGACGCCTTGCTGGCGCACTTGGCTGACCCGTCCTTCGAACTGACGATCCGGAAATGCATCGACGGTGAATTGCACCGCCTGGCCTTCCTGTACTTCTCCGATGTCGGCTTCGTCGACCGTGATGTTCGCCTGCAAGCGCGAAAGATCCTGCGCGATCGTGAATAATGTTGCGGCCTGCAAGCTCGACGCAACCGGCTGACCAACGTTCACTTGCCGATCCACGACGACGCCATCGATTGGCGAGCGAATGATGCTGCGCCCCAAATCCGTGCGCGCGGATGCGACCTGCGCAGAAGCCGAAGCCACTGCGGCGCGTGCCGTATCTCGCGCAGCGCGCTGTTGCGTCATCAATTGCTCTGACGCAAAGCCACGCTGCTGCAACAACTGATACCTTTGGTAGTCAGCATTCGCGACTGCCGCTTGTGCTTGCGCTTGCGCCAACTGCGCTTGCGCTTGCACGATCCGCTGCTGGAACGGCGTCGGATCTAGCCGCGCCAGTTCTTGTCCCGCGCGAACTTGCGAATTGAAATCCACCGAAACGCTCTGCACGGGACCCGACACAGTCGAGCCGACATTCGCCGACACAAGCGGCTGCAACGTACCCGTCGCGCTGACCACGCGCGTAATCGCGCCGCGATCGACTGCGGCTGTACGATACGGGTCAGAGTCGTCCTTGGGGCCGAAGAACATAAAGCCGGCGACGATCGCCGCCGCTACGCCGCCCGTGATCAAGAGGCTGCGGCCGCGCAGAAACCCTGGGCGCTTTGCCCAGAGCCCGGACGCCGTGCTTTGCACGCGTTCCCTCACAGCCGTCAGTTCCATCTCACATCCTCACATGGCGGGGTCGCCGGTCTCTACAAGAGCCGGCGCTCACCCGTCGCCCCAGTCAATTGCAAACACCGCGCGATGATGGCGCGGCCAAGCTGAACTCGGCATGACCGCGCCACGTTCCGCTGTTTAGTCGCGACCGCGGCCACGACCGCGATGATGGTCGCGCTGCGCTTGCGCTTCTTCTTGCGTCACACGTCCGTCACTGTTCGCGTCCAGACGTTGGAACAAGCCCGCGCCCATGGCCGTGAACTCAGCACGCGAGAACGTGCCGTTTCCATCGGTGTCCGGGTTTGGACGATCGCCGCGCTCGCGACGCTGGCCGTCATCGGCGCTGCGTTCACGACGCGGTCCATCTTCGGCGCCGCGCTCAGGCCGTTGCGGACGCTCCGCCGCTGAGATCACGCCGTCATGGTTTGCATCGAGGCGATCGAACATCTGAATCGGCCGCGCAAGGAATTCGTCGCGCGTGATGTTGCCATCGTTGTTCGCGTCAGCGCCTTCGAAACCGCCACCTCGCGGTCCGCCGCGATGACCCCCGCGCCGTCCGCCACGATGCTCGCCGCGCTGCGCGTGCATTTCTTCACGTGTGAGCTGGCCATTGTGGTCGGCGTCGAGCCGCGCGAACAGCGCCTCACGGCCGGTATTGAACTCGGCCTGCGTCAGCACGCCGTCATTGTTTGAATCGGATTCGAAAAGGCCATGATGGCCTGCTCGATCCTCGGGGCCGTTCTGCGCTTGTGCAAAGCCGCAGGCGCCCGTCGCCAAAACCGCAGCACCAGCGGCGACAAGCAAAATCTTTCTCATGTGAAACTTCTCCTTCCGGCCGCTTCTGGAGGCGGCCTACTCCCTCTCAGCATGCGTCTACCGGACGAGCTTTTCGCGCATTGGTCGCGGTTGCGACAAAGTTTGTCGCGGGAGCACCGGAGCGCACAAGAAAACGGCCGGCGCTGGGAAGGCGCCGGCCGCTATATTTGGCCTCAGCGCCTGGGGGGAGGGTCGCGCTGGGCCTGCATGACGGGATACGCACGGGGGGAGAGACGTATCACCGTATGTTC
>JBEBHI010000080.1:0-16106 GCA_040080935.1 Terricaulis sp.
ATGTTTACGCCGGCGATACGAGCCATGAGGCCAATGCTCCAAAACGCAATAGACGCGGATGCCGCCCGGCCTCTTGGCCGGTGGACATCGCGCGTTGGGTGTTCGCGAAGTTGGCGGTTATAGCGGGGCGAAATGCCGCGTCAACCGGCGGAAACGCGATCCTGTTGCGGCGTTTCGGCCGCCTCGGAAGCGTCAAATCGTGCGCGAGCCGCCTCAATACAAGGGGTGTGCTGGATCGCCCATTGGCCGAGCGCCGAGACCGGGACCAGGAGGTCGCGGCCAAGGTCCGTGAGGGCGTAATCGACGCGCGGCGGCACCGTTGGGGTCACTGTCCGGCTCACCAGCCCGTCCCGCTCAAGATTGCGGAGCGTCAGCGTCAGCATGCGCTGCGAGATGCCGTCGATAATCCGCTTGATTTCGTTGAACCTTCTGGATCCCTCACCCAGACGTTGGATGATCAGCACACTCCACTTATCGCCGATCCGGTTCAGGATGCCGCTGACTGCCCGGCAATCGTGGGATTCAATATCGGAGACACGGGTGTGACCTGGTGAAGTCGCTGTGCGTTCTTGAGCGGTTTTCATAGGCACTCATATAGCCCTGGTTACTAACCGTTACTAGGGGAATCAAAATGACCACCAAAGTCGCCGTCGTTGTCGGCAGCCTCCGCAAGGGCTCGGTGAACCGGCTATTCGCGCAGGCGCTGGCCAAGGTCGCCCGTCCCAAGCTGGACCTCCAGATCGTCGAGATTGGCGACCTGCCCCTCTATGACCAAGATCTCGAAAGCGAACTCCCGGCCGCCGTTGTCCACTTCAAATCACAAGTCGAAGCCGCGGACGCGGTTCTATTCGTGACTCCGGAATTCAACCGCAGCTTCTCGGCGGCGTTGAAGAACGCCATCGAATGGGGATCACGCCCATGGGGCAAAAACTCATGGGCAGGCAAACCCGCTGCGATCGTCGGCGCAACGCTCGGCGCTGTCGGCACCGCGGCCGCGCAATCTCAACTTCGCTCAGTAGTCAGCGCGACCGGCGCCGCCCTCACCGTTCAGCCCGAAGTCTATCTCAACTATCGCGATGGCCTCATCGTCGATGGCGAAATCACGGACGCAGCGTTCGTTGGATTGCTGGAAGATTGGGCGACGAAATTCGCAGATTGGATTTCCCGCCTGCGCCAACCCGCGCTGACGTTCTAACGCGCGTCCAACGCGGTGGAGATGGAACTGGCCACATCCTCGATGCCGGCCATTCCATCGACGCCGCGAAGCTTGTTCTGTTTCTCGTAATACGGAACGAGCGGCGCCGTTTGGGCGAGGTACGCATCAAGGCGAACCTTGAAGCTCTCCGGATTGTCGTCCGCTCTGCCCTCTTCGGCGAAGCGCTTGGCGACGCGGTCGAGAAGCTTTTGCGAATCCACTTCCAGACGCACGACGCGATCGATTTGCTTTCCATGCTTGGACAGCATCGCGTCGAGCGCTTCTGCTTGCGCGACAGTGCGTGGGAAGCCGTCGAAGATGAAGCCGGCAGCGCTCTTGTTCGTTGCGAGCGCATCTTCGATCAGCGCGATGACGATATCGTCGGAGACCAGCGAACCGGAATCCATGATCGCAGCGACCTTCAGCCCCAATTCCGAGCCTGACTTGCGCGCAGCGCGCAACATGTCGCCGGTAGAGAGTTGGACGTAGCCGCGTTCGGCCGTGAGGCGCTTGGCTTGAGTGCCTTTGCCGGCAGCCGGCGGGCCGAACAGGATCAGGTTCATTTCTTGACGACCCCAGCGCCGGAACCACGCAGCTTCGAGCGCTTGATCAAACCTTCGTACTGGTGCGCGACCAAGTGCGACTGGATCTGCGCCACAGTATCGAGCGTGACCGAGATGACGATCAAGATCGATGTACCTCCCAGATAGAAGGGCACGGCGTAATACGTAATCAGCATTTCTGGCAGCAAGCAGACTGCCGTGATGTAGGCGGCGCCAATAACGGTGAGACGCGTCAGCACGTAGTCGAGGTATTCAGCCGTCTTCTTGCCCGGGCGAATGCCAGGCAAAAAGCCGCCGTACTTGCGAAGATTGTCAGCGGTCTCTTCCGGGTTGAACACGATCGAGGTGTAAAAGAAGCAGAAGAAGATGATGCCAGTGGCGTAGAGCACCATGTGGCCAGGCTTACCGTAGCCGATGTAGCCCTGCAGAATGTTCACCCACTCAGGCGCGTTGGCGCCCATGCCGGCAAAACCAATCAGTGTCGTCGGCAGCATCAGCAGCGACGATGCGAAGATCGGCGGAATAACGCCGGCAGTGTTGATCTTCAGAGGCAGGAACGAGCTTTCGCCCATGAACATCCGATTGCCCTGCTGGCGCTTCGGATACTGAACCACAAGCCGGCGCTGCGAGCGCTCGATGAACACGACGAAAATGATCACCGCGAGCATGACTGCCGCAATCATCAAGAGGCCGAACGGGTTGACGTCACCAGTGCTCGCCAAAGACAGCGATTGCATGATGATGCGCGGAAGGTCGGCGACGATGCCCGCGAAGATGATGAGCGACACGCCGTTGCCGACGCCGCGCGCAGTGATCTGCTCGCCAAGCCACATCAGGAACATGGTGCCCCCGGTCAGCGTGATGACGGTGGAGGCGACGAAGAACCAGCCCGGATCGGTCACGACGCCGGTGCTGCTCTGTAGGCCTACGGAGATGCCGTAGGACTGGATGACAGCGAGCAGCAGCGTCAGGTAGCGCGTGTACTGGTTGATCTGCTTGCGGCCGACTTCGCCTTCCTTCTTCAAGCGCTCCAGCGACGGAATCGACGTCGAGAGCAGCTGCATGATGATGGAGGACGAGATGTACGGCATCACGTTCAGGGCGAAGATCGCCATCCGTTCAACGGCGCCGCCGGAGAACGTGTTGAACATGCCGAGGATACCGCCGGCCTGACTTTGGAACGCGTTAGCGAACGCGGCCGGATCCACGCCGGGGATCGGGATGAACGTGCCGATGCGATAAACGATCAAGGCGATGATCGTGTACCAGATGCGTTTTTGTAGCTCGGTGGCCTTTGCGAACGCCGCAAAGTTGATATTCGCGGCTAATTGCTCTGCGGCTGATGCCATGTGGGCGCGCTGCTCCGAATGTTGATCCGGCGAGGCCGGAAAACTCCCCCGTCCGGAGAGCGAACCTTAGGCTGCTGCTTCGTCCGCCGCAGGCGGATTGAGCAGTGTCACCTTACCGCCAGCCTTTTCAACAGCAGCAATAGCCGCCGCCGAAGCGCCAGAAACGGTGATGTTCACTTTGGCTTTCAGCTCCCCGCGCGCAAGGAGGCGCACGCCGTCTTTCTTGCGGCGCAGCACACCGGCCTCGACCAGCGTGTCTTCGGTAATGTCGTTCTTGGCGTCGATCTTCTTGTTATCGATCGCGTTTTGCAGGGTCGTCAGGTTGATCCACTGATGCTTCTTGCTGTTCAGCGCGTTGAACCCGCGCTTCGGCATACGCATGTGGAGCGGCATCTGACCGCCTTCGAAACCATTGATCGAAACGCCGCGACGGGACTTTTGCCCCTTCACGCCACGTCCGCCGGTCTTGCCCTTGCCCGAGCCGACGCCGCGGCCAACGCGCATCAGCTTCTTGGTGGAGCCCGGATTATCGGCCAGTTCGTTCAGTTTCATCGTACTTGCTCCGACGGCGAGGCCGTCTCTTATTTCACTACTTCGACCAAGTGAGCGACTTTGCGGATCATGCCTTGAATCGAAGGCGTGTCCTCAAGTTCGACAACTTGGTTGGCGCGCTTCAGGCCGAGGCCGAGAAGCGTGCTGCGTTGATCGAATTCGCGGCGGATCGGGCTGCCGACGCGGCGCACTTTTACAGTGGCGCCAGTCTTGGCCTTCGCAGTTTTCTTCGCGGTCGCCATCTATCAACCCTCCGCCGGCACTTCGCCGAGGCTCGCGCCGTCCTTACGGCGGCCGACGAGATCGGCAACCTTCAGACCGCGGCGGTTCGCCACCTGACGCGGCGAGCTTTGTTCTTTCAGAGCATCCACCGTGGCGCGCACCATGTTGTACGGGTTCGACGAACCCTTCGACTTGGCGACCACGTCCGAGACGCCCAACACTTCGAGCACAGCGCGCATCGGGCCACCGGCGATCAGACCAGTACCGGCCGGCGCCGCGCGCAACATGACCTTGCCTGCGCCCCAACGGCCATTGCCGTCATGGTGCAGCGTGCGGCCTTCGCGAAGCGGAACGCGGATGAGCGACTTCTTGGCTTCTTCCGTCGCCTTGCGGATCGCTTCCGGCACTTCGCGCGCTTTGCCGTGACCGAAGCCAACGCGGCCCTTCTTGTCGCCAACGACGACGAGCGCGGCGAACGCAAAGTTCTTACCGCCCTTCACGACCTTCGCGACGCGGTTGATGGCGACGAGCTTGTCGATCAGTTCGCCTTCAGCACGCTCTTCAGGCGCACGATTGCGATCATCGCGGCGCGGGCCACGGCCTGGTCCACCTGGACCACGGCCTGGACCACCACCCGGACCACGGCCAGCGCCGCCGCCTGGGCCGCCACGGCGCGGGCCGCGCGGACCACGAGCTGGGCGATCTGAACCTGGTGCGTCGGCCGGCGGGCCGCCTGCGGTTTCGTCCGTCATCTAAACGTCCTCAGAATTCGAGGCCGCCCTCACGGGCGGCATCGGCCAGGGCTTTCACCCGGCCATGGAATACATAGCGACCACGATCGAACACGACCGACTTTTTGCCGGCGGCGATCGCGCGTTCAGCAATGAGCTTGCCGACAGCCGCGGCGCCTTCTTTGTTCGAGCTCTTTGCCTTCACCGCTTCTTCGAGTGTCGACGCAGAGGCGACAGTCACGCCTTGCACGTCATCGATCAGTTGCGCCGAAATGTGCTTCGACGAACGGAAGACGGAGAGACGCAGACGGCCTTCGCCAGCGAGCTTCTTCAGCCGGGTGCGGTTACGCTGTGACCGCTTATCAATGGGGTTAAGCTTGCGGACCATGGCTTACTTCTTCTTGCCTTCCTTGCGGCGGATGTACTCGCCGACATAGCGCACGCCTTTGCCCTTGTAGGGCTCCGGCGGACGGTAGGAGCGGATTTCAGACGCGGCTTGACCGACGGCTTGCGGATCGATGCCGCTCACTTTGATTTCAGTCGGCTTCGGCACGGCGATCGTGATGCCTTCCGGCGGCTGGTAGATGATCTCGTGGCTGTAGCCGAGCTGCATCTGCAAGTTCTTGCCTTGCATTGCGGCGCGATAGCCAACGCCCGTCATTTCCAGGTTCTTTTCGAACCCATCGGTGACGCCTTTGACGTTGTTCGCGAGAACGGCGCGCGTCGTGCCCCACAGCGCGCGAGCGCGGTTGGTTTCGTGACGCGGCTTCACCGAGAGCTCGCCGTCGCCGTAGGCAACTTCGACGTCATCGTGGACGCGGAAGTTCAGCGTACCCTTCGGGCCCTTCACGCTCACATCTTGGCCCTTCACCGTAACGGTGACGCCATTGGGAGCGGGGATCGGTTTTTTACCGAGGCGGGACATCTTAATAGACCTCGCAGAGGATCTCGCCGCCGACGTTCGCGTCACGGGCAGCATTGTCGCTCATCACGCCCTTGGGGGTCGAGATGATCGAAATGCCGAGACCGTTGCGCACGAGGCGAAGATCTTTGATCGACGAATAGACGCGGCGGCCCGGCTTCGAAACGCGAGTGATCTCGTGGATCGCCGGCGCGCCTTCGAAGTACTTCAGCTCGATCTCAAGTTCCTTGCGGTTCTCGACGTCGATTTCGCGGAAGTCGCGGATGTAGCCTTCGTCCTTCAGGACTTGCAGCACGCGGGTGCGCAGCGTCGACGCCGGTGAGTGCGTCTTCGAGCGGCCGCGCAGGTGCGCGTTGCGGATGCGGGTGATCAGATCGCCGACAGGATCGTTGATGTTCATCTATCGACGCTCCCTTACCAGCTCGACTTGACCATGCCCGGGATCTGACCGTTCGAGGCCAGTTCACGGAGCGCGATACGCGACAGTTTCAGCTTGCGGTAAAACGCGCGTGGGCGGCCCGTCAGCGCGCAACGATTGCGGATGCGCGTCGGCGACGAGTTGCGCGGCAGCTGCGCCAGCTTCAGGCGGGCAGCGAAACGCTCTTCCAGCGGAAGGTCTTCGTTCAACGCCGTGGCGCGCAGCTTTGCGCGACGCGCGGCGTACTGCTTGGAAAGCCGTTCGCGCTTGTTATTGCGTTCAATAGAACTGGTCTTGGCCATACTCTCTACTCTCTCCCGGTGCGTTCTGGGGTGGATCGCTGTCGCGATCAGTTCCGGAACGGGAAATCGAATTCTTTCAACAAAGCCTTGGCTTCAGCATCGCTGCGCGCGGTGGTGCAAACAACGATGTCCATGCCCCAGATCTGATCGATCTGGTCGTAATTGATTTCGGGGAACACGATGTGTTCCTTGAGGCCCATGGCGTAGTTGCCATTGCCGTCGAAGCTCTTGCCGTTCAGGCCGCGGAAGTCCTTCACGCGCGGCAGCGCGATGGTGACCAGGCGGTCCAGGAATTCGTACATCTGATCCTTGCGAAGCGTGACCTTCGCGCCGATCGACATGCCTTCACGCAGCTTGAACGCGGCGATCGACTTGCGGGCCTTCGTCGCCACCGGCTTTTGACCAGAGATTGCGGTCAGCGCTTCGATCGCGGACGTGAGCTTCTTCGAGTCGGCGGTCGCTTCGCCGACGCCCATGTTCAGCACGATCTTCTCGAGACGCGGGATTTGCATCTCGTTTGTGTACTTGAACTCTTCTTTCAGCTTGGCGCGGATCTCTTTCGTGTAGCGATCCTTCATGCGCGGCGTGTAGTCAGCCGGCTTCGGCGCACGCGGCTTGGAAGCGCCGGCCGCGGCCTTCGCTTTCTTTTCCGCTGCAGCCGCTTTGGCCTTCGCGCCCTTATCGGCAGCGTTATCAGACATCGATCTCAACTCCCGAGCCCTTGGCCACGCGGACCTTCACGCCCTTGTCGTTCGTCTTGAAACCAACGCGCGTCGGCTTGCCCGTCTTGGGGTCGCGCAGCGCAACGTTGGAAATGTGAAGCGGTGCTTCCTTCGACACCACGCCGCCATTCGGGTGCGTGATGTTCGGCGCGGTGTGGCGCTTCACCAGGTTAAGGCCTTCAACAACCACACGGTCTTCCTTCGGGATCACCATGAGGACTTTGCCCGAACGGCCTTTGTCCTTGCCGGCTATGATCACGACGGTGTCGTTCTTCTTAATGCGGGCAACCATTAGAGGACCTCCGGCGCGAGCGAGATGATCTTCATTTGGTTCTTGGCGCGCAGTTCGCGCGGCACCGGTCCGAAGATACGGGTGCCGATCGGCTCGCCCGTGTTGTTGATCAGAACAGCAGCGTTCGAGTCGAAGCGGATCGTCGATCCGTCCTTGCGCTTGATGTCCTTCGAGACGCGAACGACGATCGCCTTGCGGACATCGCCCTTCTTCACGCGGCCGCGCGGCATCGCTTCCTTGATGGAAACGACGATCGTGTCACCGATCGTGGCGTAACGGCGCTTCGAGCCGCCGAGCACCTTGATGCACATGACGCGCTTAGCGCCGGAATTGTCGGCGACCTCGAGATTGGTTTGCATCTGGATCATAGCATTATGCTCCGACGCGGCCGACGACTTCCCAGCGTTTCAGCTTGGACTTCGGCGGGCATTCTTGAATGTTGACCTTTTCGCCGGTCTTGAAGGCGTTCTGCTCGTCGTGAGCATGGAACTTCGCAGACCGACGGACGGTCTTCTTCAGGAGCGGGTGCAGATAGGTGCGTTCCACCTGCACGACGACAGTTTTGTCGCCTTTGTCACTCACGATCGTTCCGGTCATTACACGGCGCGGCATGGCTTAAACTTTCGCTTTCGGTGACTTCTCGCGCAGCACCGTCTTGGTGCGCGCGATAGCGCGGCGGACTTCGCGGATGCGCGACGACTTCTCGAGTTGGCCCGTCGCTTGCTGGAAGCGCAGATTGAACTGCTCCTTCTTCAGCGAAGAGATGTCCTCTTTCAGAGCGCCGGCGTCTTTATCGCGGACGGCTTTGATGTCTTGGTTTGCCATGATCAGAGGCCCTCAATCCGCGTAATGATCTTGGTCTTCACCGACAGCTTCGCCGCGCCGAGGCGCAGCGATTCACGCGCGACCGTTTCCGGCACGCCGTCGATTTCGAACATGATCCGGCCAGGTGCGACGCGCGCTGCCCAAAATTCCGGAGCACCCTTACCTTTACCCATGCGGACTTCGATCGGCTTCTTCGAAACCGGGACGTCCGGGAAGATACGGATCCACACGCGGCCTTGGCGCTTCATCTCACGTGTGATCGCGCGGCGAGCCGCTTCGATCTCGCGCGCATTGACGCGGTTCGGCTCCAGCGCCTTCAGGCCAAACTGGCCGAAGTTGAGAGCGCTGCCGCCCTTCGTGTTGCCGCTGATGCGCCCTTTGAAGGCGCGGCGGAACTTAGTTTTCTTAGGCTGCATCATGACGGGTTAGCCTTCCGATTCCGGACCAGCAGCTTCGCCATCACGCGGCGGACGGCGGCCACGACGCGGGCGGTCGCCCGGCGGACGGTCGTCGCGCGGACCACGTGGGCCGCGGTCGTCACGATCACGACGCTCACGGCTTTCGCCGGTTTCGAGCGAGCGCTTATCTTGGGCCATCGGGTCGTGCTCAAGGATCTCGCCTTTGAACACCCAGACCTTCACGCCAATCTTGCCGTACGCGGTGTCAGCTTCAGTGAAGCCGTAGTCGACATCAGCGCGGAGCGTGTGAAGCGGCACGCGACCTTCGCGATACCATTCCATACGCGCGATTTCAGCGCCGCCGAGACGGCCTGAAACGTTGATGCGAATGCCTTGCGCGCCGAGGCGCATGGCCGATTGCATCGCGCGCTTCATGGCACGGCGGAATGCAACGCGACGCTCGAGTTGTTGAGCAACGCCTTCAGCGACCAGCATCGCATCGGTTTCCGGCTTGCGGACTTCAACGAGGTTCAAGTGAACCTCGGCGCCCGGCGCCATCTTCGCGAGTTCCTTGCGGAGCTTCTCGATGTCTGCGCCCTTCTTACCGATGACGACGCCAGGCTTCGCAGTGTGAACCGTGACGCGGCACTTCTTCAGCGGACGCTCGATGATGATCTTGGAGATGCCGGCCGCAGCCAGCTTCTCACGCAGGAAGGCGCGAATAGCGATATCCTGATGGAGCAACGTCGAGAACTGCGGGCCGCTGGCGTACCAACGACTGTCCCAGGTCCGGTTGATGCCGAGCCGAAGCCCGATCGGATTAACTTTCTGACCCATTAGGCGGCCTCAGCTTTTTCGGGCTGCTTGGTCGTATCGCGCAGCACGATGGTAATTTGTGAGAACATCTTCTCGATGCGAACGCCGCGACCACGAGCGCGCGTATGCATACGCTTCATCGTGATGTTCTTGCCGACGTGCGCTTGAGCAACCACGAGACCATCGACGTCGAGGCCGTGATTGTTTTCGGCATTATCGATCGCCGACTTCAGGCACTTCAGCACGTCCTTGGCGATGCGCTTCTGGCTGAAACGCAGCTCGTTCACGGCCTTTTCAGCCGAGAGACCGCGGATCGACTGAGCGACGAGGTTCAGCTTTTGCGGGCTGATGCGGAGCGTGCGCAGGATCGCCTTAGCTTCATTCGAAGCTTCGCGACGGCGATTTTTGCCGTCCGGCGTGCGCTGCTTTTCTGAGGCGGCGATCATGGGTTACTTCCTCTTCGCCTTCTTATCGGCGCCGTGGCCGAAATAGTTCCGCGTCGGCGCAAACTCACCGAGCTTGTGTCCGACCATGTCCTCGCTCACGAGCACCGGCGTAAATTGTTTGCCGTTGTGAACTTGGAAGGTGAGGCCGACGAATTGCGGCATGATGGTGGAGCGGCGCGACCAGGTTTTGATCTGCTCACGACGGCCGCCGCCAGCAGCCTTCTCGGCCTTAGCGAGCAAATAACCGTCGACGAACGGGCCTTTCCAAACAGAACGCGGCATCTGGATTAGCTCACTTTCTTCGAGTGACGACGACGGATGATCAGACGATCCGTCGGCTTGGTTTTGCGGGTCTTGGGACCGCGGGTTTTCTTACCCCAAGGCGTGACCGGGTGACGGCCGCCTGAGGTCTTGCCTTCACCACCACCGTGGGGGTGATCGACCGGGTTCATGGCGACACCGCGAACGGAGGGCTTGCGGCCCAACCACTTCGTGCGACCGGCCTTGCCCCAGACTTCGTTCATGTTGTCAGGGTTCGACACAGCGCCGATCGTGGCCATGCAAACGTCTTGAACCATGCGCACTTCGCCGGAAGCCAAGCGCAACTGGGCGTAGCCAGCATCACGGCCGACGACTTGAGCGTAGGTGCCGGCCGAACGCGCCATCTGGGCGCCCTTCAACGGCTTCAGCTCAATGTTGTGAACGATGGTGCCGACCGGGATCGACTTCAGCGGCATCGCGTTGCCCGGCTTCACGTCGACGCGGTCGTTGGCGACGATCGTATCGCCAACCTTCAAGCGTTGCGGCGCGATGATGTAAGCAACTTCGCCGTCCGTGTACTTGATCAGTGCGATCCAGGCGGTGCGGTTCGGGTCATACTCGAGACGCTCGACCTTGGCTTCAACGCCCCACTTGCGGCGCTTGAAGTCGATCTTGCGATACGTGCGCTTGTGACCGCCACCGGTGCGGAACGCGGTGACGCGGCCGACGTTGTTGCGGCCGCCTGACTTCGTCAGGCCTTCAGTAAGCGCCTTGACCGGCTTGCCTTTGTGCAGCTCAGCGCGATCAACGATCACGAGCTGGCGGCGACCAGGCGAGGTCGGGCGGAATGTCTTGAGCGCCATCTCAGAGCCCCGTCGTCACGTCGATTGAGTAACCGTCGAGCAGTGTCACGACCGCGTTCTTGTGGTCGGAGCGCTTACCCGGCGTGCCGCGGAAGTTCTTCGTCTTGCCTTTGCGGACGATGGTGTTCACCGCGCCCACTTTGACTTTGAAAAGAGCTTCAACAGCTTCCTTGATGTCCTTCTTCGTCGCCGTAAGCGGAACGCGGAAGACGACCTTGTTCTGCTCGGAAAGCAGCGTCGCCTTTTCCGTGATCACCGGCGCGAGGATGGTGTCGTAATGTTTGTTGAGCGCGCTCATGCCGCGGCCCCTTCTTTAGTCTTCTTGGCCTTCGGCGCGGCCTTGGCTTCGCCGGTCTTGCCCTTGAAGCGCTCATGGATGGCGTTCAGGGCGTCTTGCGTCAGCACAACTTTGCCGGCGCGAAGCACGTCATAAACGTTGAGACCAACGTTCGGCAGAATATCGACATGCGGCAGGTTGCGGGCGGCGCGAGCAACGCTCACGTCAACCTTCTCACCGGCGATGAAGAGAACTTTGTCGAGCTTCAGATTGGTCAGCGACTTCTGCAGAACGGCCGTCTTGCCGTCCTTCACCGTCAGCGCATCGATCACGATGATGTCGCCAGCGTTGGCGCGAGCCGACAGAGCGTGGCGCAGCGCAAGTGCGCGGAACTTCTTCGTCAGACCGTGCGAGTAGTCGCGCGGCAAACGGTTGTGCGCGTGACCACCGCCCCGGAAGATCGGCGCGTTCTTGGCGCCGTGACGCGCTTGGCCGGTGCCCTTTTGCTTATAGACCTTTGAGTGCGTGACCGACACGTCGCCACGGCTCTGGGTCTTGTGCGTACCAGCACGACGCTTGGCGAGTTGGTACTTCACCATGCGCTGCAGGATGTCTGCGCGGATTTCTTTGATGCCGAAGATCGTCTCGTCGAGATCGACAGAGCCGCCCTTCTTGCCATCGAGTGTTTGAACGTCGAGTTTCATATCCGCCCTCACTCAGCCGCGGCTTGTGCTTGGCGAACGCCTGCGGGCTTCGGCGCTTCCTTAGGAAGCGCAACCTTCGCAGCGTCGCGCACTTCAACCCAGCCGCCTTCGGCGCCGGGCACTGCACCACGGACAAACAAAAGTCCGCGCTCGGCATCGACGCGGACGATTTGCAGGTTTTGAACAGAGACGCGCTCGTCGCCAAGGTGGCCGGCCATCTTCTTACCTTTGAAGACTTTGCCTGGATCTTGGCGCTGGCCGGTTGAACCGTGCGAACGGTGCGAAACCGACACGCCGTGCGTTGCGCGCAGACCGCCGAAGTTCCAGCGCTTCATGGCGCCGGCGAAACCCTTACCAATGCTGATGCCAGCGACATCAACCTTTTGGCCGGGGACGAAGTGCTCGGCCGAGATCACCGCGCCGACCGGCAGCAGGTTATCTTCCGAGACGCGGAATTCGCGAACGATCGCCTTCGGTTCGACCTTGGCGCGCGCGAACTGACCACGATCAGCAGCGGTCTTGTTCTTTGCCTTGGTCGCACCAGCGGCGAGTTGAACGGCGTTGTAGCCATCGCCCTTCGGCTCACGCGCCGGCGCTTGGTTCTTTTCGTTCTTGCGCGACTTCTTCGGCTTCAGCGCAACGGCTTCGCCAGCAGAGTTCTTGAACTCTTCAGCGTTGACCGTGCGGCGGCCGACAACTTGGCAACCAGCGAGATCGAGCACCGTCACCGGGATGTGCGAATTGTCTTCACCGAAGACACGCATCATGCCGACCTTGCGTGCAATCACGCCCGTGCGACGCGTAGCTTCTTTTTGAGCTTCTTTAGCCATCGCTATCAACCCAACACTTGGATCTGAACGTCGACGCCAGCAGACAGGTCGAGCTTCATGAGCGCATCGACAGTTTGCGGAGTCGGTTGAACGATATCCAGCACGCGCTTGAACGTGCGGATCTCGAATTGCTCGCGGCTCTTCTTGTCGACGTGCGGCGAACGGTTGACGGTGAACTTTTCAATACGCGTCGGGAGCGGCACGGGACCGATCACGGTCGCGCCAGTGCGCTTCGCAGTCGACACGATTTCCTTAGCGGAGAGATCGAGCGTGCGGTGATCAAAGGCCTTGAGCCTGATCCGGATGTTTTGCTGCATCATCGCAAAGTCTTCCCAAATTCACCTGCGCCGCGACTTGCATCGCTAAACGCAAAACACGGCGGCGCGCCTCTTTGAGGCCCACCGACGAGAAAAACGCCGCCCGAGACGGACGGCGCTTTGATAGAGTGGATCGCAAAAAACGCTGCTCTTACGGGGCCTTCGACCCCGCGTGCTCAACCCCGTTTGTCCCCCTGGGACCTATTGGGAAGCTGCCGCGTAGCTTGCGAACCGCGTCTAAGCATAAGCTTACGGCCGGCTCGAAGGGCGGTGTCCTATAGACGAGAAACAAGGGCGTCAAGGCGCGTTTTGCGCTGCAGTCATTGGCCTACGGATACCTCGCCTGAACCGCGGACCTCTTGATGAATGCGGCCCGTGGCTGAGGCAGCCGTAACACTGCCAGAACCCGTAATATCCGCGTCAATATTGACCACAGCGGCTGTCACGGAGACGCCGCCTGAACCGCGGATCGACACGTCGAGATCTTGCACGGTGGCGCCAATAGTGACGTCGCCAGAGCCCGAGAGATCGATGTTCGCCACGGTGATCGCCCCACCTTGCACGGTGACGCTGCCAGAGCCGCGTTCGTCCGAGGTCAGTTCGCCCGCCAACGAGGCCATAGTCACCGAACCAGAGCCGGAAATATCAAGCGTCGCGCCGCTTGTGACGGCCCCGACCACCACATCGGCCGAACCGCGCACATCGGCGCTCAAACTCTGCGTGGCCCCGGCGTTAACGTCGCCCGAGCCAGAAACGTCGATGGCCAATTCGCCAGCCACATCACCGATCGTGGTCGTGCTGCAGCCCCGCACATCGAGGTTGAGGGCTTGGCTGGCGCCGATCTCGGTTGTGCCTGCCCCACCCCGGTCGACGCGCAATGCGCGAGGCGCTCGGATGGTGATGCGGGGAAGCTCAGCAGCGTCGAATTCCTCGTCGCCGTAGCCGCGCACGCGTGCGTGGCCGCCGTCGCCGCAGTCGCGGACGCGACCGCGGAGCTGGCCGTCAATTCTCACGCCATCTTCGTCGGCAGAAACCGTCGGCATCGGCAATTGGCCGGCATTGTTATCGATTTCAACCACGAAATCGGTGCGATCTTCAGGCGTGATCGTCACGATCGCCGCCAAATTGCGGATGCTGATCTCTTCGCCAGGGAAGGTTTCAGCGGCCATCGTACCTGCGCTGGTCGCGACGATTGGAGCTGTTCCGCCCTCGTCGTCACCGTCAATGTGGATGCCGAAATTGGACCAGTGGGGCCCGCCCGTGATCGCAACAATGCCGAACATGATCGCAATCGCGACCGCCACTACGAATACGAAGCGTTCCATCCACGTCTCCCTCACGCCGGATTAGGGCGTCTACTCGCCCTCAAAGATGCGCGCCCAAGCCCGATTGGATGCGCCCAAAGGTTAAGCCCACTCGATCCCGGGTCAAAAACCCAAAGAAAAAGCCCCGGAGATCGCTCTCCGGGGCTCGTTCTCTCACTTGATACGACGACTATTCGAGGACCTTCGCCACGACGCCCGAACCAACGGTGCGGCCGCCTTCGCGGATAGCGAAGCGGAGGCCTTGGTCCATGGCGATCGGGTTGATCAGCTCGACCGACATTTTGATGTTGTCGCCCGGCATGACCATTTCGACGCCTTCCGGCAGCTGGCAAATGCCAGTGACGTCAGTGGTGCGGAAGTAGAATTGCGGACGATAGTTGGTGAAGAACGGCGTGTGGCGGCCGCCTTCTTCCTTCGTCAGGATGTACACTTCGGCTTCGAACTTTTTGTGCGGGGTGATCGAGCCCGGCTTGGCCAGAACCTGGCCGCGCTCGACGCCTTCACGATCGATACCGCGCAGCAGCGCGCCGATGTTGTCGCCCGCTTGACCTTGGTCGAGCAGCTTGCGGAACATTTCAACGCCGGTGCAGACCGACTTCACGGTCGGACGGATGCCGATGATTTCGATTTCTTCGCCAACCTTCACGACGCCCTTTTCGACGCGGCCGGTGACGACCGTGCCGCGACCTGAGATCGAGAACACGTCTTCGACCGGCATCAGGAACGGCAGATCGAGCGGACGCGCCGGTTGCGGGATGTAGGTGTCGACGGCGGTCATGAGGCTCATGATCGCATCTTCACCGATCGGTGCATCGCGGCCTTCAACGGCAGCAAGAGCCGAACCCTTCACGATCGGAATGTCGTCGCCCGGGAAGCTGTATGAGGACAGAAGCTCGCGAACTTCCATTTCGACGAGGTCGAGAAGTTCTTGGTCGTCGACCATGTCGACCTTGTTCATGAACACGACCAGCGCCGGAACGCCGACCTGACGTGCGAGCAGGATGTGCTCGCGCGTTTGCGGCATCGGGCCGTCGGCGGCGGACACAACAAGGATCGCGCCGTCCATTTGAGCGGCGCCCGTGATCATGTTCTTCACGTAGTCGGCGTGGCCGGGGCAATCGACGTGCGCGTAGTGACGGTCAGCCGTCTCGTACTCGACGTGCGCGGTGTTGATCGTGATGCCGCGGGCCTTTTCTTCCGGCGCAGCGTCGATGTCGGCGTAGGACATGGCTTTCGCGCCGCCCTTCTTTGCCAGAACCATCGTGATGGCCGCTGTGAGCGTCGTCTTGCCGTGGTCGACGTGACCAATCGTGCCGATGTTGCAGTGCGGCTTGTTCCGCTCAAACTTTTCCTTGGCCATCTTGAGGTCCTGTCTCTCCGGGCATCTAAAATAGATCGTCGGCGCCGAGGCCAAGCCGAGGCGCGCGTAAGGTGCGGGTCTTTAGCCGCACCCACGCGCACGTCAAGCCCTGCAAAGCCTTGGAATGCTGATCCGGCGCGGCTAATGGTCATTCCGCGACGGTCGTCCGACAAGGACGCGAAATGGGAATGCGGTGCGAGGTTTTAAACCTCAAGTCCGCAGCTGTGCCCGCAACTGTGAGCGGCAAGCGTTCCCGCCATCATGCCACTGGGTCCGAAACGGTCCTGGGAAGGCGGCGGAAACGTGCTTGAGCCGTGAGTCAGGAGACCTGCCGTCGCACGTCGCTCGTTCGCCCGGCCGGGTCCAGCCGTCGAACCGGAACTCTCCGCAGCAGCGACGCGGGC
Source organism: Terricaulis sp. (assembly GCA_040080935.1). GTDB lineage: Bacteria > Pseudomonadota > Alphaproteobacteria > Caulobacterales > Aquidulcibacteraceae > Vitreimonas. Next base: position 16,095 of record JBEBHI010000080.1, read on the forward strand.
GGCCCCGCGCAC
>JBEBHI010000224.1:0-4276 GCA_040080935.1 Terricaulis sp.
ATGGAGTAGAACGGACGCTTCTTCGCGCCGCCACGGGCCAGACGGATTTTCAGGGACATTTCTACGCTTCTCCTTTGAACTCTTAGCTTTTTTTGTTGCTTCCGGGAAGCCCCGGCAGACCGCCAGGAAGCCCTGGAAGCCCAGATTGAGGGTTAAGGCCCGGCAACGGCTTACCGGAACCTAGTTGTCTTAGCGCTTCGGGGCTCGGCGCCCCGCCACCCATGCCGGCAAACGGCATTTTGCCCTTGCCCATGGCCTTCGCCATGTCGGCCATGTTCCGATGCATCTTTAAGAGGCGATTAACCTCCACGACTTCGACGCCCGAGCCCTTAGCGATGCGGGCTCGGCGACGGCCATTGATCAGGTCTGGCTTGGCGCGCTCGGCCTTGGTCATCGAGCGGATGATGCCGATCTGGCGGTGGATCTGACGATCGTCGAGCGCCGCCTCGTTGATCTGGTTCTTCATCTTCTGGACGCCGGGCAGCATGCCCATGACACCCTTCAGGCCACCGATCTGAATGACTTGGTTGAGCTGCTTTTCGAGGTCGTCGAAGTCGAAGCGGCCCTTGGCCATCTTCGCGGCGATCTTTTCGGCTTCTTCCCGGTCGACGTTCTCGACGGCTTTTTCGACGAGGCCAACGATGTCGCCTTGGCCAAGGATGCGGCCGGCGATTCGGCGGGCGTCAAATACCTCAAGCGCATCGGCACGTTCGCCGGCGCCGAGGAACTTGATCGGCAGGCCAGTGACCGCGCGCATCGAGAGCGCGGCGCCGCCGCGGCCATCGCCGTCGGCGCGGGTGAGCACGAGGCCGGTGAGCGGCAACCGCTCGTGGAAGCGCTTTGCGGTTTCGACAGCGTCCTGGCCGGTGAGGCTGTCGGCGACGAGCAGAACTTCGCCAGGCTTCGCAATCTGCGCGATCGATGCGGCTTCATCCATCATCTCGTCGTCGAGCGTGGTGCGGCCAGCGGTATCGAGAATGAGGACGTCGTGACCGGTGAGGCGCGCCTGCTGCATCGCGCGCTTGGCGATGTCCTGCGCGCTTTGGCCGGCAACGATCGGCAGCACGTCGACGCCAATGCTTTTCCCGAGCGTAGCTAGCTGCTCCATCGCCGCGGGGCGGCGCGTGTCGAGCGAGGCCATCAGCACGCGCTTGCGGTCCGTCTTGGTCAGCCGGTTCGCGATCTTCGCGGTGGTGGTGGTTTTACCGGAGCCTTGAAGGCCGGCCATCATGATGACGTTCGGCGGTTCGCCGTTGATCCGAAGCGGTTCGGGCGGGCCATCACCGCCAAGCGTCGCGACCAACTGGTCGTGGACGATCTTGATGACTTGCTGGCCGGGCTTCACCGCCTTGATGACGCTTTCGCCGACGGCTTCGATCTTCACCTTGGCGATGAAGTCCTTGACCACCGGCAGCGCGACGTCGGCTTCCAACAGCGCCACGCGCACTTCGCGCAGGGCCGCCTCGACGTCGGCTTCACTCAGCGCGCCGCGCCCAGTGAGCTTGTCGAAGACGCCTGATAGGCGGTCTGTTAGGGCTTCAAACATCATCTCTCCGTGCGCCAAAAGCGGTTTTACCCCGCCGGACGATCACGTCGGGCGGGGTGCCTCGCCTGCCTCCAGACCCATATATGGGCCCTGTGCCGGTCGAAACGCAGCTCTAGAGCTGGCGCATGGACGGGTGTTTAGCGCCGCTGTGTGTAAGCGTCAAACCGCCAGACGGCGGGTCACCTCTGCGCCGATGGCGAGCGATGAGGTGAGCCCGGGGCTCTCGATGCCGAAGAGGCACATGAGGCCGTCCATGCCGTGGTCGCTTGGGCTGTCGAGCACGAAGTCTGGCTGGGGTTCGTTTTGCGCGTGGATCTTCGGACGGATGCCGGCGTAGTCGGCGGTGAGCGCGCCGTCAGGTAGGCCGGGCCAGAATTTGCGGATGGCGTCGTAGAACTCATCGGCGCGCTTGGGATCGACGACGTAGTTTTCTTCCGTGATCCATTCGATGTCGGGGCCGAAGCGGGCGGCGCCGCCAAGGTCACGCCGATAGTGGGTGCCGAGCGCGCCTGGCACAGGCGGCGGATAGATGAGGCGCGCGAACGGCGCTTTCATGCTGATCGTGAAGTAATTGCCTTTGGCCAAGTATTGCGTCGGGATGCGCTCCTTCGGGAAGCCCTCGATCGTGTCAGCGCATTTTTGCGCGCTGAGGCCGGAGGAGATCACGAGTTTCTTAGTGCTGATCGTCATCGGGCTCTCGCCACCGACGCGCACATCGTAGCCCTCTGCGCTCGGCGTCGCGCCCAGGAACGGCGAGTTCAGAACGACTGAACCGTGATTGGCTTCAATCTCGCCTTCGAGCGCGTCCATGTAGCCGTGCGCGTCCATGACGCCGCTCTCAAGATATTCGACGGCGCGCACGCACCGCAACTGCGGTTCAAGCAAACGCGCCTCGGCGCCGCTGATCCAGCGCGCGTTCTCGACGCCGTTGATCTGGCCTTGCTTATAATACTTATCGATCGGCGGAATTTCGCTCTCTTCGGTGGCGACGAAGAGCTTGCCGCATTTTTCGAAGGCGACGTTGTGGTCGGCGAGGAATTGATACATCGCGCGCCGGCCTTCGACGCAGAATTTCGCTTTCAGCGATCCGCTCGGATAGTAGAAGCCGGCGTGCACGACTTCGGAATTGCGCGAGGAGACGCCCGACCCGATGCGGTTGGCGCTTTCGAGGACAAGCACCGTGTGACCGGCTTTGGCTAACTGATACCCGCAGGCCAAGCCCACCGCGCCCGCGCCAACAACTACCGCATCGAAATCGCTCATGAGCGCCGCCTTACCCCGAGAATCTTAAAGTCGAATAACGTTTGTGAAAACGGAACAACGCAAACTATCGGTTAATCGTATTTCCCGCATTTTTCGCATGGTGTGAGTCTCACCTCGCGGAGTGCTGGTGATCAGTCTGCAGGACCCGTCAATGCTGGCTGCGGCCAGAGGCCAGGTAAAGAGCCTGCGCTGGCGGCTGACTGTTGGGGCCATTTTTGCGACAGGCGCGGCGCTTGTGCTGGAGAGCGCGGCGGCGGGCTTTGGCTGGTACCTCGTGCTCGCGCTGTCGATGTGCTTCGACTACATGCTCGGCAATTCATACCTGGAGCAGCGCGGCCAAGCTGATCGCAAGACGGCGGGCATACTCTTCATCTGGGGCAGCCTGTTCAGTATCGCGATTTACGCGGCGATGCCGGTTGCGCTTGCGGCGATGGGCGGCGCGCCCGGACGTGTGCTTGGCGTTCTGATCGCAGCAAGCTCGCTGGTGAGCGTGATGATGTTCACGTTCCAGGCGCCGCGTTTCATGTATCTGGCGGCAATCCCGCCGACGGTGGCGCTGTTGGCGATGCCGTTCATTCCGTTCGATCCAGCAGCGCTCAATGCGGCGCAGGGCGCATTCGGTGTCGGCTGCGGAGTCGTTGGGTTTTTGGCGTACGTGACGCGCTCAGCGGTGAACAACGGCGCGATGGTCGCGGGCTGGAAAGCGGCGCACCAGGCTGCGAAAGAGCGTCAGCTCGAAGCGGAAGTGAAGCGCGCTGAGGCGGAAGAGGCCAACCGGGCTAAATCTGAATTTTTAGCGGTTATGACGCACGAATTGCGGACGCCGCTTAACGCCGTGATCGGTTACGCGGAGATCATCCAGGAAGATCTTGATGCCGAAGGTCGTAAAGATCTTTCAGACGATGCTGGTCGCATTACGGGTTCGGCTCGCCACCTGCTTGGTCTGATCGATCAGATACTCAATCTCTCCAGCATGGACGCGGGCGTCGAAGGGCTCGCGCCGCGCGATGTCGATGTGCGCAAGCTCATCGATGAAGCGATCCACGCGGTTCAGGATGATGCTCGCGCTTCTGGCAATCGCATCTCGATGCGCGTGGCGCCTGAGGCGGAGCGCGCTTATACGGACGGAGGCAAGCTCGCGGTGTGCTTGGCCGCGTTGATGTCGAATGCGGTGAAGTTCACCTCGAACGGATTGATCGCGGTCAGCGCCGAGCGTGAGTACATCGATCGTGAGATGCTGATCATCTCTGTGTCGGACACAGGCGTGGGTATCGCGCCCGAAGACATGCCCAAGCTCTTTAAGGCGTTCACGCAATTGAACGGCACAGCAACGCGCGAGAAGGGCGGCATGGGGCTTGGTCTCTCAATTGCGCAGCGCATGGCGCATACGCTCGGCGGCGCGGTGACAGTGACGAGCGAACGTGAGGCTGGCTCGACGTTTGTGGTTCGGGTGCCGTTGAAGCTGAC
>JBEBHI010000081.1:0-15873 GCA_040080935.1 Terricaulis sp.
CGCGATAGATGTGTGCGGCACGGGCGGCGATGGCGCACATACGCTGAATATTTCGACGGCCGTCGCGTTCGTGGTCGCTGGTTGCGGCGTGCCGGTCGCGAAGCACGGCAATCGGGCAATGAGCTCGAAATCCGGGGCCGCTGATGTGTTGGAAGCGCTGGGCGTGAAGCTCACGGCAGATTTGAACACTATCGAACGCTCGTTGCGCGAGGCCGGCTTGGCCTTTCTATTCGCGCAGAACCATCATCCGGCGATGCGACACGTGGCGTTGGCGCGGCGTGAGCTTGGCAAGCGCACGATCTTCAACTTGCTCGGCCCTCTCTCCAATCCTGCCGGCGTGCAGCGACAGTTGATGGGCGTTTTCAGTGTCGACTTTCTCGCGCCCGTCGCTGGCGCGTTGAATGAGCTTGGTTGCACGAAGGCCTGGGTGGTGCACGGCGGCGGTGGTCTCGACGAACTTTCGGCGCAGCATCGTGAGGCGAACAATGTCGCGGTTCTGGATGCAGGAACGGTGACGACACTTCGCGCGAGCGTCGATGCGGAGATCAATCCGGATATTCGAGGCGGTGCGGCGACGGAGAATGCCGAAGAGATGCGCGCGCTCCTTGCCGGCGGTGGGCGGCCCGGACACCGCGCAGCGGTTGTGCTGAACGCAGCCGGCGCGTTGGTCGTGTCCGGCAAGGCGGTGGATGTGGTTGAGGCGTGGCCGATTGCGGAGCAATCGCTCGATACTGGCGCTGCGCGCGCGGCCCTTGAACGACTTGTCGATGTAACGCGGAGCGCGCCGTGAGCGTCCTTGAGAAAATTCTCGGCTATAAGCGCGAAGAAGTCGCGAGCCGTAAGCAAAAGTGGTCGCAATCCGATCTCGACACGGCCATTCATGCTCAAGGCAAGCCTCGTGGATTTGTTCAGTCGCTGCGCGAACTGGGCGGTCCTGCGCTGATTGCCGAGATCAAGAAAGCGAGCCCGTCGAAGGGGCTCATTCGTGAAGATTTTGATCCGCCCCTGCTAGCGCGCGCGTATGACGAAGGCGGTGCGTCGTGTCTGTCGGTGCTTACCGATGCGCCCAGCTTTCAGGGACACGAAGATTTTCTGATCGCTGCGCGCAAAGCTTGCGATCTACCTGCGCTGCGCAAGGACTTCATGATCGACGAATGGCAGATCGCCGAGAGCCGTGCATATGGTGCTGACGCAATTTTGATCATCATGGCTGCGGTCGATGATGCACTTGCCTCGGATCTTCACGACGTCGCCGACGCACTCGGCATGGATGCGCTGGTTGAAGTCCATGATGAACGCGAAATGGCGCGCGCGCTGAAGTTGGGATTCAAACTGATCGGCGTGAACAACCGCTCACTCGCGACATTCGAGACGGATCTTGCTGTGACAGAGCGTTTGGCGCCGATGGCGTCGAAAGATGTGCTGCTCGTGTCCGAGTCCGGCATCTTCACGCACGATGACGTCGTAAGATTAAGCGCTGCGGGTGCGCACGCGTTTCTCGTGGGCGAAAGTTTGATGCGCCAAGATGATGTTGAAGCAGCGACGCGCGCACTACTTGGTCGTTAACTAAACTGGACTTGACCAACAAAGCGGAACGGATATAGAACGCCATATCGTTCACCATTTGGTCCCAAGTCATGCTGACAGCGAAACAAAAAGAACTGCTGCTCTACATCCACGAGCGGATCAAAGAGACGGGCGTTTCGCCGTCCTTCGACGAAATGAAGGAGGCGCTCGATCTGGCGTCCAAATCCGGCATCCACCGGCTGATCACAGCGCTGGAAGAGCGCGGTTTTCTGCGCCGCCTGCCCCATCGGGCGCGGGCGCTCGAAGTTCTGAAAATGCCTGATAGCGCTGCAACGGCAGCGCCGCCCAAGGGTCGGCAGTCATTCCGTCCGTCTGTGGTGGGCGAAAGCCGCAGCAATGGCGCGAGCAGCCACAGTATTCCGATCTTGGGCCAGATCGCCGCCGGTGTTCCTATCGAAGCGATCCAGTCTGAAGTTGGCCGCATCACCCCGCCGGAAGATTTGCTTGGCTCAGGCGATCACTTCGCGCTCGAAGTCAAAGGCGACTCGATGATCCAGGCCGGCATTCTGGATGGCGATGTCGTGATCATTAAACGCTCAGAGACAGCCGATAGCGGCGATATCGTTGTGGCGTTGGTCGACAATGAGGAAGCGACGCTGAAGCGCCTGCGCAAGCGCGGCAATTCAGTTGCGCTTGAAGCTGCGAACCCAGCGTACGAGACGCGGATTTTTGGTCCCGATCGCGTGCGCGTGCAGGGCAAGCTCGTGGCGATGATCCGCCGCTACTCGTAAGCGGCGCTCACTCCCCTTCCGCACTTCTTGCTTGAGGCGTCCACGGGCGGCGCATGTCCGCTGGCCATGCGCGTGCGATCCGCGGGCCGAGTGGTGTCTCTGTGATGATGGCGCCGCCCAGTTGCACGATGCTCGCTGACGTGATGAGCGCCGCGAGTTGGCAGCGTATGGCGAAGTCCGCCGGCGTTTGGATTTGCGCGATCACAATGGCTCGCGCCACGCAGGCGCGTTCGAGCGCGGGCGCGTCTCGGGCGAGAATGATAGTACGCGATTGAGTTTGCCATTCGCAAAAGCTGTCGCTGCAGGTTTCAGCCGGCGCGAGGCGTTCGATCTCTGCGGGCGAGAGGCCAAGCGTCGCCCCTAGCCGGTCGCGTGCGTAGGTTGAACGGCGGCTATTGGTTAGAAGCGTCCAGTGATGGGCGTCGCGCACATAGATGGCTCGAAGGTCGCTGTCGAATGCTGCAACTGGCTGAGGTGCGCTGACGTAAAGCGCGACACTAGCGGCAAGAATAGGCGCGCCGAGCCAGCGTAGAGCGCCGCGCCACAGGCAAGCACAAAGCAGCGCTGCAACACACAGAATGAACGCCTCGTCTGGCGGTTTCGGCACGGCTTGAACCGCCTCAGGCCGTTCGCCGAAGGTCTGGCCACTCGCTGCGATGAGATCGAGCCCGCTTGCCATCACTTGCAGAGGCACGTCGGACAATCCGAACGGCGCTAGCACCCCTGCGGCGACGGCAGCGGGCGCGACGAGGAATGAGAGAATGGGTTCGGCGAGCAGATTTGCGGGCAACGAATAGAGCGAAAAACGTTGGAAATGGTACATCGCAAAGGGATCGGTTGCGATGCCTGCAACTACCGAGATCAGCAACACAGCGCCGACGGTGCGCGCGCTCCACTGCATTAGGCCGATGATCGGACCAGGCGCTGGAAGCGCTGGTGCATGCGGCGCGCGGCTCAGCAATTCGAAGAGCGCGACAAGCGCCATGGTCGCCGCGAAGGACATCTGGAAGCTCGCGTCGAGAACAGATTCTGGGAAAAGCAGGATTACAATGAACGCCGCCAACGCCAAGCCACGCATCGAGATGGCCGGACGGTCGAGAAGAATGGCGCCGAACGCCACCGCCGCCATGATGAACGAACGTAGCGCGGGGACGTTAATGCCGGAGACAATGAGGTAGGCGCCGACGGCAAAGAGCGCGCCGACTGCGGCTAGCTTCTTGACGGGAAAGCGCAGCGCAATCGGTGAGATGAGTGAGAACGTCCAGAGCAACGTCGCAAACACAAGGCCGCCAACAATGCTCATGTGAATGCCGGAGACTGAAAGCAAATGTCCAAGGCCGGCGTTGAAAAGCATCTCGTTGGTGTCGCGATCCACAGCGCTACGATCGCCAGAAATGAGCGCCGCGGCGATGCTGCCGCCGCGTCCTGGTACGAGGCTCTGGATCTCAGCGGAGAGATCGGCGCGCATGGCGGCTAAGTGCAAACGTTGACGATCGAACCATGACGTTGGTGGCTCGAAGTCCGAGGGACGGCAGCGGCCGAAAGAAAAACCCGTTGCGCCAAGCCGTTCAAAATAGGCACGCCGAGCGAAGTCGTAGGCCCCCGGCGCCATTGGACCGGACGGCGGCCCAAGCACCCCGAAGCAGCGCGCGGCACGGCCAGGTGTCAGCAGCCCTGCCTCACTGACCGACATGCGTGCGTAGCGAGGCGGAGCGTCGACGCCGTCGATCGAGCGCACGAGCAAACGCAGCCGCGGGCCGTTGTCGTTTGCATCGTTGGCGATCACCCAACCTTCAACGGCGCGCGGCTCTTCGGAAGCCTCAAAGACGGGTTGCGCAACGCTCTGCGTACGGACCTGCGCCGCAACTGCGCCAAGCCCTCCAGCGGCGATGAGTGCGCAGAAACCGCCTAGCGCTTGGCGGAGCCGGACCTGCCAGCCTGTTGGCGTTGCGTGAGGCATGGCCGCGAGCGCGACGGCGGCAGCGATGCCGAGGGCAAACGCCACGCCGCCGAGCCAGATCGGCGGATCGGTTGGCGCGAGCATCCAGGCGGCGCTTCCAGCGATCATGGCGGGCGGGAGCCAGAGGATCCAACGGTCGCGCTGGAGCGCCCAGAGATCGCTCAACGCGCGGCTAGGTGAAAACGCGGGGCGCGTGCTACCACGCGCGCGTTTTGACCACCCTGCCGAATTCTCCCCCATGAGCGTCGTCACACGCTTCGCCCCTTCCCCCACAGGCTACCTCCATATCGGAGGCGCGCGCACGGCCCTTTTCAACTGGCTGTTCGCGAAGAAGATGGGCGGGACCTTCCTGCTGCGGATCGAAGACACCGACCGCGCCCGCTCCACGCCAAAAGCGATCGAGGCGATCCTCGAGGGCATGGAATGGCTGGGTCTGAAGCACGACGGCCAGACCATCTATCAATTCGCGCGCGCCGAGCGTCACCGACAAGCCGCAGACGCGATGATTGCCCGCGGCACAGCGTTCCGCTGCTACATGACCGCCGAAGAGCAAGAAGAGCAGCGCAATCTTGCGCATGCCGAAGGCCGGGCCATTCGCTCGCCGTATCGCGACGGCAAAGCGCCGCCTTCGACGGATGCGCCGTTCACGGTGCGCCTACGTGCACCGGACGAAGGCGAGGTTGTCAACGCTGACCTCATCCAGGGCGACGTCACGATCAAGGCACGGGACATCGACGATCTCGTCATGCTGCGTGCAGATGGAAATCCGACCTACATGCTTTCAGTCGTCGTCGACGATCACGACATGGCGGTGACGCACGTCATCCGCGGTGACGACCACCTCACCAACGCTGCGCGGCAGATCGTCATTTATCGCGCCGCCGAGTGGACTCCGCCGCTGTTTGCGCACGTCCCGCTCATTCACGGCGAAGACGGCAAGAAGCTTTCAAAGCGCCACGGCGCGCAAGCCGTGCATGAATGGCGCGATATGGGATATCTGCCCGAAGCGATGGACTCGTACTTGATGCGGCTTGGCTGGAGCCCGGGGCACGATGACATTTTGACGAAAGAGGAAGCGATTCCTCAGTTCGAGATCAGTCAGATCGGCAAAGCTCCCGCGCGGTTGGACTTCAAAAAACTCGATTCCATCAACGCGCACTTCCTTTCTTTAGCCGGTGACGCACGTGTGACACGCCTCGTCGAAGAGCACATGAAGGTGCGCGGTGATGCGCCTTTGAGCGACGACTCAGCCGCTGCTTTAGCGCGCGCCACACCGGTGCTGAAAAAGCGGGCAAAGACCATTCCGGAGCTTGCCGAACAGGCGCGCTTCGTCTTGGCGAAACGTCCGCTAACGCTTGACGACACAGCGAAAAAGTTGCTCAACGACGACTTCAAGCCACGTCTCTCGCGCCTGCGTGCCGCGCTCGAAAACGAGCCTACGTGGGACCATGTATCACTTGGCAGCGCCCTTAAGGCTTTCGCTACCAGCGAGGGCGTTGGCTTAGGGCAAATCGGCCCCGGTCTGCGGGCAGCCCTTACGGGTGGCGCGCCTTCTCCGGACCTCGGGCAGACATTGGAATTATTGGGTCGCGAAGAAGCGTTGGCGCGGATCGCGGATCAAGTTTGAGGACGAACGTCGATGCAAAGCAAAATCACTAAGAAGCCTTCGGCCACGATCACCGTGAACAACAAGCAGCTAGAGTTGCCGGTGTACGGCGGAAGCGTCGGGCCGGACGTCGTCGATATCCGCAAGCTCTACGCGCAGACCGGCGTCTTCACCTTCGACCCCGGCTTCACCTCGACCGCCTCATGCGAAAGCCAGATCACGTACATCGACGGCGACGAAGGCGTGCTTCTCTATCGCGGTTACCCGATCGACCAGTTGGCCGAGCATTCTAACTTCCTCGAAGTCTGCTACCTCCTCGCCAACGGTGAACTGCCGAACGAGACCGAGTACAAGCGCTTCGAAAAAGACATTACCTACCACACGATGCTGCACGCGCAGTTCGATCGCTTCTTCGAAGGCTTCCGCCGCGACGCGCACCCGATGGCGATCATGGTCGGCACGGTCGGCGCGCTGGCCGCGTTCTATCACGACAGCACTGACATCAACGACGCGAAGCAACGCACGATTGCGAGCCATCGCCTGATCGCGAAGATGCCGACGATCGCCGCGCGCGCCTTCAAGTACTCGATCGGCCAGCCGTTCGTGTCGCCGCGCAATGAGCTCGACTATTCGTCGAACTTCCTGCGCCAGTGCTTTGCCGTGCCGGCCGAGGACTACAAGATCAACCCGGTGCTCGCGCGCGCAATGGATGTGTTCTTCATCCTCCACGCAGACCACGAGCAAAATGCCTCGACCTCAACCGTCCGTCTGGCCGGTTCATCCGGCGCCAATCCGTTCGCGTGTATCTCCTCAGGCATCGCCTGCCTCTGGGGCCCGGCTCATGGCGGCGCCAACGAAGCGGCGCTCAATATGCTCGAAGAAATCGGACACGTGGACAACATCCCGGAATTCATCCGTCGCGTGAAAGATCCGAACGACGATATCCGCCTGATGGGCTTCGGACACCGCGTTTACAAAAATTACGACCCGCGCGCGAAAGCGATGCAGAAGCTCTGCCACCTGGTGCTGAAGGAAACTGGCGGCGAAGATAATCCGACGCTGAAGGTTGCGATGGAGCTGGAGAAGATCGCGCTGAACGACGAGTACTTCGTCAGCCGCAAACTCTATCCGAACATCGATTTCTATTCGGGCATCACGCTGCGCGCGATGGGCTTCCCGACTTCAATGTTCACCGTGCTGTTCGCCGTTGCTCGCACCGTTGGTTGGATCGCGCAGTGGACCGAGATGATGGAAGACGAGAGTCAGAAGATCGGCCGTCCGCGTCAGGTCTATACGGGCGCGCCGAAGCGCGATTACGTTGAACGCAACAAGCGGGGATAACCCACCCTTCCCGCGGCTCTGACCCAACCTAAATGGCTCCTGGAGCGCCGGTTCAGACGGCGCTCAGGCGGCCGCGCGCCTAGTGAGCGCGGTTTGGGAAACCACTGCCCACAAAGGGAGGGCTTTCATGCTGAAGAACTTAGCCGCGATCTGCGCGGCAGCGTCGGCGCTTTTCGTGCTCGGCGCGACGGAGGCTAATGCAGCCGTCACTGACTTCGTAGGTCAATGGACCAATCAAAACTCAAGCACGACTGACGTCACACGCGTGACGGTTACACAGACTGGCGCAAACTTGCGCGTCAATGTCTTCGGTAGCTGCCAACCGACGGATTGCGACTGGGGCGCTGTAAACGCGACTGCGTTTGCGTCGACTGCGGGCGGCAATTTGAACAACGACGCCGACGTCGTGATGGCGACCTACACGCAAGGCTTCGCGCGCAAAACGGTGCTGTTGCGATTGAACGGCGCGAACATCGCGTACGAAGTCTTCACGGAGTTCACCGATAGCTCCGGCCGCGCGAATTATCACACAAGCGGGCGCCTTAATCGCGCACCCATCATTCGCGTTCCTGGCGGCCGTATACCAGGCGGTCTAATCCCGGGTCGTATCGACGGCGCTGCTGCACTTAGCGAAGATTGCGTGAGCTTCACGCCGGGCGCGCTGCGCGTGCAGAACGTGAGTGGTCGCTGGAAGATCACGGAAGGCTCGCACTGGGTTGCCGACTTCGGCTCTAACCGCGCCGCGGCTGACCAAGGTTTGGCGATCATCTTGCGTTACGGCTTCACGTCACAATGCTTCGTGGCGCGGCCAAACCCGCAGATGACCTACTGGCGCCGTGGCGATCACGTGCCCAACCTGCCAACCGGCGCTGGGGAAGACTGCATCGCCGTGAACCCAGCGAATGTTCAGGCTCGCAACGTCGGCGGCGCCTGGAAGGTCGTGCAAGGTGATCAATGGATGCTGGACTTTGGCGCCAACCGCGAAGGCGCTGAGCAAGCGGTGCGCATCATTCAAGCGCACAATTTGAACCGCCAATGCTTCGTCGCTCGGCCCAATCCGCCAATGACGTATTGGCTCTCTGCGCCGTAACCGCGTGAGCAACTGAAATGACTAGGTGGCGGCCTCGGCGACGGGGCCGCCAATTTTCATGACTCGCAGCACCGTATCCGCCGCAATGTCGGCGGCGGGCGTGCCGCCTCTTCCCATTTTCGCCAGCGCTTCATCTTGCGCCCGGATCTGCGCCTCGCGTGCGTCTTCACTGTCGAGCAAAGGTGCGGCAGCCGTGGCGATGTTTGCGGGTGTGCAGCGCTCTTGCAGCAATTCCGGCACGACCTCCGCGTCGGACGCGACGTTCATCAGCGACGCAAATTTTGTCTTCAGCAAGAATGTGCGAAGGATCGCCCAAGTGATCGCGCCAAGCCTATAGCCAACGACGACAGGCGTGCCTTGCAGCGCCACTTCGGTGGTCACGGTGCCGGAGGCCGCGAGCGCGACCGTCGCGGCGGCGAAGGCGTCTTCCTTTTCGCTTTCATCGAGGATGCGCACGGCGGCGGGGACCTGCGCGGTTACTTGGTCGCGCACGCTGTTGGCGGCCACGGTGATGATGCGCACGTCGCGATCGCGGTCGAGCAATTCGGCGGCGCCCCAAAGCGCGGGACCGATGCGGCGGATTTCGGCGCTGCGGCTGCCGGGCAGAACGAGAATGATCTTCTCTTTTGCCGTGAATCCTTGGCGGGCGCGCAGCGCCGGCCCATCGCCCGGTGTGTAGCGGCCTAAAGCTGGGTGGCCGCAGACTGTACAGGCAAGGCCGTAGGGTTCGTAGAACGGCACTTCGAAATCGTGGATGCAGATCAGGTGATCGACCGCGGCTGCGAGGGTCTTGGCGCGGCCGGGCCGCGTGGCCCAAACTTGTGGACCTACGTACTTCACGAGCTTGATGTTGGGGGCGGCGGCGCGAACGCCGCGCGCGACACGTAGCGTGAAGCCCCAAGAATCGATCAGCACCACAACATCCGGCTTGGCCTTAAGGATCGCCGCCACTGTCGCGGAGACGGCGGCTTTAACGCGGCCGTAGGCGAGCAAACCGTCGAACAAGCCAAGGATGGCGAGGCCTTTGATGTCGGCCTGGCTCGGCAGGCCCTGCTCCGCCATCAGCGGACCACCGACGCCGTGCATTTCGACCGACGCATCGCGTTCACGTAAGGCGCGCGCGAGATCGGCGCCGAGCGCATCGCCGGACGATTCCGCGGCTACGAGGAAAATGCGACCGCTCACGCCTTGTCTGTCTCGTCGGCGGTGAAGCCGTAGACGAAAATACCGTGCCGGTTGGCGGCGGCGACAATGTCGGCCCGCCGGACAGCCAGCGCGCCTTGCGCTTCAACGGCGATGCCAGCGAGACCTGCTGCGGCGGCGCCTTCGACGGTGCGCACGCCGATTGTCGGCAAATCGATGCGGCGTTCTTGAATGGGCTTAGGACGCTTCACCAGCACGCCGCGACGCGCCTGCGCTGTGCCACGAATCGTTGTTGGCAGTTCGGCGACGCGGCGGAGCATCGCGTCTGTGCCTTCCTGTGCTTCAACCGCAAGCACAAGGCCATCGCAAGCGACAACGCCCTGCCCGATGTCGAATGCGCCGCTAGCGGCAGCCACCTTCGCGGCTTTGATCATGTCACGTTTGTGATGATCGTTTGGCGCGACCACGCCCCACGCGCCCGGCGTCGCGAGCAAATCCTGCATCACTTGATCGGCGCCAACGACGCGGAAGCCAGCCTTCTCGTGCTCACTCAGCACCGCGCGCAACAAAGCATCATCGCCTTGCGGCATCGCGGCGAGGATTGCTGGCAGCATGGTGAGCGCGACATCGTCGAGCTGCAGGGTCTTCAAATCGGGACGCTGCACTTGTCCAAGCAATACGATGGCGTCGCAGCCGGCGTCGCGGATCGCGTCCATCCGTGCGCCCATCTGGCCAAGGCCGAACGTGGCGCCCGGATGCTCGTCGAGGGCGGGATCGGCCATGCCGGCGACGCGAGCAACGTAGTACTGGCGTTGGGTCGCAGCGAGATGCTCCGCCAACACAACGGGCAGCTCACCACCGCCAGCGAAGACGCCAAGCTTGCGCCAGCCGCTCATCTCAATCTCGCGGCATGCAGAGATTGCGCGCGGAATCTACGCGGATGAAGTCGACGATTTCCATCACCTGCGGATTGCCAGAATAAGCCTCGACGCAATCTTCGATCCGCTCTTGGAATGTGCCTTCTTCGGCGAAGAGCAAACGATAGGCGGCACGGAGATCGTGGATCTGCTCCCGCGTGAAACCGCGGCGCTTCAAACCGACGACATTGAGGCCGCCGAGATGCGCGTGGTTGCCGATTGCAGAGCCAAACGGGATGAGGTCGGTCGTCATCAGCGCGCTGGCGCCGACGAACGAATAGCGTCCCACCCGGCCGTGTTGGTGGACGCCCGAGAGACCGCCGAGAAAGGCAAAGTCACCGACTTGCACGTGGCCGCCAATGGTGGCGGTCTGCGCCATGATGACGTTGTTGCTCACGATGCAGTCGTGCGCGACGTGGCAATTGCCCATGATCAGGCAATCATTGCCGATCGTGGTAACAGCGCGGCCGCGTACGGTGCCGCGGTGGATCGTGGCGTGCTCGCGGATGACGTTGTTGTCGCCAATGACAAGCTTCGTCGGTTCGCCCTTGTAGGACAGATCCTGCGGCGCACCGCCGAGGCCCACGAACGGCCAGACGGTGTTGTTCTTCCCGAGTTCGGTGTGGCTCTCAATAAAAACGTGCGCGATCAGCTTGCTGCCTTCGCCAATCTTCACGTTCGGACCAATGACACAGCCCGGGCCGATCTCGACATTCGCGCCGAGTTCGGCGCTGTCGTCGACGACAGCAGTCTTATGGACGATAGCGCTCATAGCGAATCCTGCGGGCGGTCGGCCTTCATCGCGGCGAACGTGCAGTCGGTAGCGAGTTCGCCGCGGACTTCGACACGGCCACGGAATTTGAAGATGTTGCGGCGCTCGAACAGCACCTCAACGAACATCTCCATCGTATCCCCGGGCATCACCGGCTTTTTGAAGCGCGCGTTCTCGACCGACATGAAGAGGATGAGGTGCTTTGTGATGTCAGCGTTCAAAGTCTTCGACATCAGCACGGCGCCGGTTTGTGCGAGCGCCTCGATCTGAAGAACGCCGGGCATAACCGGCGCACCTGGAAAGTGCCCCGGAAAGAACGGTTCGTTGATGGTGACGTTTTTGATCCCGCGGATCGATTTGTTCGGGATGTATTCGACGGCGCGGTCGATCAACAAAAATGGATAGCGGTGCGGAAGACGGCGCAAAATCTCGCCGATCTCGATCACGTCGTCCGTGGTCTTCTGCTGCTCAGTCAGATCATTTGCTTTCATCGCGCGTCCCTGCGGCGGCTCGGCGGCTCAGCCATGCTGCTTCTCGTAGCCATTTACGTAGAGGTTTGGCCGGATATCCGCTCCAAACCTCGCCTGGCGGCACGTCTTGGAACACGGCGGCGGCCCCCGCAAGGGTGGCGCCTGCGCCAATGTTGCGGTGGTCCGCAACACCGACGCGGCCGCCCAAGGTGACGCCGTCACCAATCTTTGTGGAGCCCGAAATCCCGGCAAAGCCCGCGATCAGAACGCCGCGGCCAATCTGACAATTGTGGGCGATGTGGCAGAGGTTATCGATCTTGGTGCCCTCGCCGATCACCGTGTCATCGAAAACGCCGCGATCGATGCAGGTATTAGCGCCGATGGTCACTTTGTCTTGCACGACGACACGGCCGAAATGAGGGACGTCAATCGGGCCGGACGCATCGCCCGCGACACCGAACCCTGGCTCGCCAATAACTGCGCCGGCAAGAACGTTCACGTCGTCGCCGATGAGCGCAAATGAGATTGAAACGCGCGCGCCAATTTTTCCGCGACGACCAATGGCGACACCAGGGCCGATGACGCTGTTGGGCCCAATCTCGGTGCCTGCGCCGATCTCAGCACCCGGACCAATGACAACGCCAACGCCAAGGCGCACGCCTTCTTCAAGCTTGGCGGTTGGATCGATTGCAGGCGCGCCGGGCGTGAAACTACGACCGCGCACCAGCGCGTGAACAGCGCGGGCGAAGAATGTCCGCGGACGATCGTTGAGAATGAGCGCGCTGGCCTTCGGCGCGAGATGCGCCAACGCCGGCGGGATGATGCAGGCGCCCGGCGCGGTTTCGAGCGCCGCACCCTTCTTACCTTCGTAATAGCAAAGGTCGTCGGGGCCGGCTCTGTCGGCAGGCGCGGCGCCGGTAATCTCGCGATCGGCGTCACCGCCGATATCGCTAGAAGGAGCAAGCGCCCGGACCGTCACCGGTCCGAGCGCCTCGTAAAAGCGGGGATCGATCATGCGCCGACTATCTGGCGCCCTCGAAGCCCGATGTCACTGTCCCAGGCTTACTGAGCCGGAGCTTGACCAGCCGGCGGCTGGCATTCGCTGGCTGCGTGGCGCGCGACGTTGGCGACACGGGTATTTTGGTTCTGGTCGAGCTGCTGGATCACAGTCGCCGTGACGTCGAAGTTCGGGTCGAACACGGTCGCGTTGCTGGTATCGACGACGATGCCGGCGCCGCGCGATTGCATGACGCCTTGAATGATCGGCTGAACTTGACGGTCAAAGTCACGCAGAGCGATGAACGACGAGCATTCCAGGTCGGTGCGCAGGCCTTGGGCGCGAGCCTCAAGCTGCTGGCGACGTTGAGCGAATTGCTGGAACTGCGGCGCATAGGTCGTGCTGGCGCGAATTTGCTCTTGCGACATGTTGCGCGTGGCCGTTTGGAGGCGCGCCGCCTCTTGCTCAAGCGACTGCTGCTCAGGCGCCAATGACTGGGCCTCAGTCGTGAATTGCTGGCGCAAAGCGGCGATCTTGGCTTGCAAATCGCGACCAAGCACGGACTCGCCGGCAACGCGCTGATAATTGACGACAACCGCCGTGGTCGCTTGGCCGCCACCGCGATTGCGTTGGGCGAAAGCTTCAGACGGCAAAGAGACTGCAGCCACCGCGATAGCGGCCGCTGATAACAAACTCACCATACGCATATAGCGTTTCTCCTCAGAAACTTGTCCGGGTTGAGAACCGGAACTGCTCGCGTCGGTCGTAGTCCTCGTATTGGAGCGGTTGCGCAAAGTCGAATTGCACCGGTCCAAACGGAGAGTCCCAGAAGACCGACACCCCTGCCGCCACTCTTAAGCTGGCGGAATCGTCAATAATGAGGCGGTTTGGCCCCACCAGATCGACGGGGCGCCGGTTCGCCGCGTCAAGTAAGCCCAAAGTGCCGAAATCCACGAACAGAGCACTGCCCAGCGAGAAGCTTTCCGGCAGCGGAAGCGGGACATCGAGCTGCAGAGTACCGATTGCATAAGCGTTACCGCCGACAGCATCGCCGCGCTGCACAACTTCACCAGTGACGTCGTCAACCAGCAGCTGGCGCGGACCGATGCCCGCGACATCGAAGCCGCGGAAGGATGACCCGCCCTTGAAGAAGCGGTCGTTGATGCGGACCGAGTCGCCATTCCAACCGGAAATCATGCCGGCGCTGCCGCGGAAGCTGGCACGGAAGCCATAAGGCAGACCGTAATAAACACCGCCCTCAAGCTCGCTGCGGATGTAGTTCACCTCGCCGCCGAGCCCAGCAATGTCTTGGCTGAAATCGATATTGAAGCCGCGCGTGGCGTTCACTGCTGAGTTGCGGCGATCCCAGTTCACTTGGAAGCCGAGCACGGAGGTAATGAACGTACCTTCCTGATCGCACAGCAGCGGACGGCCCGGGTTAGCCGCGTCGCACTGATTGATATCAGGCGTCAGAACGTTGGCGTCGTGATCGACGAAAATGTCGGCGATCGTCGTGTCGTCCTGCACCAGCGAGTAAGTCAGGCCAAGATTTGTGCGTTCGCCGATGCGGAAACCAGTGCGCAAACCAATGCCTGTCGATTGGTTTTCGAACGACGATTGATCGAGGAAGTCGGTGCGCAACGAATAAATATCGAAGCCGGCCGCAATCTCGCGCCCCATGAAGCGCGGCTCAGTGAAGCGCAGATCGAGTTGCTGGCGTTGCGAGCTCGACGAAGCCCGCAGCCGCAGGAACTGACCGCGACCGCGCAGGTTGCGCTCAGTGACCGATACGTCGAACAAAAAGCTCTCGGTCGATGAGTAGCCAGCAGCAAACGCAAATTCGCCGGTTGATTGCTCTTCGACGGTGACGGTGACGACGGAGCGATCCGGTTGCGAGCCGTCCGCGTCTTCAACCTTCACATCGGTGAAGAAGCCGAGGCCCTGGATGCCTTGGCGCGAGCGGTCGAGAAGGACGCGGTTGAACGCGTCGCCTTCGCTGACCTGCATTTCGCGGCGGATGACGCGGTCAACTGTGCGGGTGTTGCCGACGATGTCGATGCGTTCGATGAACGTACGCGGGCCTTCGTTCACCTCGAAGGTGATGTTGACTTTGCGGTTGTCGCGGTCGCGTTCAACGACGGGCGTGATCTGAACGTTGGCGTAGCCGACAGTGCCGGCCACATAGGTCATGGCGTCGATCGCATCTTCGATCTGTTCGCCACGGAACACCGTTCCCGTGCGGATCGGGTTCACGGCGCGCAGCAGCGGTTCCGGCAGGCGGTTCAGCTCGGTTTGGATGGTGATGTCGCCGAACTCGTAACGGACGCCCTCATCCACCGTGAAGGTGACGAAGAAGTCGCGCTGGTCAGGCGTGAGTTCCGCAACAGCGGAGACGACGCGGAAATCGGCGTAGCCTCGGTTGTTGTAGAACTGGCGCAGCTGCTCGCGATCGTACTCAAGGCGATCTGGATCGTAGTTGTCGTTGCTGGAGAAGAGATTCCACCATGACGATTCCGTCGTCGCGATCGCATCGCGGAGGCGGCGATCGGAGAACTCGTCGTTGCCGATGAAGTTGATGTCGCGAATGCCCGTGATCGGACCTTCGTCGACTTCGAAGATGAGATCGACGCGGTTTTGATCCAACTCACGCACTTGCGGCGTGACTTGCGCGGCAAAGCGGCCGTTGCGGCGATAGACGTCCAAGATGCGCTGCACGTCGGCTTGCGCGCGTGCTGGCGTGAACACTGAACGCGGACGCGCTTGCACTTCGTCTTCGAGATCTTCTTCGTCGAGCGTGCGCATGCCTTCGAAGATCACGCGGTTGATAATCGGGTTTTCGCTGACGACGACGACGAGGTCAGTGCCGCGCTGTTCGATCTGAACGTCTGAGAACAGACCAGTAGCGAACAGCGTCTTGATCGACATGTCGATGCGTTCGGGATCGAACGTGTCACCCGGACCGACTTGCAGATACGAGGCGATCGTCGCCGGCTCGATCCGCTGATTGCCTTCCACCGTGACACGGCGAATGGCAACGCCCGCGGGCTGCGCCTGTGGCGTAGTCGTGGTTTGATTTTGTTGCGCATAGGCGTCGGTGCTCGCCGCCAAAAGCGCACCCGCTCCCGCGCCCACTGTGGCGACACATCCAAGTGCGCCGAGCGCTACATCCCGCAGTACCCGCTTCATTAAGCCCTCGACGTCCGACGCTCCCCAGCGTCTTGGTTTTTAAGACCCCATCCTGCCCCGAAAGACAAGGACG
>JBEBHI010000225.1:0-4208 GCA_040080935.1 Terricaulis sp.
CCCCGCCTCTATTTCCGTGTCGGTGAAGACCTCTCGTTCACAGACGCCAACGACGATAGCGTGACCATCGACGTCAGCGCCAATGCGCCCGGCTTTGTTGGCCTTGCCCATCCATTGCATATGACCCAGGACGAACAATCGCGCTGGGGTGCATTGTTCGGAGATTATGAAATCGCCCAACCCTTCCCCCAGCTCGGACGCGAGATCTACGCGCTCACCGACACAGAGAAAAATGCTGACGCGTTGACGCGTTTCGCAGGCCGCATCGTCGACTCGAAGAGAATGCGCGGCATGGCCGCGCGCGGCTGGCGCACCGGCCAACCGCAGGATGGCGGGGGGATCGTCTGGATCGAGCGCAGCGTGACTTTGCCCAACGGAGAGAAAACCCAAGCCCTGCTCAATTTTGAGGAAGGCCTTTGGGCGGGAGCGGCGTCGGAAGAACCGAAAACCCAAAAGCTGCACGAGATCACTTTGGGCGATGCATCCTATTACAGGCGTCAAGACCCCAAGCTCTTCAAAGTGCTTGATGCGGTGACAGCCAGCGAGATCTTGCGCGCAATAACACTTCTCGTGGAGGCGCAGGAGGCATGAGCGCGGGCGCGCCCCTCTCGCACGTCAATCGATGGCGCCTCGTGCTCGGCGAGGCGGCGGACGGTGCATGTCGCAGCGCCGGCGACGCGCTAAGCGCCAACGCAAGCGCCATGGATGCGGCAATGCAATGGCTCTACGGACGCGATCCCGATCTGGCAGATCGCGGCGTCAAAGGACGCGGCGGCAACGAGGCCTCGCAACTGACGTCTCCCGAATGGATCAACGAGATCCATCGCCTCTTCCCGAAAGAGACGATAGAGCGGCTGGAGCGCGATGCGATCGAACGGTTCGCGATCGAGGACATCGTCACCAACCTCGAGGTGCTTGAGCGCGCCGAGCCGAATGAGACTCTTCTGAAGGCGGTGCTGCGCACCAAGCACCTTATGTCACCCGACGTGTTGGCCATGGCGCGCAAGCTCGTCCAGGACGTGGTGCGACGCTTGATGGAGGCGTTGTCGCGCGATCTCGCTGTAGCCTTTGCAGGCATCATCGACCGGCGCCGCCATACAAGACTGCACGTCGCAAGCAATCTCGATTTTCGCCGTGTCGTCCGCGAAAATCTGCGCAACTATGATGTCGACAAAAAGCGTATTGTCGCCGAGCGTTTGCATTTTTTTGCCCGCAATCAGCGCCAGGTGCAGCCCTGGCAAATCATTTTACTTGTCGATCAATCGGGCTCCATGGTCGGCTCCGTCATCCATTCAGCCGTGACCGCCGCCTGTCTTTGGGCGCTGCCGGGCGTCAAGACGCACCTTGTCGCGTTCGACACAGCGGTCGTCGACTTGACCGGCGACGTCACCGATCCGGTTGAACTGCTAATGAAAGTACAACTTGGCGGCGGCACCAATATCGAGGCAGCGGTCGGCTATGCGAGTGACCTCATCGAGCAGCCCGAGCGCGCCATCGTCGTGCTGATTTCCGACTTTTACGAGGGCGCGAGTGAAGCGGCGCTTTTGCACCGGGTGAAAGCGCTCACCAGTCAGCGCACTCTGGTGCTTGGCCTTGCCGCTTTGGATGGCGACGCCAACCCAAGCTACGATCGCAACATGGCAGAGAGGCTTGTCGCCGCGGGCGCCGAGATCGGCGCGATGACGCCCGGCGAGCTTGCCGGTTGGCTTGCCCAGAAGATCAAGCGCTGACAATGGCGCGCGCCGATCTTGTCGCGCTCACCGACGACGCGCTGGTGCAGCTCTCCAATGCGGGACTTGTTAAACGCGGCCTGCGCGACTTAGCTGACGGAGCATCCCTTACGCTGAACGAAACCGAAGATGGCGCCATCGAAGCGCGCGTCGCCGATGGGACGCTGACGCGCCTTGCGCCCGGAAAAGCACCCGGGGACGCCGATTGCACATGCCCAGCGAGCGGCATGTGCCGTCATCGCGTGGCGTTGGTCTTGGCCTACCGGCACGCTCATGGCGGCACACAAGGCGCGAGCACTGAGCCATGGGACCCTGGCGCCCTTGAGCGTTCCACACTAGAAGCAGCGCTCTCCGCACAGACACGCGCAGAACTCGCGCGTCTGCGCACGGCGCCGTTAACGGTACGCCTTTCGCGCAGTGTGCCGCCCTCGGCCGCCTTGCCAATGGCGAGCGTCCGCTTTCTGGCGCCCAACGATGCAGCCTATGCGCGATGCGACTGTGTCGCTGGCCAAGGATGCGCGCATATCGTGCTCGCGATCGAGGCGTTCCGCTTGTCCGGAGGCGCCAACGAGGTGACGCTCGGCGCAAGTGCGCCGCCAGTGCCCGCCGCAGGATTGACCGAACTCTGCGACGCGGTGTTGCTTCGCCTGCTAGAGGAAGGCGCGACCGCTGGACTTGCGGCACACGGCGCCATCGTCGATCGCGCCCGCAAGCAAGCTGAGCTGAAAGGCGCTACCTGGCTTGTTCTCGCGCTTGAAGCGTTCGCCGCTCAGATCGCAGCCTATGAGCAACGATCGGCGCTCTATGACGAGTTCGAAGTCCTGGCGCTCGCTGTCGAATTGTATGCGCGACCCCGCGCAAATTCGACCTCCGCCATGGGCTTTGGCGAAGCGATGGAAACGACGATGGCGAAAACGCGCCTCGCCTCGCTTGGCGCGCGCATCACAACACGCGGCCGTGATGTCAATGCAATCGTCGCGCTCTACGATACCGACACTGGCGCAACCATGCTGGTCGAGAAACTGTTGTCGCCGGCGCCATCGGGGGAGCGGCCTTCTCATGATGCTGTACTGTCGCGTCAATTGGCGTCCGGCCTCTCGCTGAAAGGCCTCGCGCGAGGCCAAGTGGTGACCTCTGTCGCGCACCGGCGCGCCGACGGCACCGTGCGCTTCGGCAGCGGCGCCCGCGGAAAGTCATCATTGATGGGGCGCGGCGTGCTTGCGGACGCGCGTCCGCCTTTGCTTGTGACGCAGCTCGAAACCTTGCGCGCTCAATTGGCGGCTGAACCGCCGTCCTTCTTGGCGCCGCGCAATCGCGTACAGCACTTCCACGTTTTCGAGATCGCTGAAGTCGTCGGCCAGATGTTTGATCCGGGCGCTCAAATGTGGCGCGCGGCGGTGACGCTCGCCAATGACGGCGGCCGGCTCAATCTACAGCGCCGCTACGACGCTGGCGCGCCCTCTGCACTCGATGTGCTGGGGGCGACCTTCTCCGCTCAGCATGGCGCGCTTCGCCAACTCGCGGGCCAAGTCCGGATCGATGGCGGTGAGATCGTGTGCGATCCGTGGTCGGCAAGCGCTGATGCATTCATCGTCCCCGATTGCGATAGCGGCGGCGAAAGTCTGACGCCCTTGTCGGCGCCGCTCGTGGAAGAAACGGGCGCGCCGGCCAACGCACGCGTTTTTCTCGCGGGTGCGCTGCATGCGGGCGCGCGTCGCCGTGACGATGCCTTCAAACACCGCGGCCGAAAACTAACTGGCGCGCTAGAAACCGCCGGCTACGCAGGCGCGGCCGACAGGATGAACATTTGGCTCACACAGGGCGACGTCCAAGCATTCGGGCGCCTCGCCGTATGGCTCGCTGCGCTGGCGGAGCACTGACCTCGACCGATGTGTCGGCGCGTCGATGGCTCGTGAATAGCAACGCGAGAGCTGTCATCTGCCGAGCTGCACGCTTGTCGGCTCCTACGAGTCGGCGCCTGGCGCCAGGACCAGCGGATTCCACGAGCCAGGTTGCTACACACGAATGCGTTGCTCGCGGCGGCGCTTTTCGGCGCGTCGACTGGATCTCCGTTTGCCCAGGTGAGTAGAAGGTCGCGATTCCGCACGACCCGCTCGTAGGGCAGACCATAGACTTGGTGCATGTAGATGATGGCGCGCGATATCGCCACGCGCCCGATCATTGGGAGAGAGGATGATTGAGCTGGCTGCGCTGATTGACGCTGCCGAGGACGTGAAGCGCTTGCGGACGCAGTATCGCGAGTCCGCAGCGCTGAAGTCCATCGCCGAGCAACTCGACTATCTCATTGGAGTAGAGCGTGGATTCGTGACTGACCGATCGAGGATAGCAGCAGTAAACATCGGGGTCATTGCCGCCCGAAACGTTGAAGACATGGACCTCGGGGTGGCAGAGAAACTTCAGAAGCTGAATGCGGATATTGCCCGCTCATATCGAGGCGAGCCTTCCACCTGAACGGCT
>JBEBHI010000226.1:0-4176 GCA_040080935.1 Terricaulis sp.
ACGAATCCCTCCCGCCGGCGAATGTCACCACCGGCAAGCGACCGTAGGCTTGGTTAATCTTGCCGGGCATCAGAGCGCGTCTGGCGCGTGTGGGCGCGCGCCTACTCTCGCGTGGCGGGAGAAAAACAGGCGTTAAGCGGGCAGAGTCACGCGCAACAGCGCGCCATTTTCTGCATCGCAGATGCTGATGTCGCCGCCGTGTGCACGCGCGATAGAACGCGCCGCAGCAAGCCCGAGGCCAGCGCCGCGCGTACCCTCTTCGTTGAGCCGCACAAAGGGTTCAAACACGGTTTCGCGTTGGTCCTGCGGGATGCCAGGGCCGTCGTCTTCAACATCGACGATCACTGAGCCGTCTTCGCTGCGGAGTTTGATGCGCGCGGCGTTGCCGTATTTCAGCGCGTTCTCAACGAGATTGGCGAACAGGCGTTTCAACCCAAGCGATTGGCCCGTGATGATGAGGCGCTCGTCGCCTTCAAAGGTAACGCTGCGATTGTGGTCGGCGTGGTCGTCGGCAATGCTCTGGAGAAGCGCCGCGACGTCCAGGCGAACCCGCGCCTCTTCGGCCGGGTCGTCGCGCGCAAATGCGATGAAGCTCGCGACCAACGCTTCGACTTCTCCGATTTCCTTGGCCATTTTTTCACGCTGCTCTGGCGGCGCGTTTTCCGCCGCCAAGCGCAAGCGCATCAGCGGCGTGCGCATGTCGTGGGCCACCGCAGCGAGCGTCTTAGTGCGATCGGCGATCAATGCCCGCAAACGCGCTTGCATCGTGTTTACGGCACGCGCCGCGCCGCGGAGTTCTTGCGGCCCCTCTTCCACGACGGGCTCACTCTGAGGATTGACGCCGACCGCCTGCACCGCGTCCGAAAAGCTACGGATCGGGCGAGTGAGATAGCGGGCGAACAGCACCGCCATAATCGAAAGCAGCAAGAGCGTGCCACCGATGATGCCGGCGGCGCGACCAATCCAGCCAAGCTCGGCCCAGTTGCGGCCTTGGCGCATGACCAGCCAACGGCCGTCGGGCAATTGAGCGCCGATCTTGAAGCCGGAGATCAGCACCGCACCTTCAGGCGCCGGTGCGAACATCGGCGGCGCTGGCGTTGCCGCCGCAGCGCGTGGCGCGCGCGCGCGTGGCGCCGGCGGTGTCTCAGGCGTCTCAGGCGTTGCCCGGGGTGCAGGCGTATAAGCCACGGGCGGGACAGGGCTCACCGGTGAAACAGGCGCAGGCGGCGCGACAGGCGTCGGCGGCGGACGGACGTTCCCGCCATAGGTCGGCACCTCGATATTCTGCACCTCACCATCGGGACCATGAATTTCGACCGACTCGGTCGCGCCGTCGCGGCGGTGAATGATGACGCGCCCGCCTTCGACCTGAACGCGCTGCTCCATGCGCATGGCTAGGCGTTCCGCCGCCGCGGCCTGGCGCTCGGCCGCCGCCTCAGCGCGCGCCTCCGCCCGCTCACGCTCGCGCTCACGGCGGATCTCCTGGTCGTGCTCAAGGCGGACCATCCTGTCATGCTCGCGATCGTTCATCGCTTCCTGTTGCTCTTGCTCCAGGTCCCGAATCCGTTCGCGGGCAGCTTCTAGACGCTCCGTCGCCTGTTCATGCTCAAGCTGCGCCTCTTCTGCTGCGGCTTGCGCGTCCTCCACCGCCTGCTGCGACTGCTCCGACCAATCTTCGAGTTCGGCAACACGAAACACGAACGTGTCGCTCTGCACGATGTTCGTGGCCTGGATACGGATCTGGTCCGGGCGAATGTCGATGGCGGCCGCGAGTTGAATGCGCGTGCCGCTCATGGCCGGTGAGTCATCGTCTTCCGGCTCATCGCCGCGCACTTCCCACACCATGCCGCGTTCATTCATCGGCCGGTTGAGCGCGACCATGTGGTCGTACCCCGCTTGGAAATTGTCGGCGACGACGTCGGCGCGCATGACATCCGGCGGACGTGGCGGCAGGAAGATAACAATCGCCAGGGTCGCGACGAAGGCCGCCGCCAAAGCGATCGCTACCAGCATGCCGAGATAAGCTGCGATAGGGAGGCCGCGGGTTTCGCGCATCAGGATGTTGGCTTCACCGCGAACAGATAGCCCTCGCCGCGCACAGTTCGGATGATTTCAATGCCGCCTTTGCGTTCAAGCTTGCGGCGCAGGCGCGAGACCTGAACGTCCACGGCGCGATCGAACACGTCGCTATCGTTATCGAAGGCGTAGTCGAGAAGTTGTTCACGCGACAGGACGCGCTGCGGGCGTTCCACGAACGCACGGAGCAGCCGAAACTCGCCTGCTGAGAGCGGGATCACGACGTCATCGGGATCGATCAATTCGCGGCGCGCGATATCGATGCGGAAGCCGGCGAAGCGAACGCTCTCGCCCGGCGCGCCGTTGTCGTTGTCACGGCGACGCAGAACCGCCTTGGCGCGCGCCACAAGTTCGCGCGGGTTGCACGGCTTGGACATGTAATCGTCGGCGCCGATCTCAAGGCCGACGATGCGATCTGCATCGTCACCAAGCGCGGACAGCATGATGATCGCCGGTCGGCCTTTGCCGGAGAGACGCTTACACGCAGAGAGTCCATCCTCGCCCGGCATCATCACGTCGAGCACGATCACGTCTGCGCCCTTGGTGCTCAGCACTTTCTCCATGCTTGGCACGTCGCCAGCGGAGGACGCTGCGAAGCCGGCGCGTTGAAACACTTCCACCAATCCTTCGCGGATGGCGGAATCGTCATCGACGATCAGGACGCGCGGCGGCTGGGCGATTTCGTTCATGAGCGCCATGTTATTGCGGCCGAGGTCCTGCCAACAGGGGAAACACTGTAGAGCCGATGGTCTCGCCTGCCGGGGGTTCACGGTTGGTGAGCGAAATCACCGTCCAAGCCCCGTTGCCCATCACCAGCGTGTTCACGCCCGGCGCGCCGCCCGCAAATCCAACACGCGCCGTCGCCCGACCGTTTTCGGCCTGCCCGCGCAGCACTTGAGCTGTGAGTTCGGGATTGATCAGACGGTGCTCGCGCAGCGCGTTGTCGAACGCCAGCATGTCGCGCAGCGTCGAATAAGCGTTGCCTGCCGCACTGCCGGCAATGCCATGAAAGCGCGTCACGTCTTCTGCTGGCCCTTCCGGACCGCGCGGATGACCTGTGAAGTGCGCGGTGTCCGTCGGCAATTGGTCGCTGCGCAGGAATCCGCTGCGCGACATGCCAGCCACGGCGAAGACGTGCTCAGCGATGTATTGCTCATAAGGCTGACCACTGACGCGCTCGATGATTTCGCCGAGCACGACGTAGCAGCCGTTGCAGTATTCTTCCCGCGCCCCTGGCGCGAACAGCGGCGGCTGCGCGGCGACGAATTCATAATAAGCGTGATTGTTGGTGAAGCCGCTCTTGGGCGCATCGCGGAAGGCCGGACCGAAGATGTCTGCGATGCCGCCGTGGTGCGTCACCAATTGCTGGATCGTCGCAGTTCGCGAGGTCGCGTTCGGGTAATCAGGGATAACATCGGCGATTGTCGTCTCCGGCGTCAGCCGGCCTGACTGAATGAGCTGCGCAATGGCGACGTGCGTGAACGCCTTGCCGATCGAGGCCAGCGGAAAGCGGTCATCAACGCCAAGCGCCGCGTTGGTCGCGACATCACGCGACCCGTAGGCGTGTGCGTAGATTTCCTGGCCATTCCGAGCGACCAGAAATGCGCCGTTGAACACCCCATCGCGCTGCAGACCCGCGAGCCACGGATCAAGCGCCGCCCCGATCTGGGCGTCGGTCATTTGGGCGTTGAGCGCCAAAGGCGGCAGTTGCGGGCGGGGCGGACCATCGTCTTGAGCCGAAGCCGGCGCGGCGATCATCGCGAGCCCCAGCGCCAACGCTGCGAATTTGTTAGCCATTTTCCCACGCTCCCGGCCCGTTCGACCCTGATGGAGAGATACGAGCGCTCTGTTTCGGCAATGTTTCAACGCTGACGTACGGGGGAAACGTAGCAGTCCCATGGTCCGCCCACGTTCAGCCCGGCATGGGCGAATAGAGGGGAATCCCATGAGACTTTACATCGCCCTGGGCATCGCCGCGGCCGCGCTGACGGTCGCGGCGGCCAGCGCCCAGTCGAGCCACCGTGTCATCATTCGCAACGGCGGCAGCGACATCAATATCGACGCCAATGAAGACGGCTGGATCACACGCGCCGAGGCATC
>JBEBHI010000227.1:0-4159 GCA_040080935.1 Terricaulis sp.
AAGGACCTCGTTGAAGGCGCACCGAAGCCGGTGAAGGAAGGCGTGAACAAGGCTGATGCCGAAAAGTTCAAGGCCCAACTTGAAAAGGCCGGCGCGAAGGTCGATCTGAAGTAACTCGCAAACAGCACGCGGAAGCAGGGGCCAAAAGCCTCGGCTTCCGCATTGCGCGTCTTGGGCGCGCCAGAGCATCACCCGCCCGGGGTGCTCTGACTAAGGGTCGGGTTCCGTGAGCTTTCGAAGTTCACCGAAGCCAGGGCGGAAGAGGCGGCTCATGTGCCGCGCTTGGCGAACCTAGTGGCCGGGGTTCGCACTCGAGCGCAGCGCGCATTGGGAAGAACAGATGACTCTGTCTTACACCGGTAAGAAGCGTATTCGTAAGTCGTTCGGGAAAATCCCGGAAGCAGGTTCGATGCCGAACCTGATCGAGGTGCAAAAGAGCTCCTACGATCAATTCCTGCAAAAAGACGGGCGTTCGTACGAGCGCATTGAAGAAGGCCTGCAGGCCGTTTTCAAGTCCGTGTTTCCGATCCGCGATTTCTCGGATCGCGCGGTGCTGGAATACGTGAGCTACGAGTTCGAAGAACCGAAGTTCGACGTCGAAGAATGCCAACAGCGCGACATGACCTACGCGGCTCCCTTGAAGGTGAAGCTGCGCCTCATCGTCTTTGAAACGGACGAAGAGACGGGCGCGAAGTCGGTCAAAGACATCAAAGAACAAGACGTCTATCTCGGCGACATCCCGCTGATGACGGACAAGGGTACGTTCGTCGTGAACGGCACCGAGCGCGTGATCGTGTCTCAGATGCACCGTTCGCCGGGCGTGTTTTTCGATCACGACAAGGGCAAAACGCACGCTTCAGGCAAGCTGCTGTTCGCTGCGCGCGTGATCCCGTACCGCGGCTCATGGCTCGACTTCGAATTCGACGCCAAAGACATCATGTTTGTCCGCATCGACCGTAAGCGTAAGCTGCCAGCGACGACGCTGCTCTACGCGCTCGGCATGTCGAGCGAGCAAATCCTTTCGACGTTCTACCAAACGTCGATCTACAAGCGCGTGCGCGCTGGCTGGACCACGAAGTACCGCGCCGAGCGCTGGCGCGGCGTGAAGCCGACCTACGATCTCGTCGACGCGAAGACCGGCAAGGTCGTCGCGGAAGCCGGCAAGAAGATCTCGGCGCGCAACGCCAACAAGCTCGTGGAAGACGGCGTCGCGGACATCCAAGTCCCGTCGGAAGATCTGTTCGATCGCTACATCGCCGAAGACATCGTCAATCCGGAAACGGGTGAGATTTACGTCGAAGCCGGCGACGCGCTCAGCGAGAACGTACTCGCCACGTTGATTGAAGCCGGCATTCACGATCTGCCGATCCTCGACATCGATCCGGCGACCATTGGCCCGTACATTCGCAGCACGCTGAAGCTCGACAAGAACGAGAACCGCGAACAAGCGCTGTTCGACATCTATCGCGTCATGCGCCCAGGCGAACCGCCGACGCCGGATACGGCCGAGACGTTGTTCAACGGCCTGTTCTCAGACGGCGAGCGCTACGATCTTTCCGCGGTCGGCCGCGTGAAGATGAATATGCGTCTTGGCCTCGACACGGACGACACCGTCCGCGTTCTGCGCCTGGAAGATATCCTCGAAGTACTGCGCACGTTGACCGATCTGCGTGACGGTCGCGGCGAAGTCGATGACATCGACAACCTCGGCAACCGGCGCGTGCGTTCGGTCGGCGAGCTGATGGAAAATCAGTATCGCATCGGCTTGCTGCGTATGGAGCGCGCGATCAAGGAACGCATGTCGTCCGTCGACATCGAAACCGTGATGCCGCACGACCTGATCAACGCGAAGCCCGCGGCTGCCGCCGTGCGCGAGTTCTTCGGTTCGTCGCAACTCTCGCAGTTCATGGACCAAACCAACCCGCTCTCCGAGATCACGCACAAGCGTCGTCTCTCGGCGCTTGGCCCGGGTGGTCTGACGCGCGAACGCGCAGGCTTCGAAGTCCGCGACGTGCACCCGACGCACTATGGCCGTATCTGCCCGATTGAAACGCCGGAAGGTCCGAACATCGGTCTGATCAACTCGTTGGCGACGCACGCGCGCGTCAACAAGTACGGCTTCATCGAGAGCCCGTACCGCAAGGTTTCGCACGGCAAGCCGTCGAAAGAGATCGTCTATCTGTCGGCGATGGAAGAGGCCAAGCACAAGATCGCTCAGGCCAACGCCATCATCGATGAGAAGGGCAACCTCACCGAAGATCTCGTGCAGGCGCGCGAGAACGGCGAAGCGCAACTCATTCCGCGCGACGAAATTGATCTGATGGACGTGTCGCCGAAGCAGGTTGTTTCGGTCGCCGCGGCTCTCATCCCGTTCCTTGAGAACGATGACGCCAACCGCGCGCTCATGGGCTCGAACATGCAACGCCAAGCGGTGCCGCTGCTTCGTGCAGATGCGCCGATCGTCGGCACCGGCATGGAGGCAACGGTTGCGCGCGACTCCGGCGCCGCCATCACCGCACGCCGCACCGGCGTCGTGGAGCAGGTGGACAGCCAACGTATCGTCGTGCGCGCGACGGAAGAGAAAGACCCCGTGAAACCGGGCGTCGATATCTATCGTCTGCTGAAGTTCCAGCGTTCGAACCAGAACACCTGCATCACCCAGCGTCCGATCGTGAAGGTCGGCGACCAGGTGCGTGAAGGCGACATCATCGGCGACGGTCCGTCGACCGAACTGGGTGAACTCGCGCTCGGCCGCAACGTGCTCGTCGCGTTCATGCCGTGGAACGGCTACAACTTCGAAGACTCGATCCTGATCTCCGAACGCATCGTCAAAGACGACGTGTTCACCTCGATCCACATCGAAGAGTTCGAAGTCGCGGCTCGCGACACCAAGCTCGGACCGGAAGAAATCACCCGCGACATCCCGAACGTCGGCGAAGAAGCGCTTCGCAACCTCGACGAAGCGGGCATCGTTGCGATCGGCGCCGAACTTGAGCCGGGCGATATTCTCGTCGGCAAAGTGACGCCGAAGGGCGAGAGCCCGATGACGCCGGAAGAAAAGCTGCTGCGCGCCATCTTCGGTGAAAAGGCCTCGGACGTGCGTGACACGTCTCTGCGTCTGCCGCCGGGCGTGAACGGTACGGTCGTCGAAGTGCGCGTGTTCAACCGCCACGGCGTCGACAAAGACCAACGCGCACTTCAGATCGAGAAGGAAGAAATCGAACGCCTCGCAAAGGACCGCGACGACGAACTCGCGATCCTTGAGCGCAACATCTTCGGCCGCCTCGAAGAGATTCTGATCGGCAAGCAAGCCGCGTCAGGTCCGAAGGGCTTCAAGAAGGGTGAGATCACCGCTGAAGGTCTCGAGCCGTTCTCGAAGGGCCAATGGTGGCAGTTCGGCATCGAAGATGAAGCCGGCATGGCTGAGATCGAAGGTCTGAAGAAGCAATACGACGACGCCAAAAAGCGTCTCGATGCGCGCTTCGCAGACAAGGTCGATAAGCTGACCCGCGGCGATGAGCTGCCTCCGGGCGTGATGAAGGTCGTCAAAGTATTCGTCGCGGTGAAGCGCAAGCTGCAGCCCGGCGACAAGATGGCTGGCCGTCACGGCAACAAGGGCGTCATCTCGAAGATCGTGCCTGTCGAAGACATGCCGTTCCTCGATGATGGTCTCCACGTCGACATCGTTCTGAACCCGCTGGGCGTGCCATCGCGCATGAACGTCGGCCAGATCTTGGAAACGCACTTGGGTTGGGCTTGCGCCGGCATCGGCAAGCAAGTTCGCCACGCGCTCGAGACGTTCGAGCGTGACGGCGATCGCAAACCGCTCGAAGCCAAGTTGCGGGACGTCTACGGCAAGGAAGAGCTGCCGAAGTCGACCGAGGACCTTAAGGAACTGGCGCAGAACATCTCCAAGGGTGTTCCGATCGCGACTCCGGTGTTCGACGGCGCCAAGGACAGCGACATCCGCGCGATGCTGAAGGAAGCAGGCTTTGCCGAAACCGGCCAGGTCATGCTGAAGGACGGCACCACGGGCGAGACGTTCAAGCGTCCCGTCACTGTCGGCTACATCTACATGCTGAAGCTGCACCACTTGGTGGACGATAAGATCCACGCGCGCAGCATCGGTCCGTACTCGCTCGTCACCCAGCAACCGTTG
>JBEBHI010000082.1:0-15452 GCA_040080935.1 Terricaulis sp.
CCATTGAAGAAGCGATCGACGCTGAGATCCCGTACATCGTCTGCATCACCGAAGGCATTCCGGTGCTCGACATG
This sequence comes from Terricaulis sp., assembly GCA_040080935.1. Classification (GTDB taxonomy): domain Bacteria; phylum Pseudomonadota; class Alphaproteobacteria; order Caulobacterales; family Aquidulcibacteraceae; genus Vitreimonas. Next base: position 75 of record JBEBHI010000082.1, read on the forward strand.
GTGCGCGTGAAGGCAAAGCTCGCAACGTCCAAGTCCAAGCTGCTCGGCCCGAACTGCCCCGGCATCCTCACGCCGAACGAGTGCAAGATCGGCATCATGCCTGGCCAGATTTTCCAAAAGGGCAAAGTCGGCGTCGTCTCGCGTTCCGGCACGCTGACCTACGAAGCGGTTTTTCAGACAACGAATGAGGGCCTCGGCCAATCCACCGCAGTCGGCATCGGCGGCGACCCGGTGAAAGGCACTGAATTCATCGACGTGCTCGAACTCTTCCTCGGCGACGCTGAAACCCAAGCCATCATCATGATCGGCGAAATCGGCGGCAGCGCCGAAGAAGACGCCGCGCAATTCCTTGCCGACGAAAAGAAAAAAGGCCGCTGGAAACCCACCGTTGGCTTCATCGCCGGCAGCACCGCGCCTCCCGGCCGCCGCATGGGCCACGCCGGCGCGATCATTTCGGGCGGTAAAGGCGACGCGCCGTCAAAGATCGCAGCGCTGGAAGCGGCGGGCATCAAAGTTTCGCCGCACCCGGCCGCGCTCGGGCGGACGATGACGGAACTGCTCAAAGGCTGATCAGCCGGAAGCCCTGCGCCAGCGCAGCCCTTCTTTCCTTCACCGACGCACTTTAGAAGGGGCGCCGCCTGACGGTGCGCCCTATATTTTCGAGTGCGCACCGAGATTTCCGAAAGGTCAGCGTTCCATGGCGGATGACGCCCGCAGCTTGCCAAATACAGCCATGCTCGAAACGAGCTTCCTCTACGGCGCCAATGCGACGTTCGTGGAAGAAATGGCGGCGCGTTACGCCCGCGATCCCAACTCGGTGGACATCTCCTGGCGCAATTTTTTCGACGCTGTTCGCGACGATCCGGTGGCCGTTGCCGCTGCGGTCAAAGGCCCGTCTTGGTATCGCCCGGAAATCGCGCGCCCGCAGACCACCGAAACCACTGCGCTGCTCGACGGCAATTGGGGCGCGCTCGCCACCAAGCTCGAACAAAAAGTCGCTGCGCGCCTGCCGGGCGCCTCGACGCAAGATGTCCAGTCCGCTGCGCGCGACAGCGTTCGCGCGTTGATGATGATCCGCGCCTATCGCACGCGCGGTCACCTCGCCGCGCACCTCGATCCGCTCGGCATTGAAAGCCGTCCGCCGGCGCCGGAGCTCGATCCTTCAACGCATGGTTTCGGCCCGAACGATCTCGATCGTCCCATATTCATCGACGGCGTGCTTGGTCTGCAGACGGCCAGCGTCAACGAGATGCTCGCGATCTTGAAGCGCACCTATTGCGAGACGATCGGCGTCGAGTTCATGCACATCTCCGATCCCGGCGAGAAGTCGTGGATCCAGGAGCGCATCGAAGGTCCGGACAAGGGCGTGGCGTTCACGCCGGAAGGTAAGCGCTCGATTCTGAAGAAGCTCATCGAAGGCGAGGGCTTCGAGAAGTTCGTGCACAAGCGCCATCCTGGCACCAAACGCTTCGGCCTCGATGGCGGCGAAGCGATGATTCCGGCGATGGAGCAGATCATCAAACGCGGCGGCGCGCTCGGCGTCGAAGAGATCGTGCTCGGCATGGCCCACCGCGGCCGCCTCAACATGCTCGCCGCCGTGATGGGCAAGCCGTACCAGGCGATTTTCCACGAATTCCAAGGTGGTTCATCAACGCCGGATGACGTGCTTGGCTCCGGCGACGTGAAGTATCACTTGGGCGCATCGTCGGATCGCGCCTTTGACGGCAACAACGTCCACCTCTCGCTCACCGCGAACCCGTCGCACCTCGAAATCGTCAATCCCGTCGTGCTCGGCAAAGCCCGCGCCAAGCAAGCTAAGCGCGCGACGTGGACCGAAGAAGGTATCGCGCTTGCCGAATTGCGCGCGCGCGTGATGCCGCTGCTCATTCACGGCGACGCTGCTTTCGCAGGGCAGGGCGTCGTTGCTGAGTGCTTCGCGCTCTCGGGCCTGCGCGGTTACAAAACCGGCGGCACGATGCACTTCATCATCAACAACCAGATCGGCTTCACGACGGCGCCGCGCTTCTCGCGCTCGTCGCCATACCCGTCTGACGTTGCGCTCATGGTGCAAGCGCCGATCTTCCACGTGAATGGCGATGATCCAGAAGCTGTCGTGTTCGCCGCGAAGGTCGCGACAGAATATCGCCAACTCTTCGGCAAAGACGTCGTCATCGACATGTTCTGCTATCGTCGCTACGGCCACAACGAAGGCGACGACCCGACGATGACGCAGCCGATCATGTATCGCCGCGTCAAAGATCAGCCGACCACGGTGCAGATTTACGGCGAGCGCCTCGTCAAAGAAGGCATCATCAGCCAAGCCGAGTTCGAAGAATGGCAAAACGATTTCGGCGCCTTCCTCGATAAGGAATTCGACGCCGGCAAGAACTATCGCGCCAACAAGGCCGATTGGCTCGATGGCGATTGGGCCGGCTTCGCACTGCCGGAAGACGACGATCGCCGCGGCAAAACTGAATTCCCGCTTGCAAAACTCCGCGACATCGGCCGCCGCATCACCGAACTTCCGCGGGATTTTGACATGCACAAAACCGTGCAACGCGTCGTCGAAGCCCGCCGCAAGGCTGTCGATGAAGGCCAAGGCGTCGATTGGGCGCTGGCCGAGCACCTCGCGTTCGCGACGTTGCTTGATGAAGGCTTTAACGTTCGCCTCAGCGGCCAAGACTCATGCCGCGGGACGTTCAGCCAACGCCACTCGCACTTCATCGATCAGCAGACCGAAGATCGCTACACGCCGCTGAACCACATTCGCCAAGGTCAAGCGCACTACGAGGTCATCGACTCGCTGCTTTCCGAAGAAGCGGTCCTCGGCTTCGAATACGGGCACACGCTCGCCGATCCGAAAACGTTGACGCTTTGGGAAGCGCAATTCGGCGACTTCGTGAACGGTGCCCAAGTCGTGATCGATCAGTTCATCTCATCGGGCGAACGCAAGTGGCTGCGTATGTCCGGCCTGGTGATGCTTCTGCCGCACGGCTACGAAGGGCAGGGCCCGGAGCACAGCTCTGCGCGTATGGAGCGCTTCCTGCAGCAATGCGCGGAAGACAACATGCAAGTCGTCAATTGCACGACGCCGGCGAATTACTTCCACGCGCTGCGCCGCCAGCAACATCGCGACTTCCGCAGGCCACTGATCGTCTTCACGCCGAAATCGCTGCTTCGTCACAAGAAGGCAGTGTCTGCGCTGTCCGATATGGCTGAAGGCACGTCCTTCCACCGCGTTCTGTGGGATGACGCTCAGCTCAATAACGGCAACACCTCGATCAAGCTCAAGGGCGACAGCGAAATTCGCCGCGTGCTGATCTGCTCGGGCAAAGTCTATTACGACCTACTCGATGAGCGCGAGAAGCGTGGCCTCAACGATGTCTACATCCTGCGCCTCGAGCAGCTGTATCCGTGGCCGATGAAGTCGATGATGCACGAACTCGCGCGCTTCCCGAACGCTGAACTCGTTTGGTGCCAAGAAGAGCCGAAGAACATGGGCGGCTACATGTTCGCTGAACCGTGGATCGAACTCACGCTCGAAAAGCTCAACATCAACGCCAAGCGCGCGCGTTACGCCGGCCGACCAGCCAGCGCTTCGACCGCCGCCGGGCAAATGTCCAAGCACCTCAAAGAATTGGAAGCTCTGTTGGAGCAAGCGCTCGGATGACCACGATGGACGGCTCATGTCACTGCGGCGCAGTCCGCTTCCGAGTCGAAGAACCCGAATGGGTGATGGACTGCAATTGCTCGAAGTGCCGCCTAACAGGCGGCCTCTGGGCGTATTATCCGCAGCGCGAAGTCCGTTTCGTCAGCAAGCCCGACACGTTCACCTACATCTGGGGTGATCGCATGTTGGAGTTTCACACCTGCCGCACCTGCGGGTGTTCCACGCACATGACGATTGTCGGCACCGATGACGCAGAGAAAATGGCCGTCAATGCTCGCCTGCTGCGCGGCATCGATCCCAAACGCACACGGCTTGTTCAGAAAAACAACGGCAATGACATGGTGTTCTGGACGCACACCGAGTCACCCGTGCTCCCCAGTCACGACGAACCACCTCCAGCGAAGTGAATTGAGATGACCGATATCGTAGTGCCGACCCTCGGCGAAAGCGTCAGCGAAGCCACCGTCGCGAAGTGGATGAAGAAGGCCGGCGACACCGTTCGTAAGGACGAGACACTCGTCGAGCTTGAGACGGACAAAGTCTCTGTCGAAGTCTCCGCGCCGGAAGCCGGCGTGCTGAGCGAGATCGTGGCCACCGAAGGCGCAACCGTTGGCATCGGCGCGATCCTCGGCCGCATGGGCGGAGCAGGAGCGCAGCCAGCGCCGTCTGCGCCGAAAGCCGAAGCGCCGAAGCCAGTATCGCCGCCGCCGGCGCCGCAACCTGCCGCCGCAAGCAACGGCGCCGCCAAGCAGGCGCCGCCGTCGGTTCAGCGCATCGCCGCTGAGAACAACGCCGACCTCTCCGGCGTCATCGGCTCAGGCCGCGATGGCCGCGTCACCAAAGCTGACGCGCTCGCCATCATTGAAAACCGCGGCGCACAGCAACAAGCGCCCGCAGCGCATCCACCGCTCGCCGCCCGAATCGTCAGCGACCGCGAAGAGCGTGTGCCGATGACGCGTCTCCGCCGCACAGTCGCGCGCCGTTTGAAGGAAGCACAAAACACCGCCGCGATGCTGACCACGTTCAATGAGGCCGACATGTCGGCCATCATGGCGGCGCGTAACAAGTACAAGGACAATTTCGAGCGCAAGCACGGCGTGAAGCTCGGCTTCATGTCCTTCTTCGTGAAGGCGTGCATCGCCGCGCTGAAGGAAATCCCGAACGTCAACGCCGAGATCGATGGCGACGACATCATCTACAAGAATTTCTACGACATCGGCATTGCCGTCGGCACCGATCGGGGCCTTGTGGTCCCGGTTGTGCGCGACGCCGATCACAAGTCGATGGCCGAGATCGAAAAGGAAATCGGCGAACTCGGCATCAAGGCGCGTGACGGCCACTTAAAGATCGAAGATTTGCAAGGCGCGACGTTCACGATCAGCAATGGCGGCGTCTATGGCTCACTCATGTCCACGCCGATCCTGAACGCGCCGCAGTCCGGCATTCTTGGCATGCACAAGATCCAAGAGCGCCCGGTGGTGGTCGACAAGCAAATCGTCGTCCGTCCGATGATGTATCTCGCGCTGAGCTACGATCACCGCATCGTTGACGGCAAAGAGGCGGTCACGTTCCTCGTGCGCGTGAAGGAAGGTCTCGAAGATCCCGAGCGTATGCTGCTCGATCTCTGATGGACTCGCGGCTCGTCACACTGTTTGAAGCGGCGAAATCGGGAAACCCGCAAGCGCTCACTCAGCTCGCGCACGTGCAAGCCATGGGTGTTTACACCCCGCGCAACTTCATCATGGCGCTGGACAATCTGGCGCGCGCCGCCGCGGTGGATTGGCCAGACGCCAAACGCGAGTTGCAGGTGCTGGCGCGCACAGCTCGTGGCGCGGCGCGGCAGCTTCGAAGCGCGGTCAATACGGAGACTCTTCGGCGCCCGCCAGAGCGACGCGCGGTGCTTGAGCAACCGCGCGTTCGTGTGTTTGAAGGCTTCGCCACCGAAGCCGAGTGCGATTGGCTAATCGAACGTTGCCGTGGCCGGCTTGGTCCGGCTCAAGTGTACGAAGACTCCGGCACCGAGCTGAAGAGCAATGCGGGGCGCAGCAATTCGGAAGGCGCCTACGATCTTGAAGCGGCCGATCTCGTGCTGAGCGTAATCCATGATCGCATCGCGCGTGCCTCAGGCGTGCCCGCACTGAATTTCGAAGTCGGCAAGTTGCTGCGGTATCAGCCCGGTCAGACATTCGCGCGCCACAGCGACTTCCTGCAGCCGGGCATGCAAGAATACATCGACGCATTCGGTCAGCGCGTGGCGACATTCCTGGTCTATTTGAGTGATGACTACGATGGCGGCGAAACGGAGTTCACGGAGGTGAACTTCAAGTTCAAGGCGCGCAAAGGCGACGCACTGATGTTCTTGAACGTCGACGCAAACGGCGATCCCGATCCGATGAGCATGCACGCCGGTCTGCCGCCGACGCGCGGGGAGAAGTGGGTGCTCTCACAATGGCTGCGCGGCAAGACCGTCAATGCGTATCAAACGCCAAACGTTGCCACTGCAGCGCTGCCGCCTGAATGGTACCGCGACGCGTAACAGGCGAATGCGGCGGCGATCGGTTTGATCGCGCGCCGCCTGAACGCCAGGGCGGTGACGTTCAAAATCACATCAAAGCGTGATGCTCGCTCGCAACGTAATGCGTGCGCGAGGCAGAGCGCTTGCGGTACATTGCTTCAAGCGCGCGATCTTCTTCTTCGAGCTCGGCTGAGCGCAACGCCTCCTGATAGTTCGCGTCTTCCAGTTTCGCTGCGAGTTGCGCGAAAAACGTACCAGCGGGGATCAGGCCATCGGCCGCGCCGCGAAGTTTTTGCACTTGCATTAGGCAATCTCCTGATCGCCCGCCCGCGATAGAAACGATGCCGCGCGCTCCTTGTTCGCGTTGCGGACGCGGATCGTTGTGGAGAACTATTTCGTCTCTTTGTGGAGGACGGTGAGCGCCAGGCCGAGCAAGGCAAAGAGCGGTAGCGCCAGCATCACCCCGTTCACCACCGCATCCGGCGCGCTGTCCGGAACGACGATCGTCAGCGCCATCGTGTGCGCGGCGGCGAACAGAAACGCCGCCGTAAATCCCCACGCCCCGCACAGAAGCCGCAAGCCGCCAGACATCTTCCGCAGCGTGCGAAACGCCCCCATCAGCAACAGCGCCGCGCTCAGCACGGTCAGCCACGGCACGATGCCGGCGTTGAACTGCACGGCAGCGAGAATTGCCAAGGCCGCGCCGGCCAAAGCCGCCGCCCAAGCACTCACGGTCCCGAACCAAGTCATCCTATTCCCTCCGCCCGCGCACGTTAGCTGCGCCATTCTCCCCACAGAAGAGCGCTGAATCCAAACGCTTTCCCCGCGACCCATTGGCGATCCGCAACGAGCCCGGTAGATTAGCCGCCGCCGCTCGGGGGAGCGGACGGGAGGGGACGCCCCATGGCATTTATTCTGCGTTGGCCGGCTATAGCGGCGCTTCTTCTTCTTGTGCTGGCAAGCCTGGGCGCTGCCTTCGCGGGCACGGTGCATCTCGCCGAACTGCCGATACAGTTACCGCTGACCCCCGACCAGGCAGCGACCGTCAACGCGCTCACCTGGATTGAAGTTGGTCTCTGGACTGGCGCGGGTCTTTTCTTCCTCATCGCAGCGGTGCGCCTCATGCGTCGCACGCAAGCGTTCTGGACTTGGCTCATCGGCTTTGGCTTCTACGGCGCACGCTGGGCAATCGCGCAGCAGAACGAAGGTGGGGGCCTCGTCGCCAACGTCCAAAGTATTGATGTGAACGCTTATCGCGCGCCAGCCGAGCTTGTGGCCAACACTGGCGGCACCGAAGCGCAGGTTGGCATCCTCGGCATCATCTTGATCGTCGGCTTGCTCATCTTCATCATCGACGCTGTTGATCGCGCGCACTGGGATAAGCAGGGCGCCTAACCAACGCGGAGGAAGGCGAGGGTGCTGCTGCTCGGACGCATCGTCGCCGCTTTGATCTCCGGCGCGTTGCTCGCGCAAGCTTACAGTCTCAATCCGTTCTGGCCGCTGGCGTGGGTCGCGCCAGTTCCGCTCCTCATCGCTGCGATCGGTGCTTCGCGCGTCGGCGCGTTTGCGTACGGCGCTATCGCCGGCATCGTCTCGATGGCATTGATGATCAGCTACTTCATGGAGCTGGGCGGCCTCGTCCCAGTTCTCGTCATCGCGCTCAGCAAGGCCATCATTTGGGGCGCGATGGCTTACGCTGTGCGCGGCGCGGCGCATCTCCTGCCAAAATGGGCGGCGGTGTTTGTGTTCCCGGCGCTGATGACCGGCATCGACACGCTTGTCGCCGCAACCTCGCCGCACGGCAGCGCCGGCGCTCTCGCCTACAGCCAAATGGATTTTCTCTCGATCATCCAGATCGCGTCGCTTGGCGGCGCGCCCGCGATTACCTTTACCGTTACGTTGTTCGCGTCTGTGGTCACGTTCCTCATTGCCAAGCGCGCTCTCGTTGCCGCTTTGGCGCCTGCGCTGATCATTGCTGGCGTTTACGCTTACGGCGCAACGCGTATCCCCACGTCTGGCGCTGACGCCAATTTGCAGATCAGCCTGCTTGCCGGCGATCAGTTCGAAGGCGTGCCCGACGATTGGCGCGCCGTGTGGAATGCCTACACACCGCAGATCGAGCGCGCCGCCGACGATGGCGATCGCATTGTGCTTCTCCCAGAGAAGATCGCGCATCTCGAACCCGGCGATCGCGCGGCCGCCATAGAACAGCTCGCCGAGATCGCGCGCCGCCGTAACCTACTCATCGTCGCCGGCGCCGACGATGACGCAGAGGAGGGCCGCTTCAATCGCGCCTTCGCGTTCACGCCGCAGACCTGGGAAAGCTACGACAAGCGCCACATGATCCCAGGCTTTGAGTCGCATTTCGCGCTCGGCGCCGGCCCGCTCGCGTTCGAGCACGAGGGCGTCCGCTACGGCGTCGCGATCTGCAAAGACATGGACTTCCCCGAACTCGGCCGCGAATACGCCGGAGTCGATGTGTTGCTCGTGTCCGCCTGGGATTTCACCACAGACGCTTGGCTCCATAGCCGCATGGCGATGTTGCGCGGGGTCGAGAACGGCTACTCAATCGTGCGCAGCGCTCGCAACGGCGTGCTTACGGTGAGCGACGGCTACGGCATCGTCACCAACGAAGCTCCTAGCGGGCCTCAAACCGCGTATCGGGTGCGCGCGCGACAAACCGGCCCCGGCCCGACGCTCTATTCCCGCGTCGGCGACGTCTTCGGCTGGTCGATGTTGGCGCTCGCGGGGCTGTTGATCGGCTGGACCATCTGGGCTCGCAGGCGCGCAGGGCAGGGCGACCAAAACGCGGATTGATCGCGCGGCGCGCGGCCCTATGTTCCGCTCAAATCACGCCCGCGCCGAAGCGCGCCACCAGACATTCCCGGAGCTCTCATGTCATACGATGTCGTTATCATTGGCGGCGGCCCCGGCGGCTACAATTGCGCGATCCGCGCCGGCCAGCTCGGTCTCAAGACCGCGATCATCGAAAGCCGCGGCAAGCTTGGCGGCACCTGCCTCAATGTCGGCTGCATCCCCTCGAAAGCACTGCTGCATGCCAGCGAATATTTCGAAGCGGCGACCAAGACATTCCCGGGCATGGGCGTGAAAGTCAGCGGCGTCGAACTCGATCTGCCGCAAATGCTCAAACAGAAAGACGACGCCGTCGACGGTCTCACCAAGGGCGTCGAGTTCTTGATGAAGAAAAACAAAGTCGACTACGTCAAAGGCTTCGGCCGCATCGCAGGCAAGGGCCGCGTTGAAGTGACCGGCCCGGACGGCGCCAAGCAAACACTCGAAACCAAAAACATCGTCATCGCCACTGGCTCTGAACCAACGCCGCTCCCGAACATCGACATCGACGAAGAGCGCATCGTCAGCTCCACCGGCGCACTCTCGCTAAAGCAAGTGCCGAAGAAACTCATCGTCGTCGGCGCCGGCGTCATCGGCCTCGAACTCGGCAGCGTCTGGCGCCGCGTTGGCGCGGAAGTCACCGTCGTCGAATTCCTCGACAAGATCACGCCGACGATCGACACCGAAATCTCGACCGCCTTCCAGAAGATCCTGAAGAAGCAGGGCGTGAAGTTCGAACTTGGCCACAAGGTCACCGGCATCGAAAAGCTGCGCGACGGCCTACAGGTCTCGATCGAACCTTCCAAAGGCGGCGCAGCCCGCACGCTCGACGCCGACGTCGTCCTCGTCGCCATCGGCCGCCGCCCGTTCACGAAGGACCTCGGCCTCGAGACTGTCGGCATCAAAACCGATCAACGCGGCTTCATCCCGCACGACGGCCATCTCAAAGTCGCTGACGGCATCTACGTCATCGGCGATGTCACCACCGGCCCGATGCTGGCGCACAAGGCCGAAGAGGAGGGCATCGCCATTGCCCAAGTCATCGCCGGCCAATGGGGCCACGTGAATTACGACGTCATCCCGAACGTCATCTACACGTACCCGGAAGTCGCCACCGCCGGCAAAACCGAAGAAGAACTGAAAGCCGCCGGCATCGAATACAAAGTCGGCAAATTCCAATTCATGGCCAACTCACGCGCGCGCACCAATCACGAAACCGATGGACTCGTGAAAGTGCTCGAAGAAGTCGCGACCAAGAAAGTCGTCGGCGTGCACATGGTCGGCGCCGGCGTCGGTGAAATGATCGGCGAAATCTGCGTCGCGATGGAATTCGGCGCCAGCGCCGAGGACATCGCCCGCACCTGCCACGCCCACCCGACAATGAGCGAGGCCATCCGCGAAGCCGCTAAGGGCGTGGATGGATGGGTGATGCAATCTTGACCAACGCACTCTCAGTCCGCGCGCTCACCAAGAAGTTCGGCGACAAGACCGCCGTCGATGCGCTCGATCTCGATATCCGCGCTGGCGAGCTTTACGCGCTGCTTGGCCCCAACGGCGCCGGCAAGACCACAACGCTGCGCATGGTCACCGGGCTGCTGAAACCGGACTCGGGTTCAATCCAAGTCTTCGGTGCCGACGCGATTGCCGATCCCATCGCCGCTAAGCGCATGCTGGCCTGGCTCCCGGACGAACCGGCGCTCTACGACAAGCTCACCGCGTGGGAATATCTCGAATTCATCGCCGGCCTTTGGGGCGTTGGTGCGAAGGAAGCTGCGCCGCGCGCGGAAGAGCTGCTCAAATTCCTCGGCCTCTGGGATAATCGCGACGAGCGCACTGAAGGTTTCTCGCGCGGCATGAAGCAAAAGACCGCGCTCGCCGGCGCGCTGATCCACGATCCGAAGCTGCTGATGCTCGACGAGCCGCTCACCGGCCTCGACGCCGCGGTCGCGCGGCAAGTCAAAGACCTGCTGCAGCAGCGCGTGCGTTCTGGTGGCTCTGTCATCCTCACGACGCACATCCTGGACGTCGCCGAACGCCTGGCCGATCGCATCGGCATCATCCAAGGCGGCAAGCTTCTCGCCGAAGGCACGCTCACGGAACTGCGCGGCAGGGCAGGGAGCGAAAACGCCACGCTTGAGGACGTGTATCTTCAATTTGTCGGCGCGAGCGCCGCCTGATGTTTGGCCCCGGCGGCGTTCTCTTTCTGCTCAGCCACGAGATGCTGCTCACGTGGCGCAACTTCCGCGCCAGCGGCAAAGGCCGCCATGTTCGCCGCGCAATCTTCTACACGTTTATCACTGCCGCCTTGGGTTTTGGCGGTTACTGGGCGGCGCGTTTCCTGTCTGAGATCACGCCAGCGCCCAATGTGTTTACCCTGGGCATCATCGGCGGCGTCCTCGCGATCCTCTTCTCGCTAATGCTCAGCCAAGCGTTGATGCTGATCACCGAGTCGCTCTACCAGCGCGGCGATCTCGATCTTTTGCTCGCATCACCCGTTCCGCTGTGGCGCGTCGTCCTCGTGCGCATGAGCGCCATCGCGATCAATGTCGGGCTCTTCTATCTCATCCTCGTTGCGGCCGTGTGTGTGTGGCTGCCGTCTTTCGGCGGCTGGGCCTGGATCGGCTTCGCGCCCGCCGTTCTGCTTCTGACGGTCTTCGCCACCGCAATTGCACTCGTACTCGCACGCATCTTGTTCGCGACCATCGGCCCCAAGAACACGCGCGTCGTCGCGCAAATCCTCGGCAGCCTCATCGGCGCGGCGTTCTTTATCGCCTCGCAAGTCCCGCGCTTCAGCGAAGACGAAACCCGCGCGCAGGCCATGCGCCAAATCTTCGAAGCCGCCGTGCCAGTCTTGGGCAATCCTGCCAGCCCGCTTTCACTACCAGCGCGCGCCGCCTTTGGCCTCAACGCCGACCTTGCCATCTGGGCCGGGGTCGCCGCCGTCGCGTTTTTGCTTGCTGTCTGGTGGTATGCGTCCGGCTTCGCGCGCGACGCCGCTGCGATTGCCGGCCTCGGCCAACGCCGCAGACGCAACACGCGCGCAGCACGCGGTATGCGCAGCGGCACCCGTGCGACTTTGGTCTCAAAAGAATGGCGCCTGTTGCGCCGTGATCCGTTGTTGCTTTCGCAGATATTGCTGCCGCTATTGTATTTCGCGCCGCTCATGGCCGTGTTCGGTTCGCAGATTAGCGAAGGCGGGATAACCCGCATTACCGCGGCCGGCGTTGCCTCGGCCTTCGTGCTGATAGTGACCTCGTTCGCCGCAAGTCTCGCTTGGCTCACTGTTTCAGCTGAAGATGCGCCCGATCTCATCACCAGCGCGCCTGTGTCGCGCGATGAAGTCGACAACGCCAAGGCCTTCGCTGCGGCTGTGCCATCGGCTCTGTTGTTGCTGCCGCCTGTGATCGGCGTGAGTGTATTCGTTTCACCGATGGCGGGCGTCTGGCTCGCACTTGGTGGCGCAGCGGCGATCATCTCGACTTGCCTCATCGCGATCTGGCACCAGACACCTGGCAGCCGCAAAGAATTTCGTCGCCGCACGCGTGGCAGCCTGATGCTCAATATTGGCCGCTCCTTCGTTGCGTTCGGCTGGATCGGGGCGACGGGCCTTGCGGTGTCCGGTTGGCCTCTGCTTGCGATCATTCCTGCAATCATTGCACTCGGACTCATGCTTGCGCTGCACGAGAGCCGTCCGAAAGAACCGCAGCCCGCTTAGCGCGCGGTCGCCGCTCTGGCGTCATCTGTGAAAATTGCCGAACGCTAACTTTGCAATCGCGCCCCTGTGAGTTCTGCTCAGTTCCGAAGCGAACGAGGGGAGACGGTCGTGTTGATATTGACTGCGGGGCGCATCGCGCTCCTGGCGCTTGATCGTGACTTGGCCGGACTCCAGGCTTCCAGCCGCACTGCGTTCTTCAACGCCATTGCCGTGACGCATGAACCAATCTGGCCGCCCGCACCGTTTGAAACGGGCGCCTTTGCGTGGGCCGAACAAAATCTCGCGCACGATCCCGAAGGGCAGGGCTGGTATGGCTGGGCGCTACTCGCCAACGAAGGCGAACGCGCGCCGCCGCGTCTTGTAGGCATTGCCGCTCTCATTGGTCGTCCTGACGAGGATGGCGACGTTGAGCTGGCGTTTGGGCTGCTTTCAGAATTTCGAGGCCGTGGCTACGGCAGCGAGACGATCGGGGCTCTTGCGACATGGGCGTTGGCCAACGGCGCCAAGCGTGTGATTGCGCATCTTGATGCGGAAGACATCAACGCCGCTTCGACGCTGGCAAAGAACGGCTTCATCGACACGCGCGAGCCGCCATATCCTGGCGTCGCGAGATGGGCGCTCAGCGCTGTCGCGTCAGCTGGATAATTGGCTTCGATTTGACACCACATTTGCGGCGGTACTCATTGGCCGCTCAGTTAGTGATGCAGAGGCGCCTTATTGTCTCGACGTGCCTCCGCAATGAGCGCACGCTCACGTTTCTGAGCTAGGTATGTCGTCAACCGAACAGACGACCGACAGCTTGAAATCTACGCGTCAATGTGCGGTTCCGTGCGGAGCGCCTTCGGAGCGCCTTCTATTTCCCATGCGGTTCCCAGCCCGACCGATCGGGGCGAGGAACTGTGTGTGGGCGCTCAAGGCATGTTGCGAAACGCACTTCTGGATTCGCTGACTTACGCGACGCTTCAGAAGCTCGCACCGGAGCTACAATCAGTCTCGCTTCCGGTCGGCTTTGTCTTCAATGAGCCTGGCGAGGAGGTAGAGCAGGTCATCTTTCCGCAATCGGGGATGGTCTCACTCTTGGCGGTTATGCTGGACGGCAGCGCCATCGAAACCGCCACCATCGGTCGTGAAGGCGCCATAGGCGCCATGGCGGGTTTGGGGCCGCACATCACGCAGACACGCACCATAGTGCAAACGCCGCTCATTGCATCTCGGGTAACCGCTTTGGCATTTCGCAATCTGGTCCTTGCAGAACCGGAATTGCGCGATCTCGTAGTGCGCCACAACGAAGCACTTTTGGCGCAGGTTCAGGTGAATGCGGCCTGCAACGCCATTCACAACTTGGAACAGCGCTTGGCGCGCTGGATTTTGCAAACACGCGACCGGATCGATGAAGATGAAATCCCGCTGACCCACGAACTGCTCTCGGAGATGTTGGGCGTCCGCCGCAGCTCGGTAAGCGAGATCGCGAACAAGCTGCAGTCCGCCGATTTGATTTCCTACACGCGCGGAAAGATTTTCATCGAGGATCGCGACGCGCTCGAGCGCACGGCGTGCGAGTGCTATCAAACAATCAAGCAAAATGCCGCTCAGATTTTGAAGCACCGGCACTAGCGGCGCAAAATCGGCGTTAAGACCTGGGTTCCTCTTCCGGAGCAGCGTTCGGTGTTTCAGGAACCGCGAGCACCAGGCGGACTTTGCCGTGGTGGGTGATCTCTACCGGCTCAAACAAAGCCTCGTTCAACCAATAGCCGACTTCGCGAACAAACTCGCCGGAACTGACTTGTACAGCCATGCCGAGATTGTATGCGCCTAAGGCGCATCGTCGTGAAGGGGATGTGAGGCTCCGGTTCGTGATGGAAAACCTGCTCTGGATCGCGCGTATCGAAATTTTGTCCGCACACGGGGCAAATTTTTTGATCTAGCGCGTCACTTCGCTGACTCTTGAACGGCGGCAGCGGCGGAAGTTTGGGTCCGGCCATATGTACGGTGTCGTACATAAGAGGGCGCCCGTCATTTAAATAGTTCTCGCGAATGCGCGCGCGCTCGCAGGTGGTCAGGGATCTTTCCCACACCTTAGCCGGGTCGGGCTGCGCTGGTGGATGGCCCACGCGAGACAACGCTGAGCCTGTCGAAGCGTCACGTCGCAGGTCTGAAAAGAGGGAAGGGCGCTAGTAGCGCGAGGATCGTTGCTTGAAAGCGTATCGCGAAAGTCGACGGTGTTCGTAGCGGGAGCGGGGACAACGAATAACCGGAGAGCGCATCAAGATCCTTGATCTAAGCTCGAAAGAAAAAGGGGGACGCTTTCGCGTCCCCCTTTTCGGACTTTACATCGCGACCGGCGGAGCGACCTTCTTGGCGGTCTTGCGCTTCGCAGCCTTGCGAACCGTCTTCTTCGCCATCTTCTTGGCCGGCTTCTTGGCGGCGGCCTTCTTCGTGGTCTTGCGCGTGGCGGCCTTACGGACCGACTTCTTCGCAACCTTCTTCGCCGGCTTCTTGGCAGCGGCCTTCTTAACTTTCTTAGCCATGGTCATTTTCCTCATTCGTTTTGTTTGGTCGTGTTGGACGGGAGTTGGTTGACTCTCCGGCGCTTTTTCTCGCTGAATTTGGTTTGCAAGTAGTTTC
>JBEBHI010000083.1:0-15424 GCA_040080935.1 Terricaulis sp.
AAAGCTAGGATCGGATGGGGTTCCGAGTTGCGCATTCCAACATCGCCATTGCACAACACA
Source organism: Terricaulis sp. (assembly GCA_040080935.1). Taxonomy (GTDB): domain Bacteria; phylum Pseudomonadota; class Alphaproteobacteria; order Caulobacterales; family Aquidulcibacteraceae; genus Vitreimonas. The sequence goes on from JBEBHI010000083.1 coordinate 61, forward strand.
ATGATCAAGCCGCCTTTGCGTTCCACTGGCGTGCTCGCGCCAATGTCGCCAGCGGCGTAGCCGATTCAATCCGGGCAAGCCGCACAACCTCAGTCGCGTCGTTTCACCACGCGCGGCGCCTCAAAGACGATCGCCTCGTTTGGCGCACCATCCAATGCAGTGCGATGCTGCCGATAAACGGGCACACCTGCCGGAACTATTGCGTCTGCCGCTGGCCGCTGGGCCCGGGGCTAACCTGGCCGCGCGACCATGCATCCGATCAAGCACACTGTACCGCGGGTGCTCGATTCGATCTGGCGCGGGGCTTGGGTCCCGCCGGGCAGCTTGCGCTTCGCCCTACGCGCACAGAATAGTCAATCGCGACAATCCTCATCGCCGGCAAGCTGGCCCATGCACTCAAACCGCGTTTCATGCACCCATCCGACTTGGCCGTTTTGGCGCCTGACCCTTGCCCATAGCCCAAGCGTCGCCTGAACGGCGGGCGATACAGTCTGTTGTTCCCAGTCGACCTGAACGGTCTCGTCCAAGTTGGCGCGTTCGCCGCGGACCCAGTAGGCAGAATAACCTTCGCCCTCATACTCAAGTTGATAGACGACTTCGCCGGCGCGGAGATTTTCACCGCCCTCACGCACGACGCCCCGAACGGGCACAAGCCTCGTTTCAACGGCCTCTACCGCGACCCACTCGCTCGGCGCCAACGTCGCAAGAACGCTCGCTGTTGGACTTTGCTCCGCACGCACTATCGTCGGTTCAAGCGTACGCCAATTTTGAAACGGACATCCGCCTTCGCCTTCACAACCGGGAAAAGTGTAAACGCCATCGATGGTTGGCGGTGGATCGGTCGCGGGAATCACCGCGCTGGTGCGGGTGGACGAGTCGACCGGCGCTACCTCGGCGTTGCACGCGCCAAGAGCTAAACAAAATAGCAGAACCGCCACGCGACTGAACATCGGCCACCCCCCGAACGGCGCGACACGCCTATGCCGAGCGTATCGCGATGAAGTCCAACTTGATGCGATCAAGGCGTCGCGCGCAGAGTATTCCAATCGAAGATTGGGATGTCCGAGGGCGTAGAGATCACCGCCACTTTGTTCGGCGCGCCGTCAACGACTTCAATTATCACCATGCCGGCCTCTGAGGGACCAAGCGGCCCGCATGGAAAAACAGGCTCTTCGGTTTCGCCATTTATGTAAGCGTCATAGGCGCGGCGCGCCTCGCCGGTCGGCATGAGCTGATAGCCGCCGCCGCTCACGGGTTCCAACACGCAAGTCTCAGCGCCGGGCGAGGCGGCGCGAATAGCAGGCAACGCCGCATCGATCGGCGCCTCGGGCTCTTTGTCGAACAGACGGATCACCGGATAGCGCTGGCCGCCATCCTCGCGCACAAATCCAGGGAGCGCTTCATCGCCGACGAGACGCTGATCTGCACACGCGAAGCTCCAAACTGAGACCCCGGCCGCGCGAACCTCGCCCCAGGTGCAATCACCAAACTGCTCACTCAGCGCTTGCGGGCGTTGAGGCGGCGACTGCGCCTCGCTTTGAGGAGCGCTCTCCGGAGCGCACGCGGCCAAAGTCAACGCCAAGGCGATTCCATAAATTGCACGCTTCACGTCAATGCTCCCTCAACGCTGTCTAACGTCACGCCCGCAACTACTCTAGGCGCCGCCGCACATGTGCTGGTTGTCAGGCGCAGTCCAGCTCTCGTTGGTGCGCAAATTCGTGCCGGCATAAACGCGGCCACGGTCATCGCCCGGCGGGCAATTCTCGGGCACGCTGACGAGACAGATACGAACACGATCGCCCACGCGCGAATTGGTGATACCAGGCAGCACGTCGTACGAAACTTGGCTCATGCCGTTTGCGAACTCGATGCCGCTGCCGCTGTCGGCGACACCCTCCAGACGCGAGCCAACCAAGGTGACAGAGGTTTCGACGCAATCACCCACTTGCATCACCGAGCTGGTCTCAGGCGCTTCTGCTCCTGGATTCTCGATTGTCACGGATTCTGGATTGTTGGCTGGAGTCGGACCGCAACTCGCGACCAGAAAACAAGCCGCGACCCACGCACCGCGAGACTTGCGAAGATGCACCGCCATCGATCTCCTCATGGGCCATGACAATAGCCCCTCTCACCGATCCGCAAAGTACGCCGTGCTAGCATTCGATGACATAGTAAATGGCTCGGGCGCAGCGCGACTGATCGCCGTCTTCTTTCCGAGCGTCCTGGTCCGCTCAAAAAGACCTGGCATTTGAACTAACTCTGCATTGTCGTGATGTCGACGCAACGGGACGGCGTTCGAAAAGCAAGATCGAGCCAATCGCTTCCGCTGCCATGAGGAAAGCAAACGCGCTCGCTCCCATAGAGCGTTCAAAGTTTGACGTGACGATCCAGACGCCGCGCGCGTTGAAGATGCGCATCATTCAGATAATTATCGACAATTGCCGTTTGCCGCCTCGCCGACGCGGGATTAGGGTGGCGTGGGGTGGGTCGGGAGAGCATCCATGCGCCCTGTTCTCTTAAGCCTCGCGTGTCTGTGTCTCGGTGTCAGCGCCACGGGCGGCGCCTTCGCGCAACGCGCGCAGCTGACGCCGCCGCGCGCAGGACTCGAAGCGGTGACGCCAGCGCCGCAGCGCACGGTGCGCTTTCGCGTCCGTTCAGCAGACGAACGGATCGCCGCGATTGGACGCATCGAGACACAGAGACGTAATGGGCGTGCCGCATCGACGGCGGCGCTCGCCTTCAACGCGCGGCAACTGAGCAGCAGCTTTACGGTGACCCCGCGTGCGCCTTTCGTGATGGGACAAGGCGCTTTGCACGCCAACCACGCCGAGTTCACCGCGTGGGCCGATCCTGTCGGCGAACTCTGGTTTCACGGCCCCAATCCGAACACCACTTCTGCGCCCAACTTCGCACTGCGTCTGCAAGGTCTCGACAGCCGACGCCTGCTGATCGAATGCAGCATCGAAGGCAATGGCGATGTGTTTCATGGCTTTCTGGTGCGCGATGGGGTCCAGCTCTGGGCAGATGACGCCATTCCGTATCAGAACGTCGTCTCGTTCCTAACCCCGCCCATGCCGGCGCAAGCGCAGCCAGAAGCGATCTTCTCAGTGATTCCGGAAAACCAAAGTCCGGGCATGTATGGCTGGGTTCTCTACGGCTGCGAGGTGACGCGGTTGACGCCCTAGATGCGGCGGCAAGGAAAACCAGGAGGCGTGCGACGATGCGATCATTTTCAATTCTATCGGCCCTCGTCGTGCTGGCCTGGGTTCTGTCGGCCACGGACGCTTCGGCGCAGCGCGACGCGGCGACGGCGACCACGCTCCGGGCGACCTCGGCGCCGGCGCAGCGCTTCCGTGCGCGGTCGGCCAGCGAACGTCTGGCGGCGGCGCGGGACCTGACGCAAGGCATGCGCGTCACCATCAATGAAGAGTATTTCAATACACCGTTTAGCCTCACTCCGCGCGCGCCGGACGTCCCCGGACGCGGTTGGCTTGATGCACGCAATATCGGGTATTGGTATGCGCACGTACCGGCCGAACACGCCTCGGCCCCTTGGGCGGGCCCGGATGGCGCAATCCTTCTGAGTTCAACTCTGGGCGAAGCCTATGTGCATCTGACCGGTGCTGCGGGACATCGCTTCATGGTGGACTGTACTGTGCATGGCGCAATCCAGGTGCGCGCGCGCACTGCCTCTGGCGCCACCACCACCATCAACGCGCAGAACGGCGCGATGCTTTCAGTCGTTACAGCGCCCGGCGAAGACCTCGTCACCGTGTCGGCGAGCGGCGGCCTTTGGCGCCTGCTTGGGTGCGAGATCACGCGCTTACAATAAACGGATGCGCGTAGCTGGCTGAACAACACTTGGTGCCCGCCCCCTACTTGCGTCAGGGCGACTATTTGTTCCCGAGCCGCGGTCTGAATCCCGCAACCTACGGCACGCACTCGCTGCGACGCACCAAGGCCGCTCTGATCTATCGGAAGACAGGGAACCTGCGCGCCGTGCAACTTCTCCTCGGCCACACAAAGCTCGAAAGCACCGTGCGATACCTAGGCGTTGAGGTTGACGACGCTATCGCCATTTCGGAAGGCGTAGATCTTTGAGCGCCGCAATGGCCGGTTCCTCGCGAGCCGGCCATTCGTTGACGGCCACGCGGCTGGCTCACAATCGCCGGAACCGGCCGGTTGGGGCAGCGGCCGGTCCACACAGGTTGTGCTGATCGAGGCGGCAATCTGTGAACGTCCGCCGACCGGCAACTCGCCAACACCGCGCTAAGGCTGCAACTCGGCGAGGATCTCTTCGAGCACCTTCATGCCTGCGGCCCAGCCCATACCGAGGTTGTCCATGGACGCGGCAAAGCACGCGATCTCTGCTTCGCTTGCTTTGTAAGGACTCCAAGTAAAGCGCATCTGTGTCTGGCCGCTCAGCTCCTTTAGCGTCACCGTGGTTAGCAGAACGCGCGGCCAGTCCGGCATTCTGGGATTGGGCTGCGGGTTCCAATCAGCGTCTGCATCGGACATGAGACACACCAACCGCTCAGGCGCCGACACTTCGGTGAATTCAGTGCGCTGATACATTGAGCGAGCACCCATCTTCATTTCATTGAGCCACAAGCCCCCGGGCTTGACGTCGAGGCGATGAATGATGGTCTCTACATTCGGCCCGTACCAGCGCGCGAGCAAAACGGGATCGGTCCAAGTACGCCACACCAACTCGCGAGGCGCTTTGAAGGTGCGATCAAGCACATAGGTCGGCAACTCAGTCATCCGCGGTTTCCTTTCTCTGTGTGCTGCAACTCTTCCAACAACGCATCGAGCTGATCGAGGCTGCCCTCCCAGAAGGCGAGATGGCGCTCGAGCCAGGCGCGCGCTTGCTTCATCCGCGCCGGCGAGAGTTTGAACACATGGCGACGACCATCGACCCGGCGAGTGACTAATTGTGCCTCTTCCAAAACACGCAAATGCCTGGAGATTGTCGGCTGCGCGCTCTCAAACAATGCCGCGAGTTCACCGGCTGTGCACGCGCCTCTTTTGCTAATCGCGGCCAACATGCGCCGGCGTGAGCCGTCACCCAGCGCGTGAAATGTGCGATCGAGCGCCTCAGTGTATTGTATAGCCATCTAGCTAAGTGTTAACCAAACCGTGGCTCCTTGCAAGCCGCTTGCACGCGGAGCCGAACGCCGGTTCGCGCCCGTCCCTCGGGGACGTCCTGGAATCCGTCTCAACCCTTTGGATGCACCTTGCCGGCGGCCGACGCCAAGGGCGGAGCGCGGCTGTTGGTTACACGAACGAATGGCCAAAGACGGCCAGACCTCAGGCGCGAAAAGGCTGTCAGAATTCAACGAGCACGATCCAGGGCAAACACAGACGCTTGACTTCATTTCGATCATTAGCGAATTATCAAACATGAGCGGTGTCTTCAAAGCCCTCGCCGACCCCACGCGCCGCCACGTGTTGCAGCTTTTGCGCTCGGGCCCGATGAGTGCGGGCGAGCTCGCCGATCATTTCGACGTGTCCAAGCCCACAATGTCGGCCCACTTCGCCGTGCTGCGCGAAGCCAACCTGATCGCAGCCGAGAAGAATGGGAAATCGGTGTTCTACCATCTCAAACTCTCGGTGCTGGAAGAGGCCTTGATGGGCTTTGCGCAGACATTCGGATTGGGCGCCGAACGGCAAAGAGCGCGCGCGTCAGCAAAGAGGAGAGCAGCGACATGAAGACCATGAAGCAATCAGCATTGGTCGCAACCGCGATGATCGCCGTCTCGATCGCCGCCGCCTGGGGCGTCATAAGCGACGCGCTCGGCGCCGACACCCCGGTCCGCGTCATGATGGTCTTCAACGCGCTGCTACTGGCTTATTACGGCAACGCCATCCCGAAAGCCGTGCTCCGCACGCCTGTCGCGCGCGCGGCACGCCGCTTTGCCGGCTGGGTCTTTGTTTTCGGCGGCCTCATCAGCGCCGGACTCTGGGCCTTCGCCCCTCTCGACATCGCTACACCCGCAGCTCTCACAGTTACCGCCGGCTCAGCCGTCCTCGCCTTTGGATATTGCTTCTTGAGCCGTTCGAATACCACGGCGTTCGAGACCTAGGGCCACGGCAGTGCTGCGACTGAAAGGCAGTCTTGCGCGGGGTGCGGCAGACCGGATTGGGCCAGCGTCGGGCTGATCGTCATATTCACGAGCGGCCGAGCGGCCCAATTCCAGTCGTTGGTTGTGCTGCGCGATAACGCGCGCCTTCGCCTAACGCTGCAGTGCTACGTTCAGTTGACCACTACCTCTTCCCTGCACTCTGCCACCTCGCCAAAGAAGCGCTGATCGTTGGCGACCATGCTCCACGCCACAGCGATCCCAATCGGGAATGGGCCCAAGTTCTGAGACGCCGGAACAGTCACTCAAACAGCTGCGCGCGAGAAACCGCTACTCGTCCTCAAGAAGCCGAAGCGGGTGCTTGCCGTCGACCATTCCCATGAAGGGTGGATGGATCGAGTAACCGACCAATGCGCGCAACTCGGGAGACATTTGGCGCACCACGTCCCTTGAAAGCTCGAGCAGATAATTCTCCTGCTGGCGTAGATAGGCGTCGCAGTATTGATGAGTGACGGCGAACCGCGCCGCATTGGAGCGGTTCTCGCCGCCCCCATGTAAAGTGGTGCCGAGAAAGAAGATGACGGACCCCGCCGGCATGACTGCCGAAATCGCCTCGCTGCGCTCCGAGCCGAGATTGGCGCCCCATTCATGGCTGCCGGGAATAATGACCGTTGCGCCGTTTTCGATTGTGAAGTCGTCGATCGCCCAGATCGCCGCGGCCCCGAGCGGCGGACGCGGACGCCCCGGGAGCGCTTGCGTTCAAGACGGCGAAGGCATTGGCGCGCTGCGCACGCTCACCTTGGAGGACGGACGCCAGATCGTTGATCGGCTGGAGGCACAAGGCCCGTACTTCTATTCCTACTCGATCGTGAGCTCTCCGCTGCCTGTCAGCGCTTACAAAGCAACGATGGCGGCAACGCCGATCGACGCTACATCTTCGCAGCTCACATGGTCAGGCGAGTTCGCGCCCATCGGCATGAGCGAGCGCGAGGCGATCCGGTTTTGGGAAAGCATCTATCGCATGGGCGTCGGCCTGATGGAGAACACCATCGCGCGGCGCGGCTGATTGATGGGTGTATCGCCGTGCGTTAGGTTGACGCTATGAGCACGATCATTCTTCGAGTCCTTGTCGTCGTTTGGGCCATCATCTCAATTGGGATGGGCGTGTTTGCATTCTCTGTCGTGCACAACATCTCCGATGGTCACGTCGGCATAGCCGCTCAAGAAGCGTTCGAGACAATCCCTGAAGCCATCATGAGCATGATGGGCTTCAACAGCTCGCCATGGATTGTTGATGTAGGGTACTGGCTCGCACTGGCGGCGGCGCTCTTCTTCGCCTTTCGGCGCAGATGAGCGCTTACAAAATCAGCGCCCGCAGCGCGTAAGGGCCACGGGCGCGCCTGCCCTACATTTTTGTCGAATGACCGGCGCGCTCAGTTCTTGCCGTAGATCACATTCGCTCCGCTATGGCGCGATCTCGCCGCTTGCGGTCAGCCCAGCCCCTGAAGCCGAGAGAGCGCCAACGAGCGCGTCGGCGGCGATGGGCGCCATCGAAGCGCGCGCACTCTGCTCATCCACGTGTCCAGTAACAGTCGATGTCCGCCGTTTGGCCCCAGCCGCGCGCGCCGCGCGCTTCCACTTGATACCAACAGCCGCTGCCGGCCACGCCCCTCAGTTGGCGCGACATTCCAGGGGCAATTGGCTTCCAGACAAAAAGATCTTCGGGTGTTTCGCTCCGGACTTCGACGATGCCGCCGCGATACCAGACGAAGTGAACCACGTCGGTATGCTCGAAGTACTCGGTGTCCCACTCATCCTCATTGAAGTAGAGACTGTAGGCGGAGTCGCCCGCCTCGAATCCAGCTTCGGACCTCAACACTTCACCACGACGTGGCCGGAAGTGAACGCGGCAGCCGACAATGTTGACGGTCTCACCGCCTCGAATAGTTGTGACAGCGGGAGCAGCCAGATCGCGCGTTTCGTGGAGAATGACATCGCGCGTGACGGTCAAATGTCTCTGGTAATCTCCGCAAGGGTTGGATCGCAGGGGCTGCTAAACATAGTATCCGCCATCCAAGGGGAGCGAAGGATCGTCAACCACCAGAGGTGGTGCGGGATGACCCGCCTCCACGGACGGCGCGGGCGGGCTTGCTGTTGGAGACGGGTCGGACGAAGGGCCGCAAGCCGAAAGCAAGAGCGCGACGACCATTACTGTTGCTCGCATTGCGCTGACACTCCCTCGCCACACGGGCATCGTGCGCCCGCTCCAATCACCTCAGCGAGTTATACGCTGCACCCCAAAGTCGTGGGAGCAGAGATTGCCCACCCGATAAAACGGGAGGAAGCGGTCAAGACCATGCCGGTCGATGATTAGCTCGGCGAACAGAACCCAACCCACGAAGATGGTTGCGAGGGACGCGAATTGGACCAATCCTGGCAGCGCGGCGAAAGCGATCTTCTGCATGCGGGAGCCATCCAAATGAACGATGACGGCACGGTGCCAGTTCAAGCGCGCTTGAGGTAAAGCGGACTTTCTATTGGACAGTTGGGTCGACTGATGGGCCTGCGCCCTTCCGCTATCCGGTACTACGAGGCATCAGGGCTCATACCCGCGCCCGCGCGGCGATCCGGCCGGCGCTTCTATGATCGCGAAACCATCGATCGCTTGAGAACGATGGTGGTAGCGCGCGAGCTGGGCTTCTCGATCGGTGAAATCAAGCACCTGTCGGCGATCGACAAGGATGCACGCCGAGAGGCGGCGAAAACCAGGGCATCATCTCTCAGAGTGTTGATTGAGCAGCTTGAAAAGACCGCCACTCGACTTGATGAGCTTTCCATTTGCGACTGCGCCCTTGAAGGCGCTTGCCGTCTCTAAATCGCATGCGACGCGCAGCGTCGGAAGGGTCCGCGCGAGGCCGAAGTTTCCCGAGGAATGGCTGGCTCGCTCCGTTCGTGCCGTTGATCGCACCGCTGCGGCCATGGCGCGACATCGCCGATAACTGCCGCCCAGCTCGGTTCGAATTCACCGCGACCAGCGAGAACCGGCGCACGTCATCGGCGCTTCCTTTTTCGGGCGGGCGGAATTTGGGGTTGGACAACAGTGTCTCGTGCGCGGACTCGCCCTACAGCATCGATGAAGTCCGCAATGTGGGCCGATCCCACAGCATCGGCGCGCGTGACAGCGCAAACCGTGAATCGCGCCTTGCCCGGGAGCGGCGCGCTCACAAGCGCGCGCGCCGCCATCAGCGCGGAGGCGGTGGACGCCGGCGCCACCGTTAGCCAGTCACTGCGCTCGGCAACATCGGCGCAAGCGCTGAGGCTGGGGATGCGATACTTCGGAAAGCCGCGACGTAGCAGCATGTCGCGCTGCTTTGCCGGCAACGCTTCTTGAAACAGGCTGTCGAAACCAGCGATTACCCAGTCAAAGCCAAGCATGGTTTCAAGAGAACGTGCGGCGCCATCAAGCGGATGCCCTCTTCGAAACAGGACAGCATAGGGTTCGGAAATGAGCCGCGTTACGATCAAGGCCTTTCTGTCCGCAAGCTCTCGAACCACATTCTGATGCAACAGAAGCAAATCGGTGCGTTGCCGCACGAGCTGCTCGATAGCCAGCGCCGGCGCCATGACTTGCATGGCGACGTGAACCTGCGGACGCTTGGTTCGAAACTCAAGCAGCGCGCGATGTCCCAACGCGTCAAGAATGACGGGCCCGCATATGATGTTGAGATGCGCTGCGTCCGTGGAAATCGCGGCCTTCACGTCCTCCGAGTGGGCGAGAAGGTCAGGCGCGCGTCTGAGCAAGCGCTGACCCGCTTCGGTTGGCGCCAGTGAGCGTGTGGTCCGCTCGATCAGGCGAACGTTGAGGCCCTCTTCAAGGGTGCGAATGCTTTTCGTCATCGCCGAATGGGAAAGGCCCAGTTCATCCGCGGCGCGCGAAAAACTGCGCAGCCGGCACACCGCTTCAAACCTTCGGACCAGGACAAGATCAAACGACATGTTCCATATGGTGCATAATATGCGGATCTAATTCAATTGTTCTCCGCTGTGGCTCGTTGCACACTGACGCAACGCGAGGAGCGAGCCCATGAGCGTGCAGCAGGCCATGGACCTTCCCATCGAGCTGATTTCGATTGGGTTGTTCTTTTCAATGATGGCGATCGAGCTGGCCGCCATTTTCGTGTTCCGAGCCAAAGGCACGTACGTGGCCAAGGACAGCGCGCTGGGGATTTTTCTCGGGCTCGCCAGCTTGCCTGCGAATGCGCTGACGGCGTTCATCACCTTCGGGCTTCTATCGTTGGCGACGCCGTTTCAGATTGCGAGCCTGCCGCTCAACTGGGCGATGTTCGCGCTCTGCTTCGTGCTCGACGACCTACGCTTCTATGTCCACCACCGGATCGCTCATCGCTGCCGTTGGGTCTGGGCCATGCACGTGGTGCATCACTCAAGCCGGCAATACAATCTGTCGGTGGCGCTTCGCCAATCCTGGACCAAACACTTTACCGGAACCATGTTGCTGAAGATTCCTTTGGTCCTCATTGGCTTCGATCCCCTGCTGGTGACTTTCTGCGGCGTCGTCAACGCGACCTATCAATTCTTCCTGCACACTGAATCTGTCGGCAAGATGCCGGTTTGGTTTGAAGCCATCTTCAACACGCCTTCGCACCATCGCGTACACCACGGCGCCAATCCTCGGTATCTTGACGCCAATTACGCCGGCACGCTGATCGTCTGGGACCGCTTGTTCGGCACGTTCGTCGCGGAGGAAGCTTCCGACCCACCAGCCTATGGGTTGGTCAAGAACATCGAGAGCTACAATCCGATCACGATACTCTTTCACGAGTATGCGCAGATCGCTCGCGATGCATGCCAGCGTGGTCTGACACTCGGGCAGCGGCTGCTCTACGTGTTCGCGCCGCCCGGATGGAGCCATGACAATTCGCGCCAGACCAGTGCATCAATCATGCGCAACGCAGGCATTATCCGTCATCGCGGTCCCAACCGCGTGCGATCTGAACCGGCGGGGTAAAAATTATGCCGTTCCACTACGTGTTCTCAGAAGTCGCGATCTGCCTCGCGTCAGGTTGGGGCGCCAGTCGCTTGTTTCGGGATCAGCAGGCGATTGGCGCATTTGGCGTGGCGCTGTTCGCGGTCGCCGCCATCATAGGCATTGTTCGAATTGCTACAGGCGCCGATGAACTGCTCGCGCCGGCTCACCGATTTGCCTCGCAGGCAGGCGGCACGTTCGGGCTCGTCCTCATAGTCTCGCAGATCGCTAAACATCGTGGTTGGGAGCCATCGCTCTTGGCGATCCTCGCCTCTGCGGTCGCCGCGGGGTTGGCCGCCGTCGCAGGCGGTGTCTTGGGCAGCTTAATTTTCCTGGCCTTGCTTACGTGTGGCACGCTTCTATTGGCCACCAACTTCCGCCGCAGTGGCCGCGCGCTTGCTGTGATTGGGTTCGCATCGATGGCGCCAAACATCTTGTTCGTGCGCCAGTCGGCCAGTCTCGATCCTGCGGTGAGCTGGCATGCCTACCATGTCATCACCGCGCTTTGGCTCATTGCGATCGTAGCGGCGTTGCACCCAGCTCCGAACCATTCCGCCGACCTTCTACCGGCAAGTGGCTAACTGAGGCCACGCCCCGCTTACGAGATCGCGACTAGCAAAGTCGCTCATTTCGCGTCGCTCACGATTGTAGCCACTTGTAGTGGCCACAGGGTCGGGCACGAGTTTCAAGCGCCGCCATCGTCTAACGGGACCCGTCTGTAGCTGGGCCACGTTGTTGCGTCCCAACGATCCATTTCTCCGCCACACTCAACGCACTCGGCAACGCCCTTGGAGGGCCAAGCCGAGCGCACCCAGATAACCTTGTACGCGACACCGCAATGCGCGCACTTCGCATCGCCTAGAGGCTCCATCTCCCGCTCCCGAGAGCGAAGTATGCGCGGGGTCGGCAACGCCTGCTTTGCGCGGCGTCAATGATCCGGCGCTCGGTCGGCGGCCCAGCTCATCGCGGGCGGCGTACTCGATCAAATCCAGTCAGTCAGCTAGTGCCCGCGAAACCGGCAGGCCGTCGCCGCCGAAAGTGGTCGCCGGATTATCTCGCTCGCTTTTGCTTCGGCTCGCAGCCCCATGAGGTTGGGGTTCACGCCACGTTCAGGCGTTTTTTCAAATCTTGTCGCGAGAGGGAAGCATGACGGGAGCTTGTGCTTCATGAAACGCATCATCACGGCGGTCCTTGCGGCCGCTTCGCTGGGCGCCCCTTTGGCGGCGCCCGCTGCGGCGGCCGCGCACGAGCGCGATGGCCATTATCGCGACGACGACCGCAACTATGACCGACACTATCGCGATGATCGCGACAGCGACTGGCGGACCGACCGCTACAGGCGAGACCTACGCCGCGCTATCCGGCGCGAGCATTGGAATTCGCCCGCGTTCAACGGCTACACCTACCGCGACCAATGGTATTACGGCGCACCGCCAGCGGCATACTATGACGATCCTTACTTCGATCCTGGCTATCGCGCTTGGCGGCGCGGCGACCGCCTGCCCTCCTAATATCGCGACCGCTACGACGAAGTGGACTGGCGCGACTGCGGCCTCCGCGCGCCGCCACGCGGCTATCGCTATGTCGAGGACGATCGCGGCAACTATCTCCTCGTCGCGATCGCCACCGGCGTCATTTTGAGCGTCCTCTTGAGCGACAACTGAGCCGAACGTCTCCTTCCTCGACCCAACTGCGCTCAACGCCCCGGAGGAAACTCCGGGGCGCTCCTTTGTCTGCGATTGCGTCTCTGCAATCGGCGCCGATCCCCTGCACTCTGAGTCTTTCGTTCAAGCGCCGCTCAGCATGCGCGCGACAGTCTTCCACCCGTTCAAGCGTCGGCGAGGGAACGCTGCACTTGAACTTGGGAGCTTGATCCATGAAACGTTTGCTTACCGCAGTCGCGGCCGCCGCTTTGTTCGCCAGCATGAGTGTTGGCGCAGCGCACGCGCAGAACCGCACCGTCGTCACACAATCGGGATACGCCAACGCCGCCGGCCAAGCGCAAAACGGCGACCGCAATGGCGCAGTCATCAATCAACGCGGCGGGCGCCATTATGCGCGCGGCGTACAGGACGGCTACCGCAATTTCATGCGCATGGACCAATACGGCACGCGCAATCATGTCGCGACCACACAAGTGGGCTCGGACAACTTCTCCGCCACCGGCCAAGAAGGCCGCAACCTGCGCGCTGAAACCCTTCAGACCGGTCGCGGCAACGTCGCCGGCGTCGCGCAAATCGGCAATGGCAGCCGCGCCGTCACCGATCAGGACGGGGTCAACAACACCTCTGGCATCATCCAGATCGGAAACGGTCAGGACGTCGAAGTGCGTCAACGCGGCGAAGGCAACATCTCGGTCGTGGTCCAAAGCGGCTACAACTGAAACGAAGTTTGCGGGAAGGCGCCTTCCTTGAGCGCCTTCTCGCGGCTTTGCCCTTAAGGGAGCATCACCGATGTCGAAATTTTCTCTCCTTGCTATGGCGGCGATCGCTATGTTGACGGCCTGCTCAGCCGCCGCGCGCACCGAAGCGGACTCCACTGACACCCCCTCGGTTGCGCCTGTCATCGCTGCCGCGATCGCACCCGAACGCGTCGCGCCCGCATCGGCGCGCGTCGAACCCACGCGCCATACTTCGCACAACGATGCTGTAACATGCGAAGTCCGCTCGCGTCGCACCGCGAACGGCCTGCTTATTCAGGCCCGCGCCTTCGCTGACCGCGACATCTCCGGCGAATACGATCTCGTCATCACCAAGTCCGGCCGGGCCGGGTCGTCCGACATCAGCCAAAGCGGTGCGCTCGATCTTGCTGCTGGCTCATCGGCGCTGCTTGGCGAGAACGAAATCAGCGTCGAACGCGGCGCGCGGGTTCGCGCAACTCTGACGCTTCGCGACGACAGCGGCCAATTGTGCCGTCGCAGCTTCAACCTCTGAGGAGCGGACCCATGAAACGCTCGACACGCGCGATGATCGCGGCGGCCGCCATGGTCGCCCTGGCGGCCGGCGAAGCGCACGCCCAGCAACGCCGCGACATCCCCGCCATGATCTACGCAGCTGCAGTGGGCGCAGCGGAAAATCGCTCAAGCGTGCAGCAAGAAGGCGCCAACAACGGCGCAGCGATTGCCCAGAACGGCCAAGGCAACAGTGCTGGGATCCGCCAGTTTGGCCGCAATAACACCGGCGCGATCACGCAGAGCGGAAACAACAATGCCGCATGCCTCATCCAGATCGGGCGCAACCTCGACGGCTCAATCACCCAAACCGGCGATTACAACAATACGGGCCTCATCCAGACCCGCCGGGGCGCCACCGAGATCCCCGCGGAATTGTGCTCCGCGCGGCGCGGCAACGGGCGGGGGGTGTTCATGGGGATTGCACGCCACGTCGTTCAACGCACTAATCGCTAAAGGGCAACGGTCTCCGCGAACGGCGCCTGAGTGACCCCTTGAGAAACAGTAGCTCACCCGCAAGCGCAACAAGATCGCTTAACGGGTCGGGCCTAAGCGACCAGTAAGGGCCACAGCGTGCCCCATACGAAAGACGCCGTTGGCCCCGCTCGTACGCGAAGAGGCTCAATTCACTTGAACTCGACTTGGCGCGCGCAGGCAAAGGGGGTGATGGGGAAGAGGTTTCCCCCTGTCAGCGCGCATTGCTCGCTTGAGGGAGCGCTGGCCAGCGCGCCGCGGCGAACTTCAGCCCGCTGGCCGCGAACCTGTTAACTCACTGCAGTGCGCCGCCTAAGCCCTCCGCGATGAACGCATGGAACTCCAGCAGCGGGGGCTAGCGCAACCCATTCCATCCATGTCGAAGGCCTGCTCCAAGCGCTGCGAACACCGCCAGCGTCAGTGTGAAAGCGGCGCCAGCATAGAGGATGAGCGCAGCGCCCAGCCCCGCTCCGGACCCGAGAAACGGGCCAATCCCATAAGCGATTACGAAGGGCGCCACGATCGCCAGCAGAGCGCCGAGGCCAGCGAGCCGGAGAATCCCTTTCGGCCGCCAGAAGCCGAACGCCGCCGCCGCGAGGGCGGCCGAGCCAAACACCAGCACCAGCGTGTCTGCGCCGTTCATCGGCCAAGCGTAACGGACCGACGGCTAAAAAAGCGTGCACGCGGAGACGCCGGCGATCTCTAGCGGGCTACGGCCAAAAACGAATGCCCCAACCACGATCGGAATTGGCACTCCAACTCACTTCTCTGCGCGATCACCCAAGCACGCGAAGTTTCTGTTCAATCGCGCGA
>JBEBHI010000228.1:0-4096 GCA_040080935.1 Terricaulis sp.
GGTCACTCGGTCCAGTGCACTCGAGCACGCAGGCCGCCGAGCGGCGATCGGTCGAGTGAGAGCGCACCTCCGCTCAGTTCCGCGACATCGCGCGCGATGGCAAGACCAAGCCCGTAGCCTTGGGCAGTCTCGTCCAGTCGCTTGCCTCGGCTAAGAGCTTCGCCGATCTCGGCGTCGCTTAAACCGGGCCCGTCATCTTCAATGCAGAAGCACGCGACATCGCCACTGACACGCACGAGGAGGCGCGCGTAGCGGGCTGCATTCTCCAGCAAGGGGCCGGCGAGCTCCATGAGCGCGACCTCCCCAAGCGGAAGGACTATGTCGCCCATAGCGTTCTCGAAAGTCAGTCTTTGTCCCGCTTCTGTGCGTTCAACAACCGCGATCAGCCGATCGATGATCGGCCCTGTGCGCTTGTGCTCGGCTTCGTGCTCCGCGGCGATGCGGGTACGTGTCAGCTCTCGCTCAACCGCGTCGCGCGCAGCTTCAATAGCGCGATCGAGGCCGTCCGCTGCGTCAGCCGCGCCCGCCACGCGCGCACGCCTCGTCTGCGCCGCAAGCGCGGCCAGCGGCGTCTTGAGAGAATGCGCGAGATCGCTCGCGCGGCGGCGCGCTCGTTCAGTATCGCGCTGACGCGCGTCGGCGAGCGCGTTGATCGCAAGTGCGAGCGGGGCGACCTCGGCCGGATAGTCCGCCTCGCGCAAGCGTGCGCCCGCATGCCCCCGCATTTCGGCAAGCGCCGCGCGCACATCGCTAAGCGGCTTCAGACCAAGTTGCACCTGCACCCAAGCCGCCCCCGCCAACACCGCCCACAACAGCAGGAGAAAGAGCCCAAGATCACGCGAGAACTCGCCGCGCGCGGCGGTGATGGCAGCGTGATCTGCACCCAGCATTACCAGGATGGACGATCCGTCTGCACCAAGCGAAACCTCCCGTGCGACGAAAACGAGCTTCTGGCCAAATGGGCCGGCAACATCGCCTCTTGTCCAAGCGTTGGCGCTGACGCTTTCGTTGGGCGCCATCGTCTCATCCCACAATGAGCGGGAGCGTAGCGCGGCGGCGTCTTCGCTGACTTGCCAGTAGAGCCCGCTAGATGGCCGATCAAAACGTGGGTCGAACGGCTCGGGGTCCAACGCAAGCTGACCGTCCGCTCCCCGCGTGAGCCCAGACACAATGTCCCGCCCATGCTGAATGAGATTGGCTTCGATACTGCGTTCGACATGCGCCTCGAACAAATAGCTCATGGCGAGCCAAGCCAACGCAAGCGCAGCAAAGATTGTCGCTGCAGCGCCCGCAAGCAAACGCCAGCGCAGCGAACGCGCAATCATGTCTCGCTCAACGTGTAGCCAAAGCCGCGACGCGTCTGGATGACATCGGCTCCAACCTTCCGGCGCAACCGGGCTACCAATGCTTCGATCGCGTTGGCGTCCGCGGCGCCGTCGGCGCCGTGCAAATGTTCGGCGAGTTCGCCCGCGGAGATCACCCGGCCACGCTGATGCGCCAGATAGTCGAGCATCCGGTATTCCAGAGGCGACACTCTTTGCGGCGCGCCATCGACCGCCACGCTCATGCGCCGGGTATCCAAGGTGAGCCGTCCCACCGTCACGACTGGCCCTGCATGCCCGCCTGCACGGCGCACCAGAGCGCGCACGCGCGCGGTCAGTTCGCCGAGTTCAAATGGCTTGCCGAGATAGTCATCGGCTCCGGCTTCAATACCGTCGACCTTTTCGGTCCAAGCGCCGCGCGCCGAAAGGATGAGAACCGGAAACGATCGGCCCGCCGCCCGCCATTTCCGGAGCACGCTGAGCCCATCTAGTTTGGGCAGACCCAGATCCAACACCACCACGTCGAAGTCTTCGGTGTCGCCGGCGAACCACGCCGTCTCGCCGTCGTGGGCGCACTCGACCAGAAAGCCTGCGCCCTCCAGCGCCCGGGCTACATCAAGAGCGATGTCTGGATCGTCCTCAACCAGCAGGACCCGCATCAGTGCTCGTCTTCCACGCCAAGGAGCACGCCGGTGCGCGCATCGAGGATAGCTTTGCGAACCCGGCCGCTCTGCGCAAGAATTTCGATCTCATAGACGAGCCTGCCATGCTCACGCTCCAGCTCCACCTCCAGAACCTCTCCTGGGACTGCGCGAAGCGCCAGTGGCAGTATGCGTGAGAGCGGAAGCGCCTCTCCATCTTCAAGCGCCTCTCGTGCCTCGTCATGATCTCCTCCGCGACCCCTGCCACGGCGTGCGTCCGCCTCGGGCGGGGCAAGCCACGCGGCGACAGCAGCCATGACAAGAAGGCGGCGACTAAGACTCATATGACCTCACATCCTGCACCTGCGAACCTGACGCAACGCTGACGGAAGCCGTCACGGGGTTGTCAGCGCACATTTCCCATGAGGGGGCGAATGACGCCCGATCGCGTCTTTCTAGAGGGAGCCTTTCATGAACATTCGCCACATCGCCGCCGCATGCCTTTTCCTCGCCACCCCTTCGCTGGCGGCGGCCCAGACTCAACCGGCCGCGGGCCAAGCGCTTTCACTCAGCGCAATCGAACAACAACTCGCCGCCGACGGCTTCCGCGTCATCGAGATCGAACGCTACTCCAATTCCGTAGAAGTGAAGGGCCATGAGCGTGGCGGGCAGTGCGTTGAGATGCATCTCGATCCGCGCACCGGCGCGGTGCTTCACCGCGAACGCGACGATGATTGCGACCGCTCGGATCGGTCCGACGACCACCATCACCGCCGGGGTGGGCGCTAATCGCGTCCGGAGACCAGTGCCATGAATACAAGACTGGTTGCGCTCGCGTGGGCGCTGGCGTCAGCGGGCTCGGCGCATGCCGAGCCCGCCGGGACTTCCAATGTCTACGGACCGAGCGTCCATCTCGGCGAAAGCGAGCTTGAGTATCGCGCAGTCTATTTTGACGGAGGCAGCATCGACGGCACGCAGCTCCATCGCGCCGAGGCGGGTTACGCTTTCACCGATTGGTGGCGACCCGCTCTTGTGATCAAGGCCGCCGACGCGCCTGGAGCTGCAAGCGAACTCACGGCCGTCGCGATTGAGAATGTGTTCGACTTCACAGCGACACGTTCCTGGCCGGTGCATTTCGGTGGTTATGTCGAATACTCATTCGGTCAGAACGGGCGCGACGATGCTCTTGAGCTCAAACTGCTCGCAGAACGTCAGCGAGGTCCTCTGACGCTGCGCCTCAATCTGATCGCCGAGCACCCCGTTGGCGGGCCTTCCGATGAATGGGAGCACGCCTACGCAGCGCGCGCGATGTGGCGCACATCGGACAGCTGGGCCTTCGGTGTTGAAACCTTCGGCGAGCCCGAAGCGCAGGCGCACTATTGGGGGCCACGTGCGAGCGTGAACTTCGCCGAGGCGAGCATCGCGCTCGCTTACCTTGCAGGCGTCGATGAAGCTCAAGCTGATGGCCAGATCCGCATCGCACTCGAATTCGAACGCTAGGATTGGCTATGACTACGACCGACACCGCTGAACGCCGAGTCCATGTCTGGGACCTGCCGACACGCTTGTTTCACTGGAGCTTGCTTGCGCTTGTCGCCGTGGCCTGGTTCACGGGCGAAGAGGAAGGGACCGCGGCGATCATCCATCGCTATGCCGGCGAAGCGATTGCGGGCCTCATTGTATTTCGGGTGATCTGGGGCTTCGCGGGCGGTGAACGCGCGCGCTTTGCCGATTTCGCCGCCAGCCCATCAGCCATCGTCGCGCATGTGCGCGATCTCTTCTCGAAACAGCCAATACGCCACCTCGGGCACAATCCGCTTGGCGGCGTCGCGGTGCTCCTGCTTCTGGCGATCACAACAGGCATTGTCGTGACGGGCTTGTTCAGCGGCGGTGAGGAGAATTCCGGTCCGTTCGTTGGCCTATGGGGACTCGAGCTCTCCGAATTGCACGAAGTCCTCTTCCGCGCGTTGCAGGCGCTCGTGGTCTTTCACGTCCTCGGCGTCGTGGTGGAGTCGCTAAAGGCCAAGGATGCGCTTGTGCCCGCCATGATCACCGGCTCGAAACGCCGGCGCGCGGATGAGCTTGGCGAGGACGCCAAGCCGGCAAGCATTGCCGCACTGATCGTGGCGCTTG
>JBEBHI010000229.1:0-4096 GCA_040080935.1 Terricaulis sp.
CGGGTCGGCAAAGAGCCCGTCGGTGTGATGCGTATCAGATGGTTTGCGGATTTCGCCAAAATCGAGCGCGTCGCGATCCGGCAGTCGCATCGCAGCGGCGAAGTATCGGCGGCGCTGGTGAAGACCTCGCTCGACCTTGCCGCCCGCAAGGGCTACCGGCGCGTGCTCGGCCACATCCAATCGCGGCTGCTGAAGTATTGGCTGCGCACCGCGAACGTGCGGCTCCGGCCCGAACGCCCTCAATTCAGTTTTTCCGGTTACGACTACATCGAGATTGAGCGCGATCTGGTTCCGCCCGATAGCGCCATCGGGCTCGAAACACCGGCCATGGTGTTACTGCGACCCGAAGGCGATTGGGACCGCCCAGGCATTCTCGAAAAATCCGCTACGCGGAGTCGCGCACGCTGATGCTGCCAACGCGCCGTTCCGCTCCTGTACTTGTGTGTCTCAACCTGCAGCGCGCCTACACCGATCCGCTCGATCGATGCTATGCGCCGCGCGGCGCAACGGCGCTTGTTCATGCCGGCGCATGCGTGTCGTGGGCGCGCCGCCAAGGCATGCCGGTGTGGCACGTACACACACGCGCTAACGGCGCGCGCGGCATGCCGATCCCAGGCTTTGAACCGCAACCAAATGAGCGCCTGCTGATGAAGCAATCGTGGTCGCTCTTCGATAGCGCCGAAGTGGTCCGTGCGCGCCCAGCTCTGCAGCATGCTTTCGTGCTTGGCTTCACCGCCGCGAAAGATTGCGTCGCCACCGCCATCGATGCGGAGCGCGCCGGCGTGCGCTTGGCGTTTGTCACCGACGCCATCGCTTCATCGTCGCTGCCGAACCAATCGGCGGACGTAGTCGACGAGGTCATGGCCTCCCTGCTCGGCGAGTGGGCGGCCTGCATCACAACAGCCGAATTGCTGCGGCGAGAGCCGCAATTGGTTACTACCGGGGAGTCGGGCTTTGAACGCCAATAATCCAGCCAACCCCGAGCGCCCCTCTACCGCGAACGCGGCGCGGCAGCTCGTCCAGTTCATCCGCGCGTGCAAGGTGAGCGTCGAGTCGATCGCGACAGACGATCACGCGACCATGAACGAGATCGAACAGGCGCTCGCAACCGCCGAGGCCGCCGCGCAGCGCTTGCTGGCGGAAATTCAGCGTACGGCCGGAGATGCGCCCGACGGGATCGTCGATCTCGACGATTTCTAAGCCCTTCACGCGCTCGGGCATTGCAGCACGGCTTATTTGCACCGCCAAAGGCCGGCGAAATCGGCTAGGGTGTTCGAAGTTGCCACTGTTCCTGAATGCTGGGATACGCATCCGGGTCAGAAGAGCATCATGCCATTATCCAAAATCACCGTCCCTACCCTCGCGCGCGCGATCGAAAAACGCGGCTATGAAACGTTAACGCCGGTCCAATCGGCGATCCTCGCAGGCGAATTGCGCGACGCGGATTTGATGGTCTCGGCGCAGACTGGTTCCGGCAAAACTGTCGCCTTTGGCTTGGCGCTCGCGCACACGCTGCTCGGTGGCCAAGACCGCTTCGAGAAAGCGCGGGATCCGTTGGCGCTCATCATCGCCCCGACGCGTGAGTTGGCGATGCAAGTGAAGGCCGAGATTCAGTGGCTGTACGCCGAGGCCGGCGGCGTGGTCGCTTCGTGCGTGGGTGGCATGGATGCCCGCGACGAACGCCGCGCTCTGGATCGCGGCGCGCACATCGTTGTGGGCACGCCGGGGCGCCTGGTCGACCACCTCCACCGCGGCTCGCTCGTGCTGAACAGCCTGAAGGCCGTCGTGCTCGACGAAGCCGATGAGATGCTGAACCTCGGTTTCCGCGAGGAGCTTGAGACCATTCTCGATACCGCGCCCGCCGAACGACGTACCTTGATGTTCTCGGCCACGATGCCGCGCTCGATCGCCACACTCGCCGGCAAGTATCAGCGCGACGCGCAGCGCGTGAACACGATCGGCGCCGCCAAACAACACACCGACATCGAATACCTCGCGCTCACCACGGGCGCGCACGATATCGAGAACGCGATCTTCAACGTACTGCGCTATCACGATGCAGCGAACGCCCTCGTCTTCTGCGGTACGCGTGCTGCGGTTACGCATCTGCAAAGCCGCTTCAGCAATCGTGGGTTCTCCGTCGTCGCGCTTTCGGGCGAGCTCAGCCAAAAGGAACGCACGCACGCGCTGCAAGCATTGCGCGACCACCGCGCGAACGTCTGTATCGCAACCGATGTTGCGGCCCGCGGCCTCGACCTCCCGGATCTGGATCTCGTAATCCACGCTGATTTACCGAAAAATCCTGAAGCGCTCCTACATCGCAGCGGCCGTACCGGTCGTGCGGGGCGCAAGGGCACCAGCGTTCTGATCGTGCCTTATCCGGCGCGCCGCCGCACCGAGCGGCTCCTGCGCGATGCGAAGATCGAAGCGCATTGGAGCGAACCGCCTTCTGCGGATGACGTGAAACGCCGTGACGAACAGCGCTTGCTGGAAGACGCCGTGCTGAGCGATCCGATCACGGACGACGAGCGCGGCATGATTTCCGCGCTGCTTCAGCGTCACGACGTTGATCAGATCGCTGCGGCCTTCACGCGGCTTTATCGCAAGGGCCAGCCGGCGCCTGAAGATTTGATGGCGGCGCCCCCAAACGCGCAAAACCCCACGCGGCCCGCTCCGCGCCCACAAGGCTTCGATCAAAGCGCTTGGATCACGCTCACGGTTGGTTACGCGCAAAAGGCCGAACCACGCTGGCTCATTCCGATGATCTGCAAGGCCGGCGGCATCACTAAGCGCGACATCGGCACCATCCGCATCGAAGATCGCGTCACGCACGTCGAACTCAATGCGGCGGTGGTCGAGAGCTTTTTCACGCACCTCGATGCGGGCGGCCGGCTTGAGAAGAATATCGTCGCGATGCCGATGCGCGAGCAAGAAGGCCCGCGCGAGGAACGACGCGAACGCCCGCAACGCCAAGAGCGGTTCGACCGACCGGACAGCAGGCCACAACGCCAAGAGCGTTCCGAACGCCAGGATCGCCCGCCGCGCGCGGAGCGTCCTGCTGAACGTCAAGAGCGCCCGGCCACGGCGCGTCCTGGCCGCAAAGAGCGCCAAGGGTTCGAACCACGTCGCGGCAAGCCGCCAGCGGGCAAGCATCCTGCCGGCAGCAAGCCACACAAAAAGAAGAAGACCTGGAATCCCGCTGACTAGGCGAGCGCGACGCGGAAGTTTGCGTGCGCGCGCGCACTCGTCTCGTCGTCGGCGCTGACGTTGCACTCGGCGTAACAAAGGGTCTTGCCGACGCGTGCGAAACTGGTGTCGAACTCCAGCCATTGGCCGACTTTGGCCGCCGCTAGATATTCGATGGCCAGCGACGTCGTCCAAAGATTGGAGATCGCAACGCCTTCGGCTTGAAGCTTCACGCCGCACGACATGCCCATGGCCTGATCCGCCAGCGCCGCGATCAGGCCACCGTGCGCTGTGGCGCGCGAATTGGTGTGGGGCTCACGCAAATGCACGCCAAGCACCATTCGGTCCGGCCGGCGCTGCACGAATATCGGCCGCCACGGATCAATGAGCGGACTTGGACGCGTGAAGAGTTCAAATCCTTCGGGCGCGCCAGCCTCGCTCAAGCTAACGCTGCCCCGATGGGAGATCTTTGAACGCGATGCCCTTGTCGGCGCGGTGGTCTTGCGGCAGGCCGAGGACACGTTCGGCGATGATGTTTTTCAGGATCTCATCGGTGCCGCCGGCGATACGCAGGCCCGGTGCGAACATGTAGCTTTGATGGAAAGCGCCTTCGAGCGGGGCAAGATCGGGATCGTTGATAATGCCGTAGTGGTCCTGCGCTTCGATCGCCGTGTTGGCGATGTCCATCATCTGATTGGCGTTGATGACTTTGCCGATTGAGCTCTCCGGGCC
The DNA here is from genome assembly GCA_040080935.1 of Terricaulis sp. GTDB lineage: Bacteria > Pseudomonadota > Alphaproteobacteria > Caulobacterales > Aquidulcibacteraceae > Vitreimonas. The sequence continues at coordinate 3,919 of JBEBHI010000229.1, forward strand.
CGGCGTTTGCCCCTTCGACAGCGCCGTCATCGTGCGGAACTTCGCGAGCTTGTAGCCCTCGGCGCGCACGATCCAGTCGGCGAGCTTTTGCCGGAAGCTCTCATCTTGAATGAGCGTGCCTTCGCCTGACGGCGAGTTGATACCCTTAGCGAAGTCGAAAATCTCCTTGTAGTCGGGG
>JBEBHI010000005.1:0-49922 GCA_040080935.1 Terricaulis sp.
CGCCTGATCTTCGCGAAGAAGGCCCCGAACCCCCGCCACCTCGCGCGCTATCCACTCGCCGATCTCTTCCTCGACACCGCCCCCTACGGCGCACACACCACTGCATCTGACGCGCTTTGGATGGGCGTGCCCGTCCTGACCTATATGGGCCGCAGCTTTGCTTCGCGCGTGTGCGGCAGCCTCGTGCGCGCCGCCGGCGCACCTGAACTCATCACCACGTCGCCGGAAGCGTTCATCGCCCGCGCTGTCGCGTTCGCCACGACTGATCGCCTCGGCTTGCAGGAACTCCGTCAGCGCCTCATCGCCAACCGCGACACCTGCACGCTCTTCGACATCGACGGCCTCGCTCGCTCGCTCGAAGCGCTCTACGCGCAAATGGCGGATGAATATCGCGCCGGCGCCATGCCACGCCCGAACGTCGCCAATCTCGGCGCCTATCTCGATATCGGCGTGAACATCGATCACGACAGCGCCGAGATCGGCGCCGCCAGCGATTATCACGGCATCTACCGCGCAGCGCTCACGGCGCGCCACTACAACGTGCCAATGCAAGCCGATGGCCGTTTGTGGACTGAAAACGAAATCGGCGCGGCCGAAGCCGCGCCGATCCCAAACTCTACATCGCGCGCCGCTTAGAAGCGGAAGCGGATCGCCGCGTTGAGGCTGTGACGCTCGATCTGATCGCCGAACTCGCCTTCGTAGCCGAGTGAGAACGTCGAGTAGCCGTTGGTTGCGTCGAAGCCGATGCCAATCACCGGTCCGCCTTGGCCCACGCCTTCATCGGTCAGCGTGAATTGCGTGCCGGTCGACACGAACGCCACCGTACGCTCGGCCCCGTCATCCAACACGTTGGCGCGGTAGCCGCCATAAATGCGCGGCGAGATCACCGTCTGTTGGCCGAAGTGCATGTTGGCTGCAAATTCGAGACCGACGTCGGCCCAAAGGCGCTGCGAGAACACGCTGTCGACGCGATAGTCGATCGCCGCGCCGCCGCCCTCTTCTTCGTAGCCTTCCTCGGAGATGCCCGCATACGTGAGCGCCGCTTGCGGCGTCACCGTGAAGGTCTCCGAAATCGCCATCGGCACCGAAGCGCGAATGGCGCCGTGACCTTCGTAGGCCATCCACTCGGCTTCCGTCAGCGCACTGAACGCAACCGGATTGCCGATCTCAACGAAACGGCGCGACTGCAATTTGCCGAAGCCGCCGCCCGCAATGAAGTCGAGATCGATCGGGCCAACGGCGGTCGCGTAATACGCGTTCGCCTGCGTGAACCAGGTCGAGATCTCGCCTTCTGGACGTCCGGGCTCTTCCACTTCCGATGCGATGAACGACAGCGACAAGCCAAACAGGCCGCCATTGTTCGTGGGTCCGTCGATACCGGCAGCGAAGCCGAAGCCCTGACCGCGGAAATCTTGCGAGTTCGAGTCAGGCGCCTCGCGATTGATGCCGTAAGCGATCTCTTGGCCCCACACCGAGACCTCATCCAGGCCCTGCATCCGCACCGCCGACATGCGGTTGGATGTAGCGCTCTGCATTTGCTGGATCGCCGTGGCCGCGACTTCCGTCGCGCCGTCGGCATAGTTCGGAAGCAGATCTTCGTAAGCATCGAAGAACTCGTACTGCGACGTGATACCCGCCAACGCGGCAGCCGCATTAGTGTCGAGGCGCAGCGCTTCGATAATCGGATTGAACGCAGTCGCTTGGTTCGTTGACAGCCCAAGCTGCGCTGGCGTGCGCAACTGGAACGTCGCCGTCAGCGCGTTGGCCGCACCTTCGACGATCGCGTTCGTGGTGCCAATATTGACCGTGTAGAGATACGGCGAATTGCCTGGATTGACCGGACCGACGACGTTGGCCGCACCAAACATGCCGCCGTTCGCGGTCAAGAACGTTTGTGTGCCGAACGTTGGCAGGCCTGCCGGGATCACCGGATTGACTCTCGCACCGGGCGCGAACGTCACCGAGCCGGAAGCGGTGATATTGGTTGTGTCCGCCGGCACGCTCGAAAGCGAAGCGTTGAACACGCTGTTGGCGCCGAACGTTGCACTGGTGATGTTCAGAACGCCGCCCGTGTAGTTGAGCGTGCCCTGCTGAACGTTGATTGTCAGCGCGTTGTCGGTGTCAGTGATGCTGCCGGTGTAGATGGCGCCATTGTTGATGTTGAGCGCATCCGCGCCGTTTCCGAACGCGATGTCGCCGGCAACAGTGCCTGAGAAGATGTTGAACGTATCCGAGAAGGCGCCGAGGCGAATGTCGCCCACGATGCGCGCCGTCGACGCCACGACATCGTCCACGGCGTCGTCGTCCGTGAACACAACCGGCGCCAGCTGCTGGATCAAGATACCCGAATTCGCATTCGACAGATCGAACGCGATCGAGTTGCCGACCGGCGGCGGCGGCAGAATGCCGTCGGTGAGATCGTCGTCGGTAGCGACCAGCTGAGTCAGAATCTGACCGGTGTTCGTCACATTAAGAAGCGTGCCGGATTGGTCCTGGACCGCGATCGCGTTGCCGTTCTCACCGAAGAAGAACGCCTGGATCAAACCGCTATTGTTGAACGTCGGAACATTCGCACCGCTCTCCATAAGGATGGCGCGCGAAGTGAACAGATTGTCCGCGATGACGTTCGTGGTGATGACGCCGCGCACTTGAAGCAGGCTCGTAATCGAGTCCACGCCGAACACGAGGCCTTGCGCGTTCGCTTCGGTGGCAGTGGTCGAAATGCCGTAGTCGACCGAAACGCCGCCTGTGATCGTCGTCGTCGCGCCAAGCCCGTCGCCTTCGATGCGAACGCCCGTCGCGCCGATGCCGTCATAGAGGCCGTCCGCGGTGAGTTGCCCGCGAACCAGGAAGCCGTAGCCCTCGTCACCCGGACCAATGTTGATGTTGGAGCCGTTGGCTTGGATCAACACCACCGGCGCCGAACCATAGACCGCGATTTGAGCCGTGTCGTTGTCGTCGCCATCGTCGGTCAGGCCGTCACCGTCGTCGTCAGGATCGCCCTCGGCGCCGATGCCTTCGATGGTGATGCCGCCCGCGACACTGCCGCGAACCAGCACTGCCGAACCGCTTTGCTCCAGATCATCCGGATCGAGCGTGGTTTGGTTCGTCGGGACGATCGTCGTGAGATAGCCCAGCACGTTCCAGGTGCCGTTGATGGAAAGCTCGCCGCCGATATTGCTGTTCACGGCGACGCCAACGCTGTTTTGACCGCGGACCGCGCCGCCGCCGGCGATGATCACATCGCCCGTCGTGCCGCCATTCACGGCAACGCCGACCGAATTGTCGCCGATGATATTGATCGTGCCGGTGGCGCGCAGATTGCCCGTCAGCAAGCTGTTGAGCGTGATACCCGACGAATTGTTGCCCTCAATGGAGATGAGGCCCGAGGTGACGATATCGCCCGTAAACGTCGGGCCGGCTTGCAAGAAGATGCCGTGACGGTTGGTGCCCAGCGCGACATTGCCGTCAAGATTGCCGTCACTATCGGTGTCTGTCAGCACGTAGTCTTCGAGGAACGAAATTCCGCCATTGCTCGTGATCGTGCCCGAATTGCCGCCCTGCACCAGAATGCCGGTGACGTTGTTCGAGTTGATGACCGACGTGATGTTGCCGCCGTTGGTGACGTTGTTGCTTGTATTGACCGTCACCCCGACTTCGCTCGGATCGATCGTGATCGAGCCTGTGCTGGTGATCGTGATATTGCCAGCGACGCTGCTGCCATCAGGGTTCGACGTGGTGAGCGGCGTGTCGATGCCGGTGCTCACCGTGCGATCGCCCGCTTCAGCCGTCCCGGAGACGCCGCCAGCCAATACGACCGCAAGGCCGGCGAGTTGAATCTTACGTCTGATGCGCATCCCGGCTCCGTCCCCTACTTTGTCGGCGCAAACGGGATCGGCGTGGTCGCATCGCCGTGAGCGGACCCTTTCAGGGACCGCTCAATCCTCCCGCTGGCGGCCGCCCATCTTGGAGCGGCGCACAGGGGTTGGCATGCCGACTTCTCGGAATTTTGTCCATAGCCGGGCGCATGGCCGAAAGCTCTGGATACGGGGCGAAAATGTCACTGAGGTCGGGTGCGCCCCAGTGTGGAGAACCCGCCTCATGCTGCAGCGCACTACGCGCGATTTGTGGCGGCTTAGCCCAGCAGCTTGGCGCGCAGGTCGGCAACCGTGGCAGGCTTCGTTTCGGCCTTCGGGCGATCGAACGAACCACGCAGCGTGGTGACCTCTGCGGCAGGCACGGCCTGCGAGAAGAAGAAGCCCTGCAGCTCGGTGACACCCACCAAGCGCATGACTGAAGCTTCCGCCTCGGTTTCCACACCTTCCGCGACAATCTCCATCCCGAGGCCGCGCCCGAGGGTCACGACCGACTGGATGATCGTCATGGCGCGCTTGCGCTCATGGATGCCGGTTACGAAGGCCCGATCGATCTTGATCTTGTCGAAGCGGAAATCGCAGAGATACCGCAGTGACGAATAGCCCGTGCCGAAGTCATCGAGCGCGATCTTGAAGCCCATCGAGCGCACTTGCTCGAGGATCTGACGGTTGCGGTCAGAAGATTCCATCAGCACGCCTTCGGTCACTTCGAACACGATGCGGCTAGGGTCGGTCTCGTATTTCTTCAGCAGGTCTTCCAGCAGCTCGACCAGATCGACGTGGCGGAACTGAACCGGCGACAGATTGATCGAAACTTCGAGGTCCGGCCAGGCCTTGGCTTCCTCGAACGCGCGCTCGATCACGAACGCGCCGAGAGCCGGCATCAGGCCCGCCTCTTCTGCGATCGGCACGAACACGCCAGGCGAGATATCGCCCTGGGTCGGGTGCTTCCAGCGCAGTAGCGCCTCGACGCCGGTCACGCGGCCATCGGCGCATGAGATCAGCGGCTGATAATGCAGTTTGAGTTCGCGTGCTTCGAGCGCAGCGTGAAGCTGAACCTCGATCTCGCGGCGCTGTTCGACTTCCGCGGCCATCTCGGCGCAGAAGATCATCGCTTTGTCGCGGCCCTGGTTCTTGCCCTGATAGAGCGCGATGTCGGCGTGGCGCATCAGCTCTTGGGGGCCCATGCCGTGATCGGGGCTCATCGCGATGCCGATCGAGGCCGTCATCTTGATGTGCTGACCATAGACGTCGAAGCTTTCCTCGAACGCCTTGCGCAGACGCTCCGCCAGCTCGTTCGCCGCATCCGGGCTATTGGCGCAACGCAGCACCGCGAACTCGTCGCCGCCGAAGCGCGACAGGAAATCCTCACGGGACAGGGTTTTTTGCAGGCGCTTGGCTACGCCCATGATGAGCGTATCGCCCGCGGCGTGCCCCATCGTGTCGTTGACGTCCTTGAAGCGGTCGACATCGATATAGGCCACAACAACACGGCCGTTGTTACGCGTTTGAACCAGGTTATCGAGCTGCTCTTGCAAGTGCTCGACGAAATGGTGGCGGTTCGGCAAGCCCGACAACGCATCGTGCAGCGCTTGGTGACGCGATTGCGCTTCGCGGTCCGCGAGGTCGCCCGAAGCGCGCTTCAAGCGGTTGATCATCAGGAACGTGAGCCAGCCCGCGCCGAGCACGCCCAACACCACCAGCGGCAGAATAAACAACAACAGCGAACGCCCCGGCTGACGCGGCGTCCAATTCAAGAAGCCCATCGGCGTGCCGTCATCAGCCACGAAGGCCTCCGACAAAGCGCCAGACCCGCGCAGCGCGTCAGTCGACAAGCTGAGATCCGGGATCAGCAACGAACCGCCGACCTGCGCCATGAACGCTTCGTCGATCTTGACGACGCTCAGCAGCAAATGCGGTTCGCCATGCAGCAAGTTTGCGTCGAGGTTCGGCACGATAGAGATCGCAGAGACAACAGCCGGTTCGCCGTCGACACTCATGATGTGACCGGCCCAACGGCCGAAGCTTGCGCCCAGAAGCGCGCTATAATTGCCCTGACTATCGCTGAACGCGCGGTCGCGGCGGCGCAGCGTGTCATCGGCCCCTCGCCGCGCTTCGGTAACGATGCGGTCGAACATCGCGCGGTGTGCATTGTAGGCGACAGCCGCATCACTGCGCTCACCGTTCACGGTCGCGTAGATCGGCTGGTTCGAACTATCGATAATGAAGACTTCGTCGTGGCCGTAGGTCTCGAAGAAATAGAGACCGATGTTGGTGTCGATCCAATCCAGATCGAGCGGCCGGCGCTGAGCATTGGCGACAGCGTCATCCCACCAAGCGATGGCCTTTTGCTGGTCCAGAACCGAACTCACGCTCTGGTCGAGCGCGTTTTCCACAAGCTGACGCTCACGCACGATCGCCGTGCGGTTCGCCGACCAGCCCGCATAAGCAACGATCGCAAGCAGCACTGCCCCGAACAGGACAAGTGCGGCGCCGATCACCGCGGTGAGGCGGCGAAGGTCGTTCTTGTAGTGAACAGTTTTCGCGCTGCTCGGCATCATGACTAAGCCAAAGTAAACGGTCCGAAGACGGATATCCGATCGAAAATACCGCGCCCAATACGAAAATAATGTTACGCGGCGCAGAGTTTTATTAGAATTCGACCTCGGAATACTTCGGTAACTATGTTTAGTCGTTGCTATGGTGTCCGCGCTCAACACTCCGTTAACCTTGGTAAATACACATTTACGCTTGTAATTTCTAAATTTACCCCTTATTAGGGAAGTGCGAGCGCCCAAGCACTGCTGGGGACAAGCCGGGTAATCGCCGGGGCGGGCGCAAGTATAGTTAACAAGAGTTGGGTGTACCCATGAGCCGGTTCGTCGTGAAGACGCGTGCCGATAGCGCCGAATTGCGCAAAGCCGCGATGGCCATCGAACAAGCTGCCTGGGGGTCCCTGGGCTTCCTCAATTTCACCAAGGCCCACTTCGTCCACTACCAGGAGTTGTTGGAGCAGTTTGCCGACTACCAGTTGTGCCTGGTGGACGAGGTTACCGGCTATCCGGTCGCCGTCGGCAATTGCGTGCCGCTCGCGTGCGATTTCAACGATCTGCCGCCTGAGGGCTGGGACTGGATCGTCGAGACCGCCGCCAACAACAATGGCGCACGCCGCAACGCTGTCGGGGCGCTGGCCATCTCCGTGCCGAAGATCCACCGCTCGAAGGGGCTGGCGCGGATCATGATCCAAGAATTCTCGAACCTCGCCGCGCGCAAAGGCCATGACGGCGTCATCGCGCCGGTGCGCCCGTCCGCCAAGCACCTCCACCCTTTCATCCCGATGCAAGAGTACATCGGCTGGAAGGACGAGAACGGCCGCCTCTTCGATCCGTGGCTGCGTTCGCACTCAGCCGCCGGCGGCAAGATCATCAAGCCCGCGGATCGTTCGATGGTTGTCGATGAGCCAGTTGCGTTCTGGGAGATGTGGCGCGGCAGCCCCTTCCCTGAAACCGGCGAATACAAAATCGAAGGCGCGCTCAATCCCGTCTCGATTGATCTTGAGCGTGATACCGGCCGTTACGTCGAACCAAACGTGTGGTTCGCCTACCAAGCGGCGGCGTAATCAGACAGCAGCGCGAAGTTCTTGCACGGCGTATTGCGGCAACTCAGTTGCAGCGCCGTAGAGAAAGCCTTGCGCCAGTTCGCAACCCATCGCGCGCAGCGCATCCGCGGTCGCTTCGTCTTCGACGCCTTCGGCTGTCACCTTCAAGCCCAGCGCTTTGCCGAGCCCGATCAGCGCGCCGACGATTGTCGCGTTTTCGCGATCGGTAGTGATCCGCGCCACGAACGAGCGGTCAATCTTCAATTTGTCGATCGGCAATTCGCGCAGCAAAAACAGTGACGAATAGCCGGTGCCGAAATCATCGAGCGCAATCCGCACGCCCTGGTTCTTCAACGACATCAGTGACGATTTCGCGCGGGCGACATCGCCAATCATCGCGCTTTCCGTCACTTCGATCTCAAGCCGTTGCGCCGGGAAGCCAGTTTCGCGCAGCGTCCGCAGCACCTTCTCGGGGAACCATTGATCGCGCACTTGGCTCGGCGAAATGTTGACTGCGAGCGTGAATTCACCCGGCGCGTCGAGCGCCTTGCGGCACGCTTGCGCCAGCAACGCCCAGAACATCGCGTCCACGAGGCCTGCGTCTTCCGCCACCGGGATGAAGTCGACCGGCGAGATCATCCCGCGCTCAACGTGCGGCCAACGCGCCAACACTTCGAATCCATCGAGTTCGCCGGTATCGCAGCGCACGACAGGTTGGAAGTACGGCACGATATCGCCGTTTGGAATCGCCGACCGCAATTCAGCTTCAAGCGCCGCCTTCGACTTCAATTCCTCGTCGATCGAGGAGTCGAAGAACTTGTAAGCGCCGCGATCTTCCTTGGCGCGCAACATCGCCGCGTCGCCGCGCTGCAACAGCTCAGCCGCATCGCGACCGTCTTCTGGGCAAAGCGAAACACCGATCGAAGCGCCGACCGTCAGTTTCAAGCCGTTCACAAGGATCGGCGCGGAAAGCTCATGCAGGATCCGGCGCGCAGCGGCGGCAACGGCGTCACGTCCGCCCGGCCCTTCCAGCAGCACCGCAAATTCGTCACCGCCCAAACGCGCGGCAAAACTATCGTCGCGGATGCATGCCATCAGGCGCGTGCCAATGACCTGCAGCAGTTGATCGCCGATCGCGTGGCCGTGCACGTCATTGATCGGCTTGAACCGATCAAGGTCGACGAACATCAGCGCGAAAGCGTTTTCTTCCGAACCCACCAGCGCAATCCGGCGGTCGAGTTCTTCAAGGAAATGGCGGCGGTTGGCCAAGCCGGTCAGCGGATCGTGGCGCGCCAAAGATTGCGCGCGCGCTTCGGCGGCTTCGCGTTCGCCGATTTCAGCCGAGAGCGTCTCGTTGGCGCTCATCAGGTCTTGCGTGCGCTGCTGGACCGTCTTTTCCAAGCTGTCGCGGATGGCGTCGAGTTCGAGCACCGCTTGGCGGCGATCGAGCTGCGCCTTCACGCGCGCCGTCAGCACGCGGAGATCGATCGGCTTAGTGATGTAATCGTTCGCGCCGCCTTCGAGCGCCTTCGAGACGATGTCGCCATCATCCAGCGCGGTCACGACGATAACCGGCACGTGCTCGGCGTCGAAGCGCCGGCGAATACCATGCAGCGCGTCAAGCCCTGAGCGCTCCGGCATCATCCAGTCGAGCAGCACCAGTTCGATTTCGAGTTCTGAGATGGCGTCTTCGATGCCGACCGCGGTTTCGCGCAGCACCACGTCATAGCCGCGACGCTCGAGCCTACGCCCGAGCATGTCACGATTCTGCGCCTGGTCGTCGACCAGCAGAATACGTCCGAGGCGTGTCGTAACCGACCCGCCTTCATCGCCTTGCGCTGAGGACATTCGTCCCCCCTCGCACCCACGTGTGCCCATACCAGAGGCGCAATTTACCGTGAGATGGGTTTAGGCCGCGCTAATAGCGCAGGTCAGATCGAATTATTTGGATAGTTAAAATCGCAAAACCTTGATGCGCGCTAACCATGCGCAGCGCGCGCATCACCGGTTTTGCGCAATTAAGCCGCGTATTTTTCGATCAGAGCCACAAGCCCCGCAAAGTCCACCGGCTTCGTCGCGAAATCATCGCAACCGGCGTCCATGCATTCCTTGCGCGCGCTCTCCATCGCGTGCGCCGTCAGCGCCACGATCTTCACGCTGGCGACATCCGGCGTCGCGCGGATGACCTTCGTCGCCTCAATGCCCGACATCACCGGCATCGAGATATCCATCAAGATCAGATCCGGCGCACAGCTCTTGGCCATGTCGACCGCTTCCGCACCATTTTCAGCGCAGTGCACTTCATAGCCTTTGCGTTCGAGGCGGCGCGTCAGCATTTCGCGGTTATCGGGATGATCTTCAGCAATCAGGATGCGCATGGGAGGACCTTTCAGGCGGTCTTGGCGATGTCAGAAATAACCGGAGCGTCCGCCGGCTTTGCAGTTTCGGGTGCGCGCGAAAAACGAAGCGCCGCGGCCGCGAGCACATCCCGGTCGGCTGGTTTGACCAGGTGTTCGCAAGCGCCTGACGACAACGCGCGCTGACGATTGTCGTCGATGGAGTGGATGATCACGGGAATATCGCCGGCATCGCCCGTATTGAGCACGGTCAGCACGTCCCAGCCGGTCACGTCCGGCAGATTGATATCAAGCAGAATGAGGCTCGGCCGCAAAGCACGCGCCATCTCGATGCCTTCGCCGCCCGTGGCAGCAGTACGCACCTCAAAGCCAAGCCGCACGAGCGAGCGCGCCGTCAGATCACGCGCGCTTTCTTCGTCATCGATCATCAACGCAAGTCGCTGATTGCCCTGCCCGGCCACCGCATTCGCATCGACGCGCGCCAGCACCCGTCCGGCGCCGAGTTGCACCGGGAAGCGCAGCGTAAACGTCGAGCCTTTGCCGATTTCGCTGACCACGTTCACGTCGCCGTCCAGCATCTGCATGATGCGGCGCGTGAGCGCGAGGCCAAGACCAGTGCCGCCATAGCGGCGCGCCGTCAGCGCATCCGCCTGCACGAACGCATTGAACAGGCGCCCGACCTGATCTTCGCTCATGCCAATGCCCGTGTCCGACACCGCGACCTCAACGATCTCGCCCACCCGGCGCACGTTGATCGCGATCTCGCCGTCCTTGGTGAACTTCGCCGCGTTCGAAAGCAGGTTCAGCAAGCACTGATTGAGCTTGAACGAGTCCGTGCAAACCGCGCCAATTCCCGGATCGACGTTCAGCTTCAGCTTACTGCCATTCTTCTCCGCGTTCGGCCGCACCGTCTCCACGGCTTCGCTGACCAGCGCCGCGATGTCGAATTCGGCCGCCGCAATATCCATACGCCCAGCCTCGATCTTCGACAGATCGAGAATATCGTTGATGAGATGCAGCAGGTGACGCGCCGAACCCAGAACGCGCTTCAAATCGGCAATGTCGCTATCGCGGCCGTCATCCTCGGCCTCTTCCATCAGCATTTCCGAATAGCCGATAATCGCGTTGAGCGGCGTCCGCAGCTCGTGGCTCATCGACGTCAGGAATTGCGACTTCGAGACATTGGCCGCATCCGCCTCCTCGCGCGCCGTGCGCAGATTGGCCAGCGTTTCGGCTAACTTCTCGTCGCGCACATCCATCTCGGCCATCAAGCTCTCGAGACGCTCGTACATCTCGGCGACATTGACCGCCGCCTCATCGATCGCTTCCGCGGCCGCGGCCGTTTCCCCGAGCAGCGCGCGCCGCGATTTCAGGTGCACTTCCGCGCGATGCATCGCGGCGATGAAGGCCGCCTCTTGCACTTTGCGCTCAGTGATGTCTTTCGAAACGACGACGATCTTCCGCACGCCGCCCGAGCGGCCCATGACGCGCTGCGCCCACGCTTCGATCCAGCGAACGCTGCCGTCCTCTTTCAGCACGCGGTGCTCCATGCACCCGCTGCCGCCAGCGCCGACGCGGACGAAGTAATCGCGCAGCGCCAAACGATCTTCTTCGTGCAGGAAGCCAGTGCGGCTTTCCATGAATTGCTCGAACGTGAAGGCGCGATTGTAGAGCGCCTCTACATCGCCGTGCCAATTGATCGTGCGCGACTTGAAGTCGACTTCCCAGACCAAGCTCTTGGCGATTTTCAACGCCTGCATCAGCCGTTGCTCATTCGCAGCGGCAACAGCGCGCGCCTGCACCAATTGCGTGATATCGCTGCCGTGCGAAACAACGCCGATGATGTCGCCGTCGGCATTGCGCCAAGCGCGCGCTTCCCAATTGTACCAGCGTGTGCCGGACGCCAGACGCGTTTCGTCTTCATCGAAGCGCACGTCTTCGCCGCTCATCGCGCGCGCGAACGCATCGCGCCAACGATCGGGCGCCCAATGGATAAGGTCTTCGAATTTCTTGCCGACCGGATCGGAACCACGCAGCGCATCGCGCATCGCCTTGCTCATCGCGACAACGTTGCCCTTGGCATCGACAAGCATTGCCGCCGTCACGCCCTGCCCGAGCATGAGTTCGGCGAGCACTTGTTCTTGCGTTGCTTCCTGCTTGGCGTCGCGCAGCGCGCGCTCAGCATCCGAAGCGCTCACACGCGCCTGAGTCACGTACGCCATCAGCGCGCCGCCGCCGACAGCCGCGATAAACGCCAAATCCCAATCCGGCTGTTGCGACATCGCCGCCATCATCAGCGGCGAAGCCAGCAACGACAGCGCCGGCGGCGCAGCGCCTGCGGCCGCGATCGGCAACGCGCCCGATGCGCCGGGGCTGAAGTGGCGCACAACGCCAGCAACCCAAAGCAACATCGCAGCCGCCGCACCTGCAGCTTCGCCATGCAGCCACAGCGTGATCGGCAACACCGCATAGAACCCGGAGCTGAACGCAGCCCACACGCACAGGCCAACAAGCGTGCGGCCTTCGATCTTGGTCTCGGCGTTGTCGAGGCGGCGATAAAGTTCGGTGTCGAGAATGAGCAGCACCGACATCACGGCGCACCATCCAACAGGCCAAGGCCCGCCCATGATCGCCGCGGCTATGCCGCCCGTGAGAATGGTCAGCGCGATCGAGGCCGGCATCTCGCGCCGGCGCGTCTCTGCGGCGCTCGTGATCGCGCTGGTCGTCTTAGCGGTCATGCGTGGCGGGCTCCGCGCCGAATAAGGTGGAGCGACGCTGCCAGCGCAGGGTGAATTTAAGCTAAACCTTTGGGCGAATCCGCGAGGCGCGGAGGCGGCCCGATACCCGCCCCGGCTGCGCTAGCTCGCCTTTAGGTTGCGCGGTGCACCAGGATCATCGTCACGTTCGCGAAGAAGCAGAGCACCGAGAACGCGAACAGCCAGGGAAACCCATGGTTGTGGTGACGCCGCGACCGAACCTCCATCCAGCCCCCGGTCACGACCAAGGCCGCCGAAATGGCCAAGATCCAGTACTCGTGTCCATGCAGGAAGCGGTGAATTTCACCAACATAATCAGCGAACAAGGCCACACTTGAGGCAGCCCCCGAGACCGCCACCGCGATCATCGCCAGCGCCGGCAGCCCGCAGCAGATCGCATGCAGGCTCATAACCGCGGCGTGGGCCAAGTGAGCCTTCCGGCCAACATTTGCGCTGTTATGTTGTAACGTCACATCGCGGAATTAAGCGCCCCACCCGCCCGGGTCAAGCGCCGCGTAGCGAAGGCTTCATCATTCCACGCAATTCACGGAACCGTAGCTTGCGGTTCCCCATCGAAGCGCGCACATACCGGTTGCTACATTGAGGTAGAGGGCGATGTTGGCTTTCCTAGTAATGGTGCGCGACGCGTTGATCGCTTTGGCCCTGGCTTGGGTCGGCGTGACGCTTGATCAGCGCACGGTCGAGCAGTCCAGCTGCGTTGGCGACGCCTGCCAAACGAGCGACCGCTAACCACTTCAACGAACGCGCGATCTTTCTGATCGTTAGCTTGCGTTCCCAGGCGTTCGCCCTTGAATGGCCGCACTGCTTTCGTTCTTGTTGACCATACGCGCGCTCCCTCGCGCTCATGGAATTGTGCTGCATGACTGCGACCACGCCTGAAGCCGAACGTAGCGGCGATCCTGGTGCAATGATCGGCTTACTTGGCTTGATCGTGGCTGCTTTGTGGGTGCTCGGCAGCATTGCCGGCGCGATCGTGCTTATTGGCCCAGCCGACATCGGCTCCCTCACGATTCCCGAATACGGCGCAGTCGGCGCTGTCACCGTCCTGCCCGCGATCATGGCGGCCTTCTCTGGCCTCGCTGCGCGCGACAGCGCCCGCGCTCGCTCCGAAGCGCGCCGCCTCGCCGACGCCGCTGATCGCCTCATGAACCCAGAGCGCAGCGCCGAAAACGCCGCCCGCCAACTTGCCGAAAGCGTCCGCGGCGAGATCAACCAGCTCGACCAAGCGCTGCTGCAAACTCTGAAGCGCCTCCAAGACGTCGAAGGCCAGATTTCGCGCCAAGCCAAAGCCGTTGACGACATGTCCGACCAGGCCAAGGCCGGCGCGAACCAAATGATCGTCGGCATGGAGCGCGAGCGCGAAGAGCTGATGCGCATCAGCCGCGACCTCACCAGCCAAGCCCAGAACATTGGCGACTCCATCGGCAAGCACACCAGCTCGATCTCCGAAGCCGCGCGCGTCGCCGAAGCCGAAGTCCGCGCCGCCGACCAAGCGCTCGACCACCGCCTCACCTCATTCGGCGCCGCCGCCGCGCTCATTTCTGATCGCACCAACGGCCTCTCCAGCGCCGCCCAAGCGAGCGCCGATTCCGCGCTGCGTCTCGAACAAGCGCTCTCCACCGCGCTTGACGTGCTCGCCAAAGCCACCAGCCTCACCGACGCCGCCCGCCACTCGGCCGAAGCGGCATCGCACGCAGCCAACTCCACCGCCGGCGCCGTCCGCGACACCACCCACCGCGCCATCGACGACGCCAAGCGCGCCGCCGAACTCATTCGCGGCGAAGCCGTCAACGTCGAACGCGAAGCCGCTGTCGCGCTTGAACGCTTGCGCGACGCCGCCAACGCAGCCCGCTCCGCCGCACGCGGTGCACGCGACGCAATTGGCGATGACGCACCAGCGCCCGGCTACGATCGCTCGTGGCGCGACGAAGCGGCCGATCCGCTCGAACTCCCGCCCGCGCGCAATCGCAGCGACCCGCCGCCGCCAATGTTCGGCGACGCACCGCCACAAGAACAACAACCGCAACAGCGCCAGCGCACGCCGGCGCCGGCCGCTGACAAACCCGTCCCCGGCGATTGGACCTGGCGCGATCTTCTCTCCAACGTCGATGGGCCCGAGCAAGGCGCAGCGCCCGCGCCGTCGCAACGTCGCGAACCCGCTGCCGATCCCGTCGCGCACCTCCGGCGTCAAATCGCCGAGCCGCGCACCGTCGCGTTGCCGATCGTTGAAACCATCGAACACGCGGGCCTGCGTCTCGACGACGTCTTCTCTCCGTCAGCGCTCGAACGCATCGCTCAGCGCGCCCGGTCCGGCACGCAAGCACGCCGCCGCGCCGTCCGCGACGCAGCCCCAGACGCCGCCAACCGCATGGGCGATTTCCTCCACCGCGACGCCAACGCCAACCAGGAAGCAATGCTCTTCTTGCGCAACGAAGGCGCACGCATCGCCGAACAAATCGGCCGCGGGCGCGCTCAAATGAACGCCGAAGTCACCCGCGCGTTTTTGCTGATCGACGCCGCCGCCGGCTAATACTAAGATTCGTCATTCCGGGGCGGCCGTAGGCCGAACCCGGAATCCAGGGGCAAAAGGCAGTGCGTTTGCCCTTGGATTCCAGATCACGCTCCGCGTGTCCGGAATGACGAAATGGTGCGGCAAACCTGCCAGAAATGGCGTCATGCTGGGCATGTCGAAGCACGACGCCACGCACTAAACCTTAGCCGCAATCGCGCTGAGCTCTTCCAGATCGAGATCGTGCTCGAGATCGTGCAGCACCTCATCATCGATCTGTCCCGCCCGGTGCAGCCGCACCAACTCATCGCGCCCCGCATGCACTGCCGCGATAATGACGTTGAAGTGCGCCGCGATCCGTTCATTGCGCTCCTCGTCCGTGCCAGTGAAGGTCGCGCCAACCGTCGCGCGTTGCTTGTAGCGGGCGAGCAATTGCGGATGCACCACATTGCCCTCGCCGTCACGCGCGTAGCGCTCCACCGCCTCGTACTGCACGCGCATCATCGCAGCCTCGGCCTCGAACAGCCCAAGCGCCGGCTTGGCGCTCTCATCTTCCTTCAAGCCCGCCAATTTGATCACCGCGCCGAGCGTCGTCCCCTGCAGCAGCACAGTCACCAGGATCACCGCGAACGCCGTCACCAACATGAGATCGCGCCCCGGCATCGTGTCCGGCAATGTCAGCGCTACAGCGAGCGTAACGACGCCGCGCATCCCCGCCCAACTCATCACCATCGCGCCGCGCGGTCCCAGCGGATCGGCGCCCTGTACGCCCATCATCTTCAGCGCTCCAAGCACCCAATCAGAGCCAAACACCCAAACGAACCGCGCCAGCGTCACCGCCGCGACGACCGCGAGCACGATCGGCCCCATGCTCTCGACGACGACGTCCATGCCGCCGACGCGCTCCAGCACGCCGCGCAGCGAAAACCCGATGAGGATGAACACCGCCGCTTCCATCAGGAAGATCATCAGCTGCCAGAACGAGCCGCCGCGTATGCGTGCACTCGCCGAGAAGATGACGTGCTGATACCAGCCGCACACCAAGCCCGCCGTCACCGTCGCGATCACGCCCGAGACGTGCAGCAACTCGCCCGTGAGATACGCCACCCACCCAATCAGAATTGAAGACGCTATGACCAATTGATCATCCTTGACCCTGCGCGCCACAAATACCCAAGCCGCGCCAATCGCGCCGCCAACGACAACACCGCCCGCCACCAACATCGAAAACTGCGTCACCGCTGCACCAGCACTGAACGCGCCGGTTAGCACTGCCGCCACCGCAAAGCGCACGAGCACCAGCCCGGTTGCGTCGTTCAACAAGCTCTCGCCCTCAAGCAAGGTCATTACTCTGCGCGGCAGCTTCACCCGCGCCAGCACCGCCCGCGCTGCAATCGCATCGGGCGGTGAAACGATCGCACCCAGCGCCACACATGCCGCCCACGGCAATTCGGGCATCATCCATTTAGCCACCGCTGCAACGACCACGGTCGTGAACAGCACGGCGCCAATCGCCAGCAGCAAAATCCCGCCGAGGTGCCGCTTGAACGACGCCAGCGCCGTGAACCATGCCCCATCCATCAACAGCGGCGGCAGGAAAATCACCAGCACCAGTTCAGGATCGAGCGAGATCGCCGGCAAACCCGGAATGAACGCCAGCGCTCCCCCGCCCGCGAGCATCGCCACTGCCGGCGGCAGCGAAAGCCGCAGCGCCAGATAGTGCAGCATCAGCACCGCCAGAAACATCCCGACGATGAGCTCGAAGATTTCCACTGGATGCATGCTTGGTCCTTCGCCGAATGCGCGCGCAACTCTAGCACGCGGATCGCACGACCCTTCAAGCGCGCGGAACGACACCCAGAATATTGGGCAACGGCCAAGCCCGATCGTTATCGTCGTTCTCGTTGAAGCCGGTCTCGTAGCTACCGAAGCGTTCAATCACTTCGCCGCCGGCGCCGCGCGCCACAAGCGTCGCCTCCGGCCCGCCTTCCATATACATCGCCCGCGCAATCCCCAGCGGCAGCGCCCGCACCGCATCAACAAAATCATGCACACTCAGCGGCGAGCGCGCGTGCAGAAATAAAACCTTCCCGTCTCCATCCTGCGCAATGCACGCCGTCGACCACATACGCGGCTGCTGACTCCAAACGTTGCGCCCTTGGCACGACACCATCCGGATCGATTGCAGCGCATTCTCATGCGCGCTTGGCTCGAACGTATCGCACGACGTATCCAGCAAACGTGCGCTATCGGCGCCAAACACAAACACGCTGCGATCCGCACTCATCGACGGCTGCACCACCCGGCCGTCCGCCTTCGCAAATCCCACCGGCAAGCGATTGGTTCGAAACATCCCGGCGTTCGTCGCCGCAACGAGCCCATGCGCACTCGCCCACTGCCGCGCCGTCCGCGGCGCAACACCCATCGCGCCCGCGAACAGCAGTACAAACCGATTAAACGCCGGATCGATCCGCACCACGTCCAAGCGCCGGTCGCCAATCGTCGACGCAATCTGCGCCGTCATATGCTCCAGCCCCCGCCCCAGCGCGCGCCAAGCGACATCGGCATACGCCGGCGCAGCAAACCCAGCACTCGCAGCCAAAACAACGCGCCGTGTAATCATGCCTGCACACGACGCAACCAATGCGTCGGCAATTGGGCGCTTCACCCGGTTGCGGCTTTCCCGTCGCGCCTTTCGCCGCTAAGTTCTCCGCATGCGGGGCAGGCGGATTTTCATCAGCTATCGGCATACGGATTCTGCCGGCGAAGCGCGCAGCATTTTCTCCGAACTACGCGAACACTTCGGCACGGACCGCGTCTTCCAAGACATCCGCAGCCTGCCCAAGGGCGACGATTTCAAAGCAGCGCTCGCGGCAGCGCTTGATCAAGCCGCCGTCGTCGTCGCCGTCATCGGCCCCTCTTGGATGACGCTCGCCGACGGCGAAGGCACACGCCGCCTCGACCGCGAAGACGATCTCGTCCGGCAAGAACTCGCCGCCGCCCTGGAGCGCGGCATTCCGATCATCCCAGTTCTGGTCAACGGCGCACGCATGCCGCGCGCTGCGGATCTGCCGGAGAACATCTCGCGGCTAACGTCATATCTTGGCATGCATCTCTCGCACGCCAATTTCACCTCCGACATAGGCGCATTGCTGGAAGCGCTAGAGATGCGTGTCGGCAGCCCGCGCGTCGCCCTCTCCGCCGGACGCATTCTCAATCAGCTGAAAGAGCGTTTCCGCAGCATCCCACGCTGGGCGCAGCTGCTCGCCGTAGCGGCGGGCGTCACCGGCATCATCCTGCTCGCCGACCCCGCCCTCATCTCCCAGACAAACGTGGCCGTGCGCATCATGTCCACGCCATCCGATCGCATCCCCCTCTCGTCCACCACGCAAGAAGACATCCGCACACTCCTGCCGCGTCCGACATCAACGAGTTGTCGTGAGTTCGAAGAGGTAACCGATCGCGTTCTCTGGGGACCAGCGCAAGGCTACGTCACCTGCGGCGCACCGGCAGGCGCCTTCGCCTCGTTCGCAGAAACCGCGTATCGCTTCTTGACCAGAAGCTGCATGTGCTGGCGCGCGCCGATGGGATTTGCGCACTACACCGACTTCTGGGTCATGGAAGCATATTCCGCCAACGCAACGCCGCTGCGTAGCGACGTGCTTGATCGCATCCTCAGGTCTCAAACACCGGACGGCTGGTTTCCGGTCTATCTCCACCAACGCACGACGAGCGCCGACGCGCCTCTTTATCTCACCGCACTCATGGTCATCGCATTGCGCAAGCAAGAGCCGCTCGTCACCGATCAAGATCTGCGCGAACAAATTCACGCGGCGATCGCAAAAGCCGAAGAATGGCTCCTCGCAGCCGAGCCAACCGCCACCGGCGAATGGTCTGACTATCCAAGCAACTCGCGCCAAATCGCGAGCCACATGTTCGGCGCCATGGTGCTGACAGCGCTCCCGCAAGACACCGATTCAGATCGCTATCGCCAACTCGCACGAAACTGGATCCGCGACCTCGAATTCTCGCCCGCCTCTCTCTACCTCGGCTCCGACGCACTCATCCCGACAACTGGCGGCGACGGCTTCGTCTTCTCCGACAATTATCGCCACGTGCCGTTCTCATGGGAGATCTGCGGCCTCGCTTCCAGTTGGTCGGCGATGACGTTCAGCCAGAAGGTCTCCGCGCTCGTCAAATTCGAACACAGCGTCCACAAAGAAGCCGCCCGCACCGACCCCTTCGGCCGCCCCTGGGTCCGCAGCGAAGCCGCCTATTGCCTAACGCGGCTACAACAGATCGCGGCTTAGGTCTCCGTCGTCATTCCGGGGCAATGCGAAGCACTGAACCCGGAACCCATGGGCCGACAAAACACCGCACGCGAACCGGGCTCACGCTACGCGCGCCCCGGAATGACGGCTTAACGAAGAAACGTCGGCGGCGGTGGATTGCTGAAGTCGGCGTAGAGATCACGCCATTGCGGATTTAGCTTTTCAATCAGCGCAATCTTCCAAGCACGCCGCCACTTCTTAATTGCTTTCTCGCGCGCGATCGCCGCCATCATCTCACTATGCTGCTCGAACCAAACAAGCTGCGTGCAGCCATGGTCCCGCGAAAAGCCTTTGAACTCGCCTTCACGATGCTGATGAGCACGCTGAATCAAGTTCGCCGTCACGCCGAGATACAGCGTGCCGTTCCGCTCGTTTGTCACGAGATAAACAGCGATGAACTCGTACCGCGACACACCCAAACCGTAGCAGCCTCACCCTCCGTCGTCATTCCGGGGCGCGCTTAGCGCGAACCCGGAACCCATGGGCTTCACATGCGGTGCTTTGTCGGCCCATGGGTTCCGGGTTCAATGCTTCGCATTGGCCCGGAATGACGAACATAGAGACCTGCGAAACCATCCCCCCGGATACATCGCAATCAATCCTACAGCGCCGCCACGCCCGCATAATCGCGGCGCACATGAACGCCGCCGCTCCTCCGCCAACAACCACCGCCCTCTGGGACCGCCTGCGCGCTACGTTCGCGCGCGTGATCGCGGCCGTCGGCGCACCGGCGGCGATCGCGCTACTCTCGCTCTCAACCCGCAGCACGCGCCTTAACATCCTGCGTCAGCTCTTCATGCTCGAAAATCTCGTGCGCAAATTGCTGTTCGCCGAACTCGCCGCGCGCGCCGCTGCGATGCCCTCGCGCGCCCCGCACGTGACACACATTCCCGTGCGCCCCGGACTCGTCATCGTTAACCCGGCGCGCAAGCGCGCACCGCGCCAACCACGCCCCCTCGATCTCGCCCATCCCGAAACCTGGTCCGCGCAATTCGCACTCGCCATCCCACGCGACAACCACCTTGTCCGCGATCGCAGCGCTCCACGCATCCGCGCGCTCTGGGGCCCGAGCGCTCGTCCAATCGAGCCGCCGTCCCGCGCGCCAGAGCGCCAGCGCTCCACGCCCTTCCGCATCGCGCGTCGCTTCGAAGCCCTGCGCCGCGTGCTTAACGATCCTGCGCCGCACATCCGCCGCCTCGCGATCGCAGCAAGCCACGCTCTGAAGCGTGCGCCCAACGTCGTCTCGCAATACGCGCTCATCGTGCCACGCCGATACGGCTACGATCCCGTTGACGTGCGTTTACCAGTCGACATCACGTGCGTGGCGCTCGTCGCACGCACGAAGCTCTGCGACTCCAGCTAGCCGCGCCTCACGCCAAACATCCGAACGCAAAAACGCCGTTACACAACGTGTCCCGGCGCGCACGCGCGTGCTTAACCTTAAGCTTCGCGTTTAGCGCACTTTGGCGCCGTCTTTGCTCCGATTTGGAGCAAGCCCCACAAGAGAAACCCACTCGCCTCGCTGGCATGCACGTTGCAGCCGGCGGGTTAACGCCCGTGATCCCACGGGTGCGCGGGAGTTTACGATGTACTACGGACAAGAGGACGACGAACGCGATCCGTTCGAAGTTTTCGGCGAGGCCGAGACTTCAAACGAAGAGATCGCTGACGATTTCAACGATGACTTCAATCGTGAAGATGATTTCACCACGTCGCGCGATGAGCCGGCGACGGTCGATCTGACGCGCGAAATCAAGGTAAAGACGGGCTTCTCATGGGCTGCCTTCATGGGCGGCGTCATGGCGTTCGTCTGGATGGTCGGCGCGATCGCCGGCCCGCTTTTCTATTTCGGCGTCGAAGCCGTGATGGCGATGGACCCGGCGATGCAAGCTGGTTTGATCGCCGCCGCGTTCGGCCCGGCCCTGCTCTTCTGGGTTGCCGCCTCGGCCGCCGGCGAAGCGCTGAAAGCACGCAAGCTTGCCGTCGAACTGACGCGCATGGCCCGCGAAGCCCAGCTGCCGATCGAAAACGGCGAAGCCCAAGCGCAACGCCTGACCAACACCGTGAAGAACGAGATCGACCAGCTGAACGATGCTGTGTCGTCTGCATTGGATCGCCTGGCGGAACTGGAAGCCGCCGCGCAACGCAATGCCGCTCTCTTCGGTGACGCGGTTGCCGCCTCGCGCGCCAACACCCAAGCGATGGCCGATACTTTGGTTCGCGAGCGTGAAGCGCTCGTCGAAGTGAAGAGCGACATCAGGGACCAAACGGACGTGATCGCCAACTCGATCGGCCGCCAAGTCCGCCTGATGCGCGAAGCCTCTAAGCTGGTGAAGACGGAAGTCACCGCCGCTGAACATGCGCTGGAAACCCACCTTGGCTCGTTCGCCGCTTCGGCCAACATGCTGGGTGAGCACACCACGCAGTTCCACCGCGCCGCTGATCACGCCAACGCCGCTGCCGCCTCTCTGAACGGCTCGATGACGGAAATGCTCGGCGGTCTCGCCGAAGCTACCCGCCTCACCGAAACCGCGAAGAAGTCGACGGCCGAAGCTGTGCTCGCCGCCAACGAAACGGCCAGCGCCGTTCGTGAAACGACGCGTAGCGCCGTCAACGAAGCCAAGCGCGCAGCCCAGCTGATCCGCGCCGAAGCTCAGTCCATGCAGGAAGCCGCCAACATCACGATGGCGCGTCTGAACGACATGGCGACAACCGCCCGCACCACTGCGAGCGAAAGCCAAGCCGCTGTCGACACGATCGAGAAGCGTCTCGGCGCCATCGCTTCGACGGCAGCCCTGAAGAAGGCCGTGCAAAAGCCGGTCGAGCGCAAGCCTGAGCCGGTCGCGTTCGAGCAAGACGAAGAGATGGCGACCCTGCACGCCGCGGCCAACGCCGCTGTGTCGCGCGGCTCACGTCCTCGCGTAGAAACCCGCACGCAAGCCCGCAGCGAAGTTGTGGTCGAGCGTGAACCGAAGCGCGCCTTCAAGGGCTTCGGCTCGTGGGGCAACTTCATGCCGCAACAGCGCGAAGAAGCGCCGATGCAAGCCGCCAACGAGAGTGCGTTCGAACTGGCCGACTTCGGCCGCAACGAAAAGGTTGTGGACACCGACGGTCAGATCAAAACCGCGGCGATCGATGTGGTCACCAACGCGGGCGTCGATCTCGATGACGTGCTCGCTGCCGGCGATCTCGAGCGTATCGCCCGCTGCTCACGCGACGGCGCTTCGGCCCGCCGCCGTGCAGTGATCGACGCGGCGCCTGGTGCGGTCACCCGCATCGTCCGCCACATGAAGCGCAACGCCGATGCCCACGATACGGCGATCACGTTCCGCTCACGTCCCGATCTCGCCAAGAGCGAGAACAAGGAAGAAGGTTCGGACCTCGTCCGCGCCTACCTGCTGATCGACGCCGCTCTCGCGTAATCAGTGACTATCAGTGCTGGCGGCTTCCTCTTGAGCCGTCAGCGCTGCATCTGCCGCAAACTCCCCAATGCGCGCGCTGCCTTCACGGGCGGCGCGCGCAAGCGCTTCAGCCGCCACCGAAGAAGACCGCGCACTCACCGGCGCTGACGTATCAATGATCCGCGACGCAATAATCCGCCGCCCCGGCGCAACCAGACGAACGTCCGCGCGGAAGTGCGCCGTCATATCTTCTTCGCGCACTTCAAAGTCGAGAACTTCCCAGCGGATCTCATAATCCGACCGCGCCTCGCCACTTCTCGTCGAAGCCCTGAAGCGCCCTTGATTGATGATTGTCTCCGCCAAGATCTGCTGCAACGCATCGGCAGCTCGACCAGACCATTGCGATTGATCGACATACGCAATCGTATCGCCCGTCCGCCAAATGAGATCGAACCCGAGAATAGTCCGCTCACCCGTCGGCTGCGCCACAGCGATCACCGCATCGACCGGCGCACCTTGCAACGGTTCAACGGCTCGCGCCTCAAGCACATAAGTACGCGGCGGCGGCGGCGGCTTCGGCAATAACGAGATGCAACCACCGAGCATCGAAGCAGCGAGCAAAAGCGAAGCAGCGCGGATCATGGTTCGAGCTCCACGGTCGGCCGCGGACTGCGCGGCGTAAGAACGGATGGGTTTTCTTCAAGATTGTTCGCAACGCGGCTGATCGAAGATGCCGCGCGGCGGATTTCTTCAGCGGCAAGCGCCAGCTCCGGCAGCGTCTCACCAGACGCCACGCCCGCGGCCTGGTTCACATTGTCCAGCACCTCATCAAGGTCAGCCAGATCACCCTGCATCTGACGCGCAAGCGCTGCGATCTCTTGAGCCGCCTCGCCCGATTGCGTGATGACAGAGTCACGCGCAGCCAATTGCTGCGAAACCGTTTCAAGGTTCTGCAACGTCCGCGTCACCCGCGCGATGTTCTCATCGGTCAGCAAATCACGCACAGCCGCCATAGCTTCGGAAGCCCGCATCGCCACTTCCTCGCCGCGCGCCACAATAACGTCGATCTGACTACCCCGCCCCTGAATGCGCGGCGGCGGCGCGCCGAATGCCGGACGCAAAAGCTCCGCATCCACACTACCCGTCGAGAGCTGGATAAGCGTAACCCCGGTGAGGCCGACAGGCTCGAGTTGTCCTTCCGTGTCGTTCTTCACCGGCACATCAGACTGCACGCGAATACGCGCGATAACGCGATTGTTGTTGTCAGGATCGATGCGCAGCGATTCCACTTCGCCGATCTTGATACCGTTGAAACGCACTTCGCCGCCTTCGCTTAGGCCGCGCACCGGATCGTCGAACACCACGTCGTATTCATTAGAGCCACGCCTCAAATCACCGGTGGTGATCCAAGTCGCGAAGAGCAGGATCAGCAGCGTGCCGACAATCGTGGCGGCGCCGATCAAGACGTAGTTGGCTTTCGTTTCCATCGCTCTACCCTCCCGCAGCGCCGGCTTTAGCAGCGCGGCCGCGCGGACCTGAGAAATATTCCTTCACCCAACCTTTAGCGTCGGCGGTGATTTCGGGGATCGTTCCGATCGCGGCGACCTTGCCTTCGTAGAGCACGGCGACGCGATCGCAGATCGCATGCAGCGTGTCCAAGTCGTGCGTGACCAAAAACACGGTGAGACCGAGCGAGCGCGCAAGCTCCTCAGTCATGCGATCAAACTTTTCGGCGCTGATAGGATCAAGGCCTGCCGTCGGCTCATCGAGAAACAAAAGTTCCGGATCGAGCGCGATAGCCCGCGCAACCGAGGCGCGCTTGCGCATGCCGCCAGAAATTTGCGACGGCCGCTTATGATGAGCATCAGGCCCAAGGCCGGCCATCGAAAGCTTGAGACCCGCTATTTCCCGGCGCAGCTCCGCCGAAAGATGCGTATGCTCGCGCAGCGGCGCTTCAACATTTTCGAGCACAGTCAAAGTCGAGAACAGCGCGCCGTCCTGAAACATCACGCCGAGCCGCGGCTTCACACCTTCAGCGTCGAAACATGGAAACGTGATTTCGCCTTCCGTCGGCTCGTCCAGGCCGGTCACTTCGCGCAGCAGCACGGACTTGCCCGTACCTGAAGGACCGACAACGCCGAGAATTTCGCCGCGGCGCACGTCGAGGTCCAGACCATTGTGAACGGTCTGCTTCCCGAAGCGCGTCACGAGTCCGCGCACGCGAATGGCGATCTCCTCGCTCACCAGTTCATCTCCAGGAACCAGAGGGCGAAGATCGCGTCGAGCAGGATCACCATGAAGATGCCCTGCACCACCGACGTGGTGACACGAGAGCCAAGCGAACCAACATCGCCGCCGACCGAGAGGCCCTGTTTACAGGCAACAACCGAAAGCACGAGCGCGAAAGCCGGCGCTTTGACCAAACCGACCCAGAAATGCTGCGCCGGAACAACTTCCTGGAAGCGTCCAAAAAACATGCCGGGGTTGATGTCGAGCGCGCCCCAGCAGACGAGCAATCCGCCGAACATGCCCGCCATCATCGCAGCGAAGGTCAAGATCGGCGTCATTACCAGCATCGCGATGACACGCGGCACGACAAGCGCCTCCATCGGACGAATGCCGATGACGCGCATCGCGTCGATTTCCTGCCGCATCTTCATCGCGCCGATCTCAGCCGTGAACGCTGAGTTCGTGCGACCGGCCAGAATGACGGCGGTGATCACAACGCCAAATTCGCGCAGCACGGAAATCGCGACAAGCTCGACGACGAAAACCTGAGCGCCGAAATCAGCAAGGATGCGCGCGCCGAGATACGCGACGACCATGCCAATGAAAAACGACAGCAGCATCACGATCGGCAACGCGTTGAGCCCGGCTTTCTCCATCACACTCACGACGGAGATTGCGCGAATGCGGCGCGGATCGACGATCTGGCGCCCGATGGTCACCAGCACTTCGCCAAAGAAGCCGACCGTCTCAACGATTTCATCGGCGATCGACACCATCGCGCGGCCGGTCAGATCGAAGAAACCTTTCAACCCATGCAGATGCCGCGGCGGCGGTGCGGGGCCGGCATAGGCTTTGCGCGCGGCCTGCAGCAAGCGCATCGCATTCGTATGCTCGCCGCGAATGGCGATGCGGACTTTGTCACCCGCCGCGCTTTCACGGAACGTGCGATCGATCAGATAAGCGCCGGCGACATCGAAGCGGCCGAGGTCTGAAACGTCGACCACCGCGCCTTGCTTTAACTTCTCGGAAACTTCCGCCAAGCCGCGTTCGAGACCGGAGATGGTGTCCACCGTCCAATCGCCGCGCAGCGCCAAAACTGACGCGCGCTCATCCTCGCGGAAGTCAAAAGCGGCCGCTTCGGCCAATCCAAGTCCCTTTCAGGCTTTCTGCCCGTCAACCGATAACGGCTAACAGAAAATATTAGGCAAAGAAGCAGAGGGCGCTTTCGGGGCGATGGTTCCCGTAAGAGGCGAATTCTTACTGAGGTGTTGCTGAGGGAACTCTGGGTTTTGGCGGAATGAGGAGCAGCGCCAGCAAACCGCCCGCTCCAGCCATTGCCGCCATCGCCCAATACCCGATGGCGCCGCCGAGGTCGTAAAGGTGGCCTGAAATGAGCGTCGACGCGCCCATAAGTAGCCCGCCGGACATGACAGCGTACAGCGTTTGGGCCATTGCCGCCGATTGTTCGGGCGCGTCGCGATGCAACAAACGCATGGCGCCGACATGCGCCGCGGCAAAGCTCATGGCGTGCATGGCCTGCAGCGGCCACAGCACCCAACCCAGCGGCGCAAAGCCCATTGCAAACCAACGCGCGACGGCTGCGCCAGCGCCGATCAAGATGAGGCCCTCAGGTGTGCTGCGTCGCTCGATGAACGGCAGACTCCAGAGGAAGATGACTTCGACGCCAACGCCGAACGCCCAGAGGATGCCGATCATCTCATTGGAGATGCCCTGCCCGCGCCAGACTATGGTCGAGAAGGAATAGTAGAAGCCGTGCGCGGCTTGGATGAGACCGCAGGCGACGATGAGGATGAGGAAGCTGCGATTGCGCAGCAGCGCGTTTGCGCCGCCGCTTCTTGATGATGTCGTGCGAGGCGGCGGTGGATCACGGTGAAGGCCAAGCCAGCTTGTCGCGCTCGTCAGCGAAAGTCCGCAAATCACCCAAATGACAACCGCCAAAATCCCGAAGCGCGCGATGACGATGCCACCGAGTACGTTGGCGGCGATGAATGCGATCGAGCCGATTCCGCGCGCGATGCCGTAACTGATCTTGCCTTGCGCTGACGCGCGTAGGGTTGCGGCCTCGATCAAGGGCGTCATCGATTGGGTCAGCGTGAGTGCGACGAACCCAAAGATGAGCAGTTGCCAAAAACCTTGCGCCACGAAGAAGAACGCCGCGTACGCAAACACGGCCGCAAGCGCGATGATCTTCAACGGCGCGGCGCGATCGCTGGCGCGGTCAGCGCGGTAGGCAATGAGCGGCCCGGTGATGAGCCGCGCGAATTGCGCCAGCGAGATGATAATACCGATCTCGGTCCCGCTGAGGTGGCGCTCAAGTTCTAGCCAGCGCGGCAAGAACACGAGGATGACGCCGGTGGTCCCGAACAGCGCCGACATCACCATCGTCACGCGCGCGGCGGGCGTGGAAAAGATCGACGGCGGGGGCGATTCAGCGCTCAAGCGCCCCGCGTAGCATTGGTTCTGCGATGCCGCGATACGGCAGATTTGGAATGTCGCAGCGCGAGCCTTGCACGGCGCGCGCGACGACCGTAACCAAGCACCATGTACGGACAAACGCCCCCGCCCCGCCGCGACCTTTATCCAGCGATCGAATCCTATTCGAGCGAGATGCTGAAGGTTTCGGATCTGCACACGATCTACGTGGAGCAATCGGGCAATCCGCAGGGGCGCCCGGCCGTGGCGTTACACGGCGGACCTGGCGGCGGACTTTCGCCAGAGATGCGCCGGTTCTTCGATCCGAAGCGCTTTCGCGTGCTGGCGATGGATCAGCGCGGCTGTGGGCGTTCGACGCCCCATGCCGAGCTTCGTGAGAACACAACCTGGGATTTGGTCGCCGACATTGAGCGCGTGCGCGAAAAGTTCGGGATCGACAAATGGGTCGTGTTCGGCGGCTCGTGGGGCTCGACGCTCGCGTTGGCTTATGCCGCCAAGCATCCGGAACGCTGCGCCGGGCTGGTGCTGCGCGGCATCTTTCTGCTGCGCAAAAGCGAGATCGACTGGTTTTACCAGGACGGCGCGAGCCATGTTTATCCCGATGCGTTCGAGCGGTACGCGCAAGCGATCCCGCCAAGCGAGCGCGGTGATTTTCTGCGCGCGTATCACAAGCGCCTGACATCGAGCGATTGGGCTGAGCGCGTGCGTGCGGCGCGTGCATGGTCGCGCTGGGAAGGCGAAACGATTTCGATTGCGGGGCCAAGCGCGTTGCCATCGCGGTTTAATGAGGACCGGTTCGTTGAGGCGTTTGCGCGGATCGAGAACCACTACTTCATGAACCGCGGCTTCTTTGAAACGGACGGCTGGTTGCTGGATCAGACACCGCGGATGCGGGGCATCCCCTGCCGCATTGCGCAAGGCCGCTACGATATGTGCACGCCAATGCGCAGCGCGTGGGATTTGAAGCAGCGTTGGCCGGAGGCCGAGCTGGAAGTGATCCACGACGCTGGCCACAGCTCGCTTGAGCCCGGCATTGTGGACGCGTTGATCCGCGCCACCGATTGGATAGCGGATCGCGCTAGCTGGTAATTACCAGAGCCAGCCGCGCGCGCCGTGTTGGTCGCGGTGAAGATCAACTGAAAGCACGATCGCGTAGCCAGCCATCAGCGTCACCATCGCGGTGCCGCCGAAACTGATCATCGGCAGCGGAATGCCGACGACAGGCACGAGGCCGATCACCATCGCGGTGTTGATGAAGACATAGCACGCAAGCGTTGCGGCGATGCCGCCGGCGGCGAGTTTGCCGAACAGCGAGCGGGCTTTGTAGGCGACCTGCATCGTGAACGCCAAAAGCGCGCCGAAGAGGACGAGCACAAGCGTGCCGCCGAGCAAGCCGAATTCCTCGACGATCATCGTGAAGATGAAGTCGGTGTGCTTTTCGGGGAGGAAGTCGAGCTGCGATTGCGTGCCTTGCATCCAGCCGCGGCCAAGTAGCCCCGCCGAGCCGATGGCGATTTTCGATTGCAGGACGTGATAGCCGGCGCCGAGCGGATCTTGGGTGATGCCGAGAAACACGTCGACGCGCTGGCGTTGGTATTCGTGCAAGACGCCGAAGTACGCAAATACGGCCCCGCCTATCGCGACGATCGCGCCCGCGGCGATGATGCGCCAGAGCAGGCCGCCCAAGAACATGACGCAGATCCCCGCGAAGAGGATCATCAACGCGGTGCCGAGGTCAGGCTGGTGCATGACGAGCGCGACGGGTGCGACGATCATCAAAAACGGCGGAACGACCCAAAGCACAGTGCCGGTCTTGCGTGGATCGAGCTGGTGATAGTAGCGCGCCAGCGCCAGCACGATGCCCACTTTCATGAGCTCTGACGGCTGCAGCGAGATCGGGCCAATATCGAGCCAGCGTGTAGCGCCCATGCGCGTTGCGCCCGCGACTTCAACGCCGACGAGCAGAAGCAAAGATAGGGCATAGAGCGGGTACGCGATCGCGAGCCAGACGCGCGTATCCAGGAACATCGCCGAGCCGATCATCACCACGAGCAGCACGGCGAAGCGCGTGCCGTGCTTGAGCGGCATGTCCGTCCAGGCGCCCGACGAGACCGAGAAATGCATCAGCACGCCGATGAAGGCGAGCGCGATGAGAATGGTGATGATGCCCCAATTCAGCTTGGCGAAGCGGTCAAGCAGCGTGTTAGGGCCGGCGGTCAGCGCGAGCGTGGTCATGCGTTCCTCGCCAGATTTTCTTCAAGCTGCGCGAGGCTCGCGGGCGGGCGACGCGAAGGGTCGCGCATCAAAGTCGCACGCATGATCTCACGCGCGATCGGGCCGGCGACGGCGGAACCCGCGCCGCCGTGCTCGATGACGACAGCGCACGCATAGCGCGGCTCGTGCCAGGGGCCGAAGCAGCAGAAGAGCGCGTTATCGCGATAGCGCCATTCGATGGTTGAGTAGTGACGGCCGCGGTTGGCGCCGAGCGCGCGTACTTGAGCGGTGCCGGTTTTGCCGGCGATCTGCACCGGCTGCCATGCGCGATTCTCCGGCGTCAACGGAACGGCGGCGTTGGTTTCAGGATGGCGCACGAGTTCGAGCGCGCCGGCGCGCGTTGCGGTGCCGCCGGGCTCGTTACAAACGCCGAACATGCCGTCACGCACACGCGCCAAGAAGTCAGCTTCGATGCCTTCCATGCGCGGCGGCGCGGGCGGATCGGTAACGTTGGGGCCTTCGCGAATGAGGCGCGGCACGACCGCGTGGCCATTGTTGCCGAGACGTGCTGCCATAACGGCGAGCTGCAGCGGCGTGATGCCCATCGCCCCCTGCCCGATGCCGTAATTGACGGTGAGACCGCCCGTCCATTGCTCGTGGCGGTTCGCTTGCCACCAGGTTGGATCGGGGATGAGGCCGTCGCGAATGTTCGGGACGTTGACGTTGAAGTGCTCGCCCAGGCCGAACGCGCGCGCGACGGCTGCGATGCGCTCGGGGCCTGCGCGCAATGCAGCTTGATAAAAATAGACGTCGCAGGAATGCTTGATGGCGTCGTGCAGATTGACGCGGCCGTGGCCGCCGGCGCGCCAGCAGTGGAAAACGCGACCGCCGTAGGCGAAGCCGCCGGAGCAACCGACGGCCCAGTTATCTTCAACGCCCGCTTGCTTCGCCGCGATGCCGACCATCATCTTGAACGTCGAGCCCGGCGCGTAAACGCCGGTGACCGTCTTGTGATAGAGCGGCTTCTTCTCGTCTTCGTTGTAGCCGGCAAAGTTCGTTTGGCTGATGCCGTTCACGAACAAGTTCGGATCGAAGCCAGGCGCTGACGCCATCACCAACAAATCGCCGGTGTGGATGTCCATCACGACGGCAGAGCCAGACTGCTCGCCGAAGTTCTGCATCGCGATGCGCTGCAAATCGTGATCGAGCGTCAGCACCAAGCCAGAGCCGCGGATTGGCTCGTGGCGCTCGCTCTCGTCCTCGCCCTGCTCGACGCCGCGCGCGTTGACGATGACTTTGCGATAGCCGGCGATGCCGTGGAGCTCGGTCTCCATCGACGCTTCGAGGCCGGCTTTGCCGACGCGAACGTGCGGGTTGCGCAGATACATGGCGCGGCTTTCGCCTTCGGCGCCGTCTTCTAGCGCACGATCGAGGTCGCGCTGTGTTGGCTTTTGGACGTAGCCGATCGGATGGCCATAGACGACATCATATGGATAAGCGCGCACGTCGGCTGACAGCGCGACGATGCCGCGCAACTCCGGCAAGCGCACGTTGATGGCGTTGAACTGCTCCCAAGTCAGGCCGTCCTTCAGCGGTTGCGGCTCATACCGCGAGCCGCCGCGCACCTTGATAACGGCGCGGCGCGCCCATTCGGCATCGTGTCCGAGGATCTGCGCGACGCGGCCGACGACTTCTTCCAAGTTTTCGGCGTCGTTCTGAACGACGGCGACCTGGTAGTCCTTGGAGGTCTGCGCGAGGATGGTGCCGAAGCGATCGTAGATGATGCCCCGCGGCGGCGCGATGATGCGGGTATCAAAGCGGTTGTCGTCAGCAGCGTCGGAGTACTCGCGGCTGATGAGGTTGGTGGCCTGAAGCTGGCCCATGCGAAACAGGATCGCGCCGAGCACGCCGGCGCCGACAAATGACAGCAAAGCTGCGCGGCGATTGAAGATCACCGTCGCGTCGCGCTTCGGCAGCGTCGAGCCGACGCGCTTGCCTTTGTTGAGGGTTTTCGGCTGGATCATCGGCGCGCTCCAGGGCGCAAGCTCGGCGAGCTGCTCATGTAAAGCGGACGCACGATCGGGAAAACGATAGCCGTGATGATCGCGGCTTCAGCATATGGCAGCACTGAAATGTTGGGCCCAAGGCCGAGGCGCGCGAGCAGGTACGCGACAGCGATGGTGAAGAGCACGGTGCCGATGAAGCCGCCCCACAGCGACACGAGGTTCGGTGCAGACATCAGCACAGCGAGGATGCGGCCCGCCAAGTACGCAGAGAGATAAATGCCCGCGAAGAGACCATACGGGCCGCCAGCGAGTTGATCGTGCAGCAGACCGAGCAGCGCGAGCGCGAGCGGCGCGCGCCAACCACTTTCATCTTCCGCCGCCCAACCGTAGGCGGCCCAGAGAACAGCGAGCGGCATTGGCGGTTGCGCGAACATCGGGCCAAGCGGCAGCGCTGGCAAAATCACGCTGAGCACGGCAAGCGCCAAACCCCACGCGCGCAAAACATTGCGGGTTGGGGCGCGCGATTGAAACGCGTTCATTGCGGCGGCGTCGCCGGCGGCTCAGCCGGCGGCGGCGCTTCCTGTTGCGGTTGAGCAGGCGGCGGCGTTTGAGCCGGCGGTTGATTTTGCGCGGTCTGCCGCGGACGTGGCGCAGCAGGCGTCGCGCTCGGCGCAGTCGGCGGCGCTTGCATCGTCTCGCGGCCGATCACGGCGACGGACGATGACGAGCCGAGCGGCGGCGTTGCGTTTGGATCGGCTGTGGCTTCCGGCGCATCGATCGGCACGAACGGAATGATGCGGACGAAATCGATCGGCTGTTGTGAGGCCGCGAGCGACACACGCCATGAGCCGTCGCCTTCGCGGCGCGCGACGCCAACCGAGATGCCGCGCGGATAGAGGCCGCCGTCACCTGAAGTAATGACGCGCTCGCCTTCGCGTAGGCTTTGCGCGCCGACGACAAAATCCATGCGCGGTGCTTGCAGCTGATAGGGATAGAGCGAGAGTTCGGGACGGCGCGTCGCCTGCCCTGCGAGCACGGCGCGAACGCGCGAGCTTTCGCCCATCACCGGGATGCGCGAGTTGTAGTCGTCGAGCATCAGCACGCGCGAAGAATGCTGCCCGACGGAGACGACGCGGCCGACGAGGCCGTTCTCGTTGACAGCGATGTAGCCGACTTTGACGCCGTGAAGCTCGCCTGCGTTGGCGACGAGCGTGCGCATGAACGGGCCGCCGCTATCGAGCACGAGTTGCGCGGCGATGGAGTTTTCAATGTCAGCGCCCTCGCCGAACGTGTCGGGCGGCATGCGCAGCAAAGCTTCATAGCGGCGATTGCGCTCGGCCAGGCGCTCCGCGAGATCGCGCCAGGCCTGCAGTTCACGGTTTTGCGCTTCGAGCTCTTCGATGCGTGCGGCCGAATTCCAGCCGCCGAACAGGCGGTCGAAGAAGCCCTCACCTGCACGCGCCGGACCGGTCGCGACGCGGCCGGCAGTCGCCGCGCCTTCATCGCCGGTTGTCATCACGGCTTCAGTTGCGGGCGTGCGGCCGGCGCGCGTGCCGATCAGCACCACGGCGCCGATCACAAGCACCACGGCAAGCGCAACGCCTGCGGGGATCCGCCTGCCGGCGCCTGCGCGACGCGTGCTGCTTCTGCGTCTGGCCACTTATGCCGCCTCTTTACCGCGTCTGATCAGACTTCTTCCGTCAGCAGACGGCGGGCTTCCTGCGAGTTGATCGTGTCAAGCGCGATGCCGCAGCCTTTCACGACGCAACGCAGAGGATCGTCCGCCACCGAAACGCGGATGGAGATACGTTCCTGCAAAACGGTGTCGAGATTACGGAGCAACGCGCCACCGCCCGTCATCATCAGGCCGTGGTCGTAAATATCCGCAGCCAATTCCGGCGGCATTTGTTCGAAGGCTTGGCGCACCGCATCAACGATGCGCGTGACCGGCTCGGCGAGCGCGTCCGCGACCATTGCTTCGGTGACGGTGATTTCCTTCGGAACGCCTGAGAGATTGTCGCGCCCCTTGATCGGCATCGACATGCCCTGCCCGTGATCGGGCGCTTTAGCGGTGCCGATTTCCTTTTTGATACGCTCGGCGGTTGAATCGCCGATCATCAGATTTTCCTGACGGCGCAGGTATTGGATGATGGCTTCGTCCATCTTGTCGCCGGCTTCGCGCAACGAACGCGACCAGACGAGACCACCGAGCGAAAGCACGGCGATTTCCGTGGTGCCGCCGCCGATGTCGACAACCATGCAGCCTGACGGATCATCGATCTGCAGACCGGCGCCAAGCGCAGCGGCCACAGGCTCTTCGATCAGCTTCACGCGGCGCGCGCCTGAGGCTTGCGCACTTTCCAGAATGGTGCGGCGCTCAACCGGGGTAGCGCCCGTCGGGACGCAGATGACGATTTGCGGCGAGATCAACGCCGGACGCGGCAGAACCTTGCGGATGAATTGCTTGATCATCTCTTCGGCCACGTCGAAGTCGGCGATGACGCCGTCACGCAGCGGGCGGATGACTTCCATGTTGCGGTGCGTCTTGCCGAGCATGGTCTTGGCTTCGGTGCCGACCGCATAGACGACCTTGCGGCCGCCCTCATTAACGTACGCGACCACCGACGGCTCATCGAGAACGATGCCGCGGCCCTTCACGTGGATCAGCGTATTCGCAGTGCCCAAATCGATCGCGAGATCAGGAGCTACCAAACCGAACATATTGCCGAGCATTCTGTGACAACCCTCGCCGCTTAACCGGCCGAATCAGACCCTTTCTTGGGCTTAACGCGGCATTCTTAACAATCTTGAGAAGGCGCCCGCCAAAGAGCTTTCTCTGGGGCGAGATAAGGGCGTTGGGGGCGCGCGCGCGGTGACCTTTTTGCGAAGGTTTGCGCTCATGCCGACCGACCGCCCCCGTTCGCCGACGGACTGGACTTGCCGTGATTGCAACGCGGGATGCAAGGGGCGGACCGCATCGCCTTGCAGTCGGGGCAGCCAGAGGCCCAATTCCACTTCCGGAACGAAACGTGAGGTAAGCGGCGCAGGCTGTGAGTAACTCGCGCCTTTGGGGTCGCTTCAGTTGCCGCCGAGGTTCCCATTTCCGCCGCGATTGTTCTGAAAGACACATAACGCCGCTGACTGGGCCACGCGCTTGCGGGCAAGGTTGCGGCGCCCGATTATTGCAGGTGGTAATTCCACGAAACTGGGCGGGGAAAGCTTGGTCGGCAAGGCGTTAAGGTTCTTGGCGGTAGCGCTCTTTGTAGCGCTGGCGGGTCCGGCGGCGGCGCAGAACAGCGTCGACGAGTCCGAGCGCGGAATCGTGCGCGTCGTCGTGATCGTGGAGAACGCCGAGGGCCGGATGCTCTACGGCTCCGGCTCGGGCTTTGTGGTCGCGCCGCATCTGGTGGTTACCAACGCGCACGTGGTTGCGCCGGCGCGGCAGCGTTCTGAGTTTCAACTCGCGGTGGTTCCGCCCGAGGGTGAAGGCCTAATCCCGGCGCGGATCATTCGCTACTCACCAAACTCAGAGCTCGCGCTTCTGGAATTTACCGGCGGACCTGATCTGCCGGCGCTGACGATCTCGACCGTTGAGCCGCATGCGGGTGATGGCGTCGTCGCGCTTGGCTATCCGGACGTCGATTATCAGGGCGCGACGGGCGCGGACTTGCTCCGCCCTGCTCCGGCGTCGCGTACATCTGGCCAAATCTCGTCGTTGCGCGACACAGCGCCGACGGGCGAGCCCATTCCTTCGATCAACCACCAAGCGGTGATTTCGTCCGGCTCCTCAGGCGGGCCGTTGCTCGATGAGTGCGGCCGCGTGATCGGCGTCAATTCCTGGCACGTCTCCGGCGCAGATACGCGCGAGACGAGGGGCGTTTCAACGCGCGCGGCGCAATTGCTCGAGTTTCTGGATGAGGCTGGCGTCTCCCCGACCCTGAGCGATGAGCGCTGCCTCTCATTCGCGGAGCGGATCGAGACGGAACGCGCGCAAACGATTTCGGCGCTGCAAACACAGAACGAAGAACTGGCATCGAAGCTGGAGACGGCGGATCGGCTGACGCGGATCGCGGTCGTCATCCTGATCGGCGGAACGCTGGCGCTGTTCGTGGCGGTGTGCGTGCTGGGCGCGGTTGTGCTGAGCCGCCGACGCCATGCGCAGGCCGAAGCGAACCCCAATGGTCACGTGCGGGTACAGACGCCGCACGATCCCGAACCGTTCGAGCAACCGAGGCGGCGTCTCGGCGTGATGACGATTGTCGCGGGTGCGGCAATTGCGGCGATACTTATTGTTGCGGCAGGCGTTGCACTGCTGCGCGCGCAAGGCAGTCAGGTCGCGGAAATTCCTGAGGCGACCGACTTTAGCGGTTCAATCGCGTGCACGTTGGATCGCGAAGCCAGCGCTGGCGCACAAGGCGTGGCTGACATGAGCTTCACCGCGTCGGGCCGGCTCTGCGTCAACGAACGCACTTTGTATGCGCCGCTGGGCGATGACACGCCGCGCTTCCGGCGCGTCATCGTATTGGGCGAAGCACGCGTCATGGACGTGCTGACGATTGACCCATCGACCGGCGAATTCCGTCGCGAACGTTTCCCGCTGAACGAGGAAGACTTCGCGGCGGCAAACCAAGCTGTCGCGGAAAGCGGCGTTGGCCGTGGATGCGATGGCGATCCCGCTGCGGTGGCGCGCCGCAACGAAGCGCTCACGCCATTCGCGCAAGGCGAGCCACGCCAGCGCCTCGTCTGGCGCTGCGAGGCGCGGCACTAAGGCGTAATGGTCGGCGGCGTAGCGTTCGGCGCGACGCGCCAGACGATGTTGCCGACATCATCAACGACGAGGAGCGCGCCAGTGCGATCGGTGGTGACGCCGACTGGCCTGCCCTGCGCTTTGTTGTCGGCAGTGAGAAAGCCGGTGAGAAAGCCCTCCACTTCGCCGCTTGGGCGGCCATTGGCGAATGGCACATAGGCGACGCGATAGCCGACAAGCGCGCTCCGATTCCAAGAGCCGTGCTGGCCGATGAATGCGCCGCCGCGATAATGCTCAGGCAACGCTGTGCCGGTGTAGAAGTGTAAGCCGAGCGAAGCGGTGTGCGCGCCGAGCGCGAAGTCTGGCGCCGTCGGCGCTTGCAGGCGCACGTTCGCTGGGATTTCGACGCGATCGTCGCGATGGTCGCCCCAATAATAATAGGGCCAACCATAGAACGCGCCGTCTTGAACGTGTGTGATGTAATCGGGCACGAGATTGTCGCCGAGCATGTCGCGTTCGTTCACCGCGACCCAGAGCTCGCCTGAGCTCGGATTCCAGCTCATGCCGACAGGATTGCGCAGGCCTGACGCAAAGACGCGCGATTGATTGGTTGCGACGTCGTATTCCCAAATCGCGGCGCGGCCCTCTTCGACTTCCATGCCGTAGTCGGCGATGTTCGATGAACTGCCGACGGAGATGTAAATCTTCGATCCATCGGCGCTGGCGATGAGATTACGCGTCCAGTGGCCGTTATCTCCGGCGTGATACGGAAGCTGCAGCACGGTTTCGGGTTGACCTGGCGCACGCACGGAGTTCGGCGTGTAGCGGAAGCGCACAAGCGCGTCGGTGTTGCCGACGTAGAGATAGTCGCCGACGAGAACCATGCCGAAGGGCTGGTTCAAGTTTTCCGCGAAGATGTGGCGCGCATCGACGTCGCCATCACCGTCGCTGTCACTCAGCAGCGTGATGCGATTGGCGCTCGCGCTCAATGCGCCGGCGCCGCGTTGGATGCTGTTGCGTATCCAGCCCATCAGCCCACCGCCCTCTTGCGGTTGGGTCGCGCTTTCAGCGACGAGCACGTCGCCGTTCGGCAGCACGTAGAGCTGGCGCGGGTGATCCAGATTTTCCGCGTAACGCGAAACTGTGAAGCCTGCCGGCGCGGTTGGCGCAGCGCCTTCGGCCCAACCGATCGCTTCAGCCGTGTTCACAGTTGGCAGAACGCTGGATTGCGGATCCGGAAGTTGCGGTTCGGCGCCGTATCCGTGTTCGGCGGGCGGAGCGGGTTGACCGCAGGCAGCCACAACAAAAGCGGCCGCGAGGACGAGCTTTTTCATAGATACGAACGCTACACCCAAATGGGTGAAGCGTCCTCACCCATCTTGGGGCGCCGCGGCGTTACTCTTAGGTTTTCGCGTCTTTGTCGTCGCGGCGGACAATCCTGCGCACGATGAAGGCAATCACAATCCACACAACAATCGCGAGCACTGCCATCACAGCAGCCGCGAGAAATTCGCCTTGCAGCGCATCAAGAATTGAATCGCCCGCGAATGCGACGAGCACGGTTTTCGGCAAGCTTCCGATCGCGAGCCCCAAGATGAAGGCCCAGAAGTTCACGCGCGCTGCGCCGAACGCCATGTTTACGACGACGAATGGTCCGGCAGGCACGAGGCGCACGATCATGCTGGCGAGAAAGCCGTTCTTGCCAAGGAAGCGCGTAAACCGCCCGCCTGTCGCGCCGCCGAAGCGCTTCTGCGTTTCCGCGCTGGTGAGACGTCCCGTGAAATACGTTGCGGCGCCAGAGACGATCGTCGCGATCGTCGCATTCCAGAATCCGAGCTCCGGGCCAAAGGCGACAACGCACGCGCCAATGAGAACAATCTGCGGCGCGCCAACATAAGCTGTCAGCGTGAACACAAGGATGGTGGCGATGAGGCCCCAATGGCCGCGATTGGCTTGGCCCAGTGTCTCATCGATGAAACGCGTAATCTCGTCGCCGAAATAGAAACGGCCCGCAGCCAGCAGTCCGAGCACGATGACGACGCTCGCAGCCGACATGATGATGGCGCGCCAGGCGCGTGAATCCATGCTG
Organism: Terricaulis sp.; assembly: GCA_040080935.1. Lineage (GTDB taxonomy): Bacteria > Pseudomonadota > Alphaproteobacteria > Caulobacterales > Aquidulcibacteraceae > Vitreimonas. The sequence goes on from JBEBHI010000005.1 coordinate 38,588, forward strand.
TTGAGGATGTCGCCGAAGCTCGCACGCGCGCCGGGCGTCTCGCCCTCTTCCGGCGGCTTATCTTGGGAGGCTTCTTCGCTCATCGGCCCGCCCTGTCGCGCGGCGGGCCGTGCAGGTCAAGCAATCACGCCCGTTCTGGACGCCGGCCGAGCAGTGCGGAGAGCTCAAACGCATGGTGAGCAGCCGCTTTGCGCTTGGTTTTTGGCGTTACGGCCTGCGGAATTTCCATGTCGTTCATGCGCGGCTTCAGACCCCGGATCAGGTCTTCCTCGATGCGACGCCTATCCATTTCGTCGCGGATCGGCCCAAGCACGTAGCGCTCGGTGGCGCCGTAATACCAATAGGCGCGGCCCCATTTCTCGTGGCCAAGCAAGCGCGAGCGCAGATCGTGCGCTTTGCCGACATAGAGTGGCTCCATGAGGAAACCCCAGCGGCGGCGCACGAAAACATAAATCCCGCCAACGCCTTCGGGCGGCAGCCCGTTCTTGGTCAGCACACATTTGAAACGATAGCGACGGCCACTTTCGCCGCGCCAGGAATGTGGTCCGAAGAAGAACATGGCTCACGCCTCCGAGTGGATCGCGACGCTCGGCCTCGAATCGTAAATGCCGCGTTAAGACATTGAGCGCGGACGCAAAGCGGAGCAACGTGTGATCATGGCGCTAGACGCTCTCCCTGCTCTTTCGATGCGCGATCGCCGCGCTGATCCCGATGGTTTCGCGCGGGCAATGGGTGAGAGTTATGCGCGTTTTGGCTTTGCGATTGTGCGCGATCACGGGCTCGACGCCGGCGTGATCGATCGCGCCGCGCGCGCGACGAAAGAATTCTTCGCGCTGCCAGACGATGTGAAGCGCTGCTATCACACTGCGGGCGGCGGCGGTCAACGCGGCTACACGCCGTTTGGTGTTGAGGCGGCCAAGGGCGCGGACAAAGTTGACCTGAAGGAGTTTTGGCACGTTGGCCGCGAACTTGGCGAAGGCCATCGCTATCGCAAATACATGCCGCACAATGTGTGGCCGAGCGAGAGCGCCACTTTTCGCGAAGATGTGTACGGACTTTACAGCGCGCTTGATGCGTTGGGACTGGAGCTACTGGAGTCGGTCGCGGTGTTCTTAGAATTGCCGTGCGATTTTTTCCGCGAGCCGGTGCGCGACGGCAATTCGGTGCTGCGTTTGCTGCACTATCCGCCGACACCGCCGAAGCCTGAAGGTGTGCGCGCCGAGGCGCATGAGGACATCAACGTCATCACCTTGTTGCTTGGCGCAGAAGAAGCTGGGCTTCAGCTGCAGACGGCGGAAGGCGCTTGGCTGGATGTGAATCCGCCGGAAGGCGCGCTGGTTGTGAATGTCGGCGACATGCTGCAGCGGCTGACGAACCATCGTTTGCGCTCAACCACGCACCGCGTTGTGAACCCAGCGCCGGAGCGCGCACACCTGCCGCGTTATTCGATCCCCTTCTTCCTGCATTTCGCGCCGGATTATCTGATCGAAACGCTGCCAAGCTGCGTCAGCGCGGAAAACCCGAACCGCTATCCTGAGCCAATTACGGCTCAGGACTTTTTGTATGAGCGGTTGCGGGAGATCAGGCTGGCTTGATCACTCCTGTTCGATGAGATCACCGCTGCGCAGGTGGCGGCCTTCGATTGGGACCCATTCGGGGCGGAGGCCGGTGAAGGTGATCGGCAGGCCGCGCGCTATGTTGAGATCGGGGCCGTCGATCAGTTGGAAATGCAAATGCGGTTCGGTGGAGTTGCCGGAGCTGCCGGCTTCGGCGATTTGCGCACCGGCGGTGACCGTGTCGCCCACATTCACGCGGACACTGCCTTGATGCAGGTGTGCGTAGAGTGAGTGTTCGCCGTTGGCGTGGCGTATGAGAACGTAGTTGCCCGCCACCGCATCGAAGCCGCCTTGCATCATCGTGGCCTGTTGCGTTTCGACGACGCGCTGCATGTAAGCGTCGAACGCTTCGCCGGGTTGGCGGAGCGTGGCCTCGTTTTCCGCGCGATCATTACGGGTCGCGACAACGACTCCATCGGCTACGGCCACAATCGGTTGGCGGAATGTGATGTAATCAGAGAAATGCGTACCGTCGCCGGCATAGGTGCGCATGTCGGCGTTCATGCGGGCGATATCGAGCGCGTACTCGGATGAGACGACCCAGCGGTGATGCTGGGACACATCGCCGGAGGCGACGACAAACCAGCGGCCGTTGACGGGCGCGCGATAAGTGATCGGCGATTGATAGCGTGACACCGGAATATCGACATGTCCGAGATCGCCGCGCGGGCCTTCGACGACCACGCGCGCGGTGTCCGGAAGTGCGTCGGCCGAAATGTAGAAGCTCATGTTGAGATAGGCTTCGTTCGGATCGAGCGTCGTGTCGGGGCTGAGGCGTTCGCCGGCATGCATGATGCGCGAGAGATGGAATTGGAAATCCATCATTTGCAACACGCCGCCCGTCGAGAGTTGCGACATGCGCTCGGCGCGGCGAGCGATGGTCGCGGCAGGTGAGCGGCCGGTGGAGATGATTTCGCCATTGGCGCGGAGTTCAATGCGCAAGCCGGTGATTTCGCGAGCGCGGCGCTCATCGTTCACAACCAAGATGTTTTGCAGAACGACGTCGTACACGTTGCGTTCGTTTGCCTGATCGAACACGTAAAGCGGCGCCGGGTCGACGCGGATATCGAGCGCAGAGGCTGGCGCAGCCGTCAGCATCCCCGCGGCGAGGGCCGCGAGCCAAAAGCGTTTCATTTGACAGTCTCCTTGGGACCTAAGCGGTCATCTTTTTGCGACCTTGCGTAACGTCGCGCGCCCGAACGCCCAGGTGAGAGCGAGATAGAGCAGCGCGCCCGCCGCGATCGCGAGCGGCGAGAACCAAATTCCGGCGACGTCGACACCGCCGAGCGTTTCCCCGAAGCCGATGAAGAGGCGGCCATTCGGCAAGCGATAGATCCCCGCAGCGGCGGGATCGAAAAGTCTGCTCACGCCCATGAGAATGGCGAGCGCGGCGACAACGTAGCCGATGCCAACCAGCGTGGAGAGCGTAAGACCGGCGAGCCCTGCTCCGGCGCTGCGTGCGAGTGCGGCGGCGACATCGACAGGCGAGAACGTGCGTGCAGCGCGGGCGCGGAGTTTGTCGGCGACGAGGTCGGCGAGAAACTCGTCGGGATCGCCGAGTTGCGCGAGCGCCGCTTGCGCATCACCAGCTTCGCTGACCGCTTCGAGCGCGTGTTGTTCGAGCTCGCGCTTGATCTCGTCTGCTTCGGCACGCGGCAGAGCAGCCAGCGCGCGATCGACTTTGGCGAAGTACGCGGCGAATGCGGCGCGCGCATTGGCGTCGGTGAGTGCGGTCCAGCGGGTCATTCGATCAGCCCTTCCAGACTTGCGCTGAACACTGCCCAGCGCTCGACGCCCTGCTTGAGCACGGTGCGGCCTTTGTCGGTAAGCGCGTAGGTTTTGCGGGCGGGGCCGGTTTCTTGGATGGCCCATTCGGCACTCGTCAGCCCATCGCGCTCGAAGCCGTTGAGCAACGGGTAGAGGGTGCCTTCCGGGGCGGCGGCGCCGAGAAGATCACGGAGCGAAGTGGCGAGCGCGTAGCCGTGCTTGGGGCTCTCACCAAGCACCGCCAGAGCGGCAAAGGGCAAAACCGCCTTCCGCCAGCGCTTTTCCCAATCGAGGACGGCCTCATCCATCATGGGTTGACGAGTTACATCGGTTTTCGAGGTATGTCAACGGAGCTGAATTAGGCGGCCTTGAGCGCCTTTGGGCTGGCGACAGGGACGAACAAGCTAAACGTGGCGCCCTCCCCGAGTTCGCTGGTCACAACGATATCGCCGCCCATCGCGCGCGCGAGGTCGCGGGCGATGGAGAGGCCGAGGCCCGCGCCGCCGTAAATCTCGGCAATCTGCGCATTGGCGTGGCTAAACGGCTTGAACAGATTTTCTTGCTCGGCTTTGGCGATGCCGATGCCGTCATCGACGATGTCGAACACGACGATGTCGCCGCCTTCGCGCTCTTGCACGCGCGTCTTGATGCTGACGGTTCCGCGCGGCGCGAACTTGATGGCGTTGCCAATCAGATTGAGCAAGCATTGGCGCAAGCGGACGTGATCGGCGACGATGTAGGTGGCGGCAGCGCTGGGTTGGACCGTGAGATTGACACCCGCGGTTCGCGCGGCGGGTCGCATCAAGCCGTGCACTTCGGCGACCATTCCGACGACAGGCAGCACTTCGCGCTTCACGCTTATGCGGTCCGTATCAAGGCGCGATTGATCGAGGATATCGTTTAACAGCACGTTGAGGTGACGCGCGGCAGAGAGAATGCGCTCAGCGTCGCTACGCGCGGCCGGCGAGTCCGTTTCCTCTTGGATGATCTCCGCGTAGCCGATGATGCCATCAAGTGGCGTGCGCAGCTGGTGGCCGACCTTCGCAAGGAATTCTGATTTCACGCGGCTGGCTTCGAGCACGGCTTCAGCGCCCGCCATCGCGCGAATTTGGTGCGACACGAGATGACGCGTAATCAGTAGCGTCAGCGCACCGATGCACAGCAGGCCGATGATGACGGGCCAGATGCGGTTTTGAAATGCGGTCGAGCCTGGGTGCGTGTTGGCCCAAACAAGACTGCCGACATTCGTTCCTGATGCTGTCGTAACGGGCAACGAAATCGTGTTGCTTGCGAGCACGGCGTTGGGCGCAACGAAATGAAAGTCTTCTAGCGACATTGAGCGGCTCGCCTGGGCGAAACCGGCGGCATCAATGACTTTGACGACCGCGAGATAGTCATACCCGCGCAGCGGATTGTAGGCGATGCGCGTAGCGTTGTCCTCGCGCGTGATAGGCACCACTGCGATGACCAGAAGACTATCGCCGAACCGCGCGTACGTGTGCGCTACGGTCTCGGCCGGCGTTGGCGTGCGCGCGAGGCGCCGGAGGTTCGGCAATTCTGCGCCGGCTTGCGCTACGATGGCCGCAATAGCCGCAGCGTCGCCTTCATAGGTCTCGTTGCCCCAGCTGTAGCGGACCGCGCCGCTTTGCCGGAACATGACCATGACGTCCGCAACACTCGAATAGAGATTGCCGTCGACCCATTCCTGATTCCAGCTGGCGCTGATGTTCTCGAACGCAGCGTCCCAGTTGGCATAGTCGAGGCCCACCGCCCCCATCATCCGCGCCCTGCCCTCAAGACCATTGAAGACAAGAGTGGCGCTGTTGCGTTCGAAGGCGCGATCTTGGTCGTGGGCAATTGACGCGAATGCAAAGACCGCGAGCGCGATGATGACTGCCACCAGCCCAATGATAGGAGCGCCGACGCCTAGCCAGGCGCGGCGCACACCGATTGCGGCTGCTGTTGCGGTCTTCGACATTGACGTCCCACCACGCCTTTTCTGGGCGTTTCGCCAAAGTTAACACGCGCGTTGTTGCGGAAGCGTTGATGGCGCTGCGCATGACACAGTTTATGAAACGCCAACAAAGCTAGCTTTTATGGTTAGCGCGGATTAGCGTTTGGAAACCTGGGGAGGTTTCGATGCGTCTTGTACTGACCGCAGCGGTGGCGATGTTTGCGGCCATGCTTTCATTTTCAGGCGATGCGCACGCGCAGTCTTTGCAATGCCGCCAGCAGATCACGACGGAGCAGCGCGAACTCTGCGCCGAAGGCGAGATCGACGATCTCGACGATCAGGTGAAATATTGGCGCGGCGCCGCGCGGCAAACCCAAGCCGACTACGACTATTTCGCGCACCGGCGCGAACGCTGCGACAGCGAGCTCGTCTGTATATCGCGCGAGCTGCAGACGGAGATCTCCGAGCTTCAGGTGAAGATCGAGCCGGCGGCGCGGATACGTGTGCAGGAGGCTTACACGGGCCCCACCGTCTATCGCGCCGTAAGCTCAATGAGCGAAATGGATGCGGTCATGGATCGCATCATCACGCGCGATTCCTGGAGCTGGATGTTCAATCGCTACGATCGCGGCAGCGTGCGCAATACGCGCGTCGAAGCGCGCAACGGCCGGGATCGGCTGGTGTATGGTGAATACACATATAATGGCGGCACGCCGGGCTGGGTGCGTCTGCTGATTGTCGACGGACAGTTAGCGTGCGTTGAATATCACGACTTCCAGGGTACGTGCCGGCCGGCAGGCGCTCGCTCCTACGCCTACGGCATCACGTCGCGCTTGCTCGCAGCTGCTGCAGGTTACTGACGTTCGATTGAACCAAGCGCGAGGCGCAGAAATTCTGCGTCGGACCATTGCGGGCCGCGTTCACGGCGCATGAGCGCCTGCAGGATGCCTGTGGCTTGGCGCGCGATGACCAGATCGAGCGCAGGAATGAGATAAAGGCGCTGATTGCCGGCGCCTGCCGCCATGGTGATGCCGCCGAAGCGTTCGGATAACGTCGTGTCGATCTCGATGCCGGCGTTGCGACCAGGCGGGACGAGACCGGCGCGCAAAAGCCAGAAGCTGAGACCGTAGCCAGGATTGGCGCGTGAGCCGTTGAAGCACTCGCGCAACGCGTCGCGATCTACTCTGCCCTCGCCGCCTTGCAGAACAAACCAACCAAAGCGCGCCCAATCGCGCGCTGTGAGACCGGCGCCTGAAGGCATGTGCGGCATGCCATCGGCGCCGCGGCGCCACGCCGTTGGTTCGATGCTCAGCGGCGCGAGGATGCGCCGCGTGAGATAATCGAGCGGATCGCCGTCGGTCTTGCGGCGGATGATTTCGCCGAAGATTTGGAATGGCGTTGGGCCGTAGGCGAAGCGTTGGCCAGGCGGGGCTTCGGTTCGCTGCGCGATCGCATCCGCATATGTCGGCGGGCGCGCAATGGGGCCGCCGCCGATGCCGCTGGTGAGTGAGAGCAAGTGGCGGATGGTGATGTGACGGCGATCGTCGCCGCGCCACTCTGTGAGCATATCGGCGGCGTGCTCGTCCCATGATGAGATCAGGCGGTCTTGGATCGCGGCGGCGCACATCACACCGGTGAAGCTCTTTGTGCCGCTGGCCAATTCCCAGCCACGCGTGACGCCGCCTTCGTTCGGGTAGTCCTCGAAGATAACTTCGCCCTGACGCATGGCGAGCATCGAGACGCCGCGTCGTTCTGCCGAGTACGCAGCGGCGGCATCGAAGTTGAAGACTTGCGCGGCGGCGGGCGTTGCGAGGCACGCGGCGGCGCCGGCGGCGAGGAAGGCGCGGCGGTTCATGGGCATGGTACGATATAAACGCACCAGCGAGGCTGATCCGTCGCGCCGCGCGTCACGGCGCGAATTTTACGCCGGTCATCTTTTCGCTCAGCGTCCAGAGCTTGTCGGCGAGCACCGGATCGATCGCCCACGGGCGCACGCCCGCCATGGCTTTGTGATCTGGCGGCACTTGTTGAGCGATGTCGCAATCTTCGCAATAGACGCCGCCCTGCCCGTCGAGTTGCGCGTTGGTGGCGCACCAGACGCTGGTGGCAGCGCCTTGGCTCGGCGTTTTGAAACGCTCGTCGACTTTGCCGTCAGCGTCGATCCAACCCATGGCGCGCTTTTCTTCTTCCGGCATGTAGCGCTGCAGATCGGTCATAATGCCGCCGGGGTGGACGGCAAAGGCACGGACGTTGTGTGGGGCGCCGCGTTTGTCGAGGCCGATGGCAAAGAGTGCGTTGGCGGATTTGGCGCGGCCGTAGGACATCCACTTGTTGTATTCGCTGCGCTCGAAGTTCGGATCTTCGAGATCGGGCGGGCAGATGCGGTGGCCGATTGAGCTGAGCGAGACGACACGCGCGCCATTGTCAGCGGCTGCCAGCGCCGGCCAAAGGCGAGCGGTCAGTTGAAAGTGGCCCAGGTGATTGGTGGCGAATTGCGCTTCGTAGCCGCGTGCGTCGCGCATCAACGGTGACGCCATGATGGCGGCGTTGTTGATCAGGATGTCGAGTTTCTTGGTGCGCGAGAGAAAGCCGCCGGCGAACGCGTCGATGCTCTTGGGGTCGGCGAGATCGAGTGCGGCTTGCTCAACATTGGCAATGCCAGCGAGCGCTTGTTGGGCCTTCTCGGCCGAGCGCGCGGGCACGATAACGATTGCGCCAGCGCCAGCGAGCGCTTTGGTGGTTTCGAGGCCCAGGCCGGAATAGCCCCCGGTGACGATCGCGACTTTGCCCTTGAGATCGCGGCCGCCGGTTGCGTCACGCGCGTCGGTGCGCATGCCGTAGCCGGAATTCATGGGCTTCTGTTCTGTTGGCATCGCGGCGTCTCCCCTTTTGCGCGGGACGCTAGCGCCGTGAGCGGTTCAGCGCCAGGGGCTGTCAGCGTCGGTGGTGCTGAGTGGATCGTGGCCCCAATTCATCAGCGCGTAGCGCCAGCGTGAGGTTTCGCGATTTTTGCGTGGGGCTTGCATTGAGAGGCGACGGATAAAGCTAATGACGCGGCGCATGTGTTTGATGTCGTCGGGCGCCGGCGCGCGTTTGGATTTGAGCAGCGCGATGGTGCGTTGGCCGGCTTTGACGCCAACCGAAACACCGTCGCCGGAATCTTGGCCTACCGAGGCGGAGTGTTCAGTCTTGTGCCAGTCAGCGATTTCGCGCGGCGTCATGTTGACGACTTCCGCGAACGACGCGCGGACCTCTTCGTCTGTGGCCTTCGGCTTCATGGGCGCGGCGGATAGATTTCGTTGAACCGATCCCAGATCGGTTTGCGATCCGCTGGCGCGCCGTCGATCACCAGGGCATCCGGCGCGAAGACGACATCGGGCTGAGCCCGTGAGGCCCAGATGTGCGACGTCGGCACGAACCAAGTTGGATCATCGAGCGTGCCGGCGGCGAAGAACACAAGTTCGGTTGAACCGGCCGGCGTGTGCCAGAGGCGCGTGCCGCAGGTGGCGCAGCGGTGAATGTCGACGCCGCGACCGGAGTCGGCGGTTTTGCGATGATGCGTGGTCTCGCCGGTGTAGCTGAAGGCTTCGCCGCGTGATTGCACGACCGCGAAGTAAGATGAGCCGGAGAGCTTTTTGCAATCGGTGCAATGGCACGCGTTCAGCGCCAGTGGGCGGGCATTATAGCTGTAGCGCACCGCGCCGCAGAGGCAGCCGCCTGTGTATGGCGCGTCCGGCAGTGGCGGACGGTTCACGGCTTCACCGGTTTGACGGCGCTTGCGGCTTGTTTGGCGCGTGCGCGAGCTTCGTCGGTGGTTTTCCCGCGCGAAGCGGCGACGCCCATGCGGCGCTTCTTGAAGCTTTCGGGTTTGCCGAAGAGACGAAGTTCGGTTTCAGGGATGCTGAGTGCTTCGGCGACACCATCGAAGGCTATGCCTTCGGCTTCCATGCCACCGTAGATGACGGCGCTGGCGCCGGGTGCGCGAAGTGAAGTGTCAACGGGCAGCCCGAGAATAGCGCGAGCGTGGAGTGCGAATTCGCTCTGCACTTGTGAGACGAGCGTTACGAGGCCGGTGTCGTGCGGGCGTGGGCTGACTTCGCTGAACCAGACGTCATCGCCTTTGACGAAGAGTTCGACGCCGAAGATACCGTAGCCGCCAAGCGCTTCGGTGACTTTGCCGGCGATGTCGCGCGCACGTTCAAGCGCCTTTGGGCTCATCGCTTGCGGCTGCCAGCTTTCGACGTAATCGCCATCGACTTGGACATGGCCGATAGGTTCGCAAAAATGCGTGCCGGAAGCGGCGCGAACTGTGAGCAAGGTGATTTCGAAATCGAACATCACCTGCCCTTCAACGATCACGCGCGGTTGCTTCACGCGGCCACCGCTAAGCGCGTAGTCCCACGCGGGCGCGACGTCGACTTGGCTCTTGAGGCGGCTCTGGCCTTTGCCGGAGGACGACATCACCGGCTTTACGAAATTCGGGAAGCCGATCTTGTCGACCGCGGCTTGCATCTCTTCGAGCGAGGACGCGAAGGCGTAAGGCGAGGTTGGCAGCTTCAGCTCTTCGGCCGCCAGCACGCGGATGCGTTCGCGGTTCATCGTGTAGTGCGCGGCTTTCGCGGTGGGGATCACGGTCGCGAGCTTGTCGCGCTCGATGGCGACAAGTTCGTCGGTGGCGATGGCTTCGATCTCAGGGACGATGAGATGCGGGCGTTCCTGCTCGACGAGTGCGCGGAGGGCTGTCGCGTCGGTCATGTCGATGACGTGGAAGCGGTGCGCGACTTGTTGCGCTGGCGCGTTGGCGTAGCGGTCGACCACGATGGTCTCGACGCCCAGGCGCTGGAGTTCGATGACGACTTCCTTGCCGAGTTCGCCGCCGCCGAGGAACATGACTTTGAGCGCTGACGGGGAGAGTGGTGTGCCGATGCGTGTGCTCATGAGGCGCTTCCTAGCAAGGCGCGGACGGCACGTCCCGCCGCTTCGATAGGATGAGCCGCCGCCGCTTCGCGCATTTTCGCAAGATTTGGCCCACCGGCACGGTGCTCGGCCATCCATTGGTTTGCGAACTTGCCACTTTGCACGTCGGCTAGTGTGGCACGCATCGCGTCCTTCACGTTCGCGTCGATGATCCTTGGGCCGGTGACGTATTCGCCGTATTCGGCGGTGTTGGAGATGGCGAGGTGCATGCCGGCGATGCCGCGTTCGTGGATCAGGTCGGAAAGCAATTTCACTTCGTGCAGGCAATCGAAGTACGCGAGTTCTGGCGGCGTCCCCGCTTCGACTTGCACTTCCCAGGCAGTGCGGATGAGGTGCGTGAGGCCGCCGCAGAGGACGACTTGTTCGCAATAGAGATCGCCTTCGGTTTCGATCTTGAAGCTTGAGGCAATCATGCCGGCACGGCCGCAGCCGATGGCGGCGCCGTAGGAATATGCGAGCGCTTCAGCGCCGCCAGTGTCGTGGGCAATGGCGACGATGGCAGGCAAGCCGCCACCGCGCGTGTACGCTTCGCGGAGCGCTTTGCCGGGGCCCTTGGGGGCGACCATGACGACGTTGATGTCGGCGGGCGGTTTGATGAAGCCGAAATGATACGCGAAGCCGTGCACGAACATCAGCGTCTGCCCTGCCCGCAAGTGCGGCGCGATTTCAGCAGCGTAGAGATCGGGCATCACTTCGTCGGGCGCGCACATCACCAGCACATCGCAACTGGCGGCGGCTTCGGCGACGGTGATCGGAGCGAAGCCATCACGTTCTGCGTCGGCCAAGCGGCGCGCCGTTCTGTGCAGAGCGACGACAACGTTGACGCCGCTATCGCGCAAATTCAGCGCGTGGGCGTGGCCTTGGGCGCCGTAGCCGATAACGGCAACGCTTTTGGCCTTGATTAGCGCCGGATCGGCGTCGCGTTCGTAGAGCACGCGCATGAGATTCCCTTTGTTTCGCTTGCGTCTCTTACCCGCGCACCTCACTTAGGCAAAGAGGAGCATCCGATGGCGAGCGCAGG